>DATCVB010000001.1:0-29560 GCA_036567185.1 Methylotenera sp.
CTGTTCATGATGGACAAAGACTATACAATTTTTAATGCTGTAAAAACAAGGAGTTACTGTGTCACAAAACCTGCCCGCCATACTAGTACTTGCAGATGGAACCGTGTTTCGTGGCATGTCAATTGGAGCGTCAGGCCACGCAGTGGCCGAGGTTGTATTCAACACTTCGATGACTGGCTACCAAGAGATCCTCACCGATCCGTCATACACCAAACAAATCGTTACCTTAACTTATCCGCACATCGGCAATTACGGTGTGAATGCTGAAGACGTAGAGTCTGGCAAAGTTTATGCAAGCGGTTTGATTATTCGCGATTTACCGCTCATTCACAGTAATTTCAGAAGCACTCAATCTTTGTCTGAATATCTGGCTGCCAATAATGTGGTGGCGATTTCTGATATCGATACACGCAAGCTGACACGTATCCTGCGAGAAAAAGGCGCTCAAGCCGGTGCCATCATTGCGGGTGAAGCTGATGAAGCCAAGGCTGTCGCTCTGGCTAACAGCCTGATTGCCGATTTCCCAGGCATGGCAGGTTTGGACTTGGCTAAAGTAGTCAGTTGCGAAAAACCATACCAGTTTACTGAAGGTGAATGGGTGCTAGGTCAAGGCTACACGCAGGCGCCAGAACAGAAATTTCATGTGGTCGCTTTTGATTACGGCGTTAAGCGCAATATCTTGCGTATGCTGGTCTCACGCGGCTGCAAGGTGACTGTGCTGCCGGCACAGGCGACGGCTGAAGAAGCGCTGGCGCTGAATCCTGATGGCGTGTTTCTGTCTAACGGCCCAGGCGACCCTGAGCCATGTGACTACGCGATTAAAGCGATTAAAACCATTGTTGATAAAGGCGTGCCTACTTTTGGTATCTGTCTGGGTCACCAGTTGCTGGCATTGGCCAGTGGCGCAAAAACCGTAAAAATGAAGTTCGGTCACCACGGTGCAAACCATCCGGTGCAGGATGTTGAAACCAAACGTGTCTATATTACCAGCCAGAACCATGGTTTTGCTGCCGATGCGGCAACTCTACCTGCCAATATCAAGGTAACGCATGTTTCATTGTTTGACGGTAGCCTGCAAGGTATTGCACGCACTGACAAACCTGCGTTCAGTTTTCAGGGTCACCCGGAGGCAAGTCCAGGCCCTACCGAAATGAGTTATTTGTTTGATCGCTTCATTAGCATGATGCAAGCAAGAAATACAGAAGAAAGAAAGGCTGGCTAATGGCTAAGCGTACTGACATTAAATCCATTCTAATTATTGGCGCAGGCCCTATCGTTATCGGTCAGGCCTGTGAGTTTGACTATTCCGGCGCGCAAGCCTGTAAAGCGCTGCGTGAAGAAGGTTATCGCGTTATCCTCGTGAACTCCAATCCGGCAACGATCATGACCGATCCGGAAATGGCTGATGCTACTTACATTGAGCCAGTAACCTGGCAAGTGGTTGAGAAAATTATCGAGAAAGAGCGCCCTGATGCGCTGTTGCCAACAATGGGTGGCCAGACCGCATTGAATTGCGCGCTGGATCTGGATAAGCATGGTGTGTTGGCTAAATTCAACGTAGAGTTGATTGGCGCTTCAAAAGAAGCGATTGATAAAGCCGAAGACCGTCAGAAATTTAAAGATGCAATGACCAAAATCGGTTTGGGTTCTGCCCGTTCCGCCGTTGCGCATAGCATGGAAGAGGCATTGCAGGTGCAGGCTAGTATTGGCTACCCAGCAATTATCCGCCCGTCATTCACGATGGGTGGCAGTGGTGGTGGTATTGCTTATAACCGTGAAGAATTCATTACTATCTGCGAACGCGGTTTGGATGCCTCACCTACCAGTGAGTTGCTGATTGAAGAATCACTGCTCGGCTGGAAAGAGTACGAGATGGAAGTTGTGCGCGACTCTGCCGACAACTGCATCATCATCTGTTCAATCGAAAATCTGGACCCAATGGGCGTGCATACCGGTGACTCGATCACGGTTGCGCCTGCACAAACGCTGACAGATAAAGAATACCAGATCATGCGTAATGCCAGCTTGGCTGTGCTTCGCGAAATTGGTGTCGATACCGGTGGTTCAAACGTACAGTTTGCGATCAACCCGGATGATGGCCGCATGATCGTGATTGAAATGAACCCGCGCGTGTCACGTTCATCTGCATTGGCATCTAAAGCGACTGGCTTCCCGATTGCGAAAGTGGCTGCTAAATTGGCGGTAGGCTTTACGCTGGATGAACTGCGTAATGAAATTACCGGCGGTGCAACACCTGTGTCTTTTGAGCCAAGTATCGATTATGTAGTGACAAAGATACCAAGGTTTGCATTTGAGAAATTCCCGCAGGCGGATAGTCGTTTGACGACACAGATGAAATCTGTGGGTGAAGTGATGGCAATCGGCCGTACTTTCCAGGAATCATTCCAGAAAGCATTGCGCGGTCTGGAAGTAGGCGTCGATGGTCTGGATGAGAAAACCACAGACATGGACACGATCACCAAGGAAATCGGTGTGCCTGGCCCTGAGCGTATCTGGTACGTGGGTGATGCATTCCGTATGGGCTTGAGTGTTGATGATGTATTCAATATTTCAAAAATCGACAGATGGTTTCTGGTGCAGCTTAAAGACATTATCGATCGCGAACAGGCGCTAAAAGGCAGGAACCTTGCTGATCTGGATAAAGCAGCTTTGCTGCAACTAAAACGCCGTGGCTTCTCTGACCGTCGTCTGGCTATACTTATGAATACTGACCAGCATGCGGTGCGAGCTTACCGTCAGGCATTGAGTGTGCGCCCGGTGTACAAACGTGTAGATACCTGTGCTGCAGAGTTTTCAACCAACACTGCATACATGTACTCAACCTATGAAGAAGAGTGTGAAGCGCAGCCAACCAACAACAAAAAAATCATGGTGCTGGGCGGTGGTCCAAACCGTATTGGCCAAGGTATTGAATTTGACTATTGCTGTGTGCATGCGGCTTTCGCAATGCGTGAAGATGGCTATGAAACCATCATGGTTAACTGTAACCCAGAAACTGTTTCTACCGATTACGACACCTCAGATCGTCTATATTTTGAGCCAGTGACATTGGAAGATGTACTGGAAATCGTAGCGCTGGAAAAACCTGTTGGCGTGATCGTGCAATACGGCGGTCAAACCCCATTGAAACTGGCACGTGAGCTGGAAAAAGCCGGTGTGCCAATTATCGGTACCACGCCAGATGCGATTGACATGGCAGAAGACCGTGAGCGTTTCCAGAAAATGCTGCATGAATTAGGTCTGAAGCAGCCACCTAACCGTACCGCACGTACCGAACAAGAGGCGTTGCGCCTGGCCGGTGAAATTGGTTACCCGTTAGTGGTGCGTCCTTCATATGTTTTAGGTGGTCGTGCGATGGAAATCGTACAGGAGCAAAGCCAGTTGGAACGCTACATGCGTGAGGCGGTTAAAGTTTCAAATGAATCACCGGTATTGCTGGATCGTTTCCTGAATGATGCATTGGAAGTGGATGTGGATGCATTGTCTGACGGTGTGGAAGTGATTATCGGCGGTATTATGGAACACGTTGAACAAGCCGGTGTACACTCAGGCGACTCAGCTTGTTCATTGCCGCCATACAGTTTGTCAGCAAAACTGCAGGATGAATTGCGTGTGCAAACCAAGCAGATGGCCAAAGCTTTAGGCGTGGTTGGCTTGATGAACGTACAGTTCGCGATTCAGGGCGAGACCGTTTATGTGCTCGAAGTGAATCCACGTGCTTCACGTACGGTACCGTTTGTTTCTAAAGCCTGCGGTTTGCAGTTGGCTAAAGTTGCAGCGCGCTGCATGGTAGGCCAGTCACTTGCATCACAGAATGTGACGCGTGAAATTGTGCCGCCGTTCTACTCAGTAAAAGAAGCAGTATTCCCGTTCATCAAGTTCCCGGGTGTAGATACTATCCTTGGCCCTGAGATGAAGTCTACCGGTGAAGTCATGGGTGTAGGCAGAACGTTTGCCGAGGCATTCCTGAAGTCGCAGTTGGGCGCTTCAACCAAGTTGCCTGAAGGTGGCCGTGCATTTATCAGTGTGCGTAAAGAAGACTACTTGAAAGTGGTTGAAATTGCGCAGCAGCTGGACCGACTAGGTTTTGAACTGGTTGCAACCAAAGGTACTGCAGCAGCTTTAACGGCAAGCGGCCTGCAAGTGCAGGCGGTGAACAAGGTGGCTGAAGGTCGTCCGCATATTGTTGATATGATCAAGAATGGCGATATCAGCTTTATTGTGAATGTTACTGAAGATAAACGTGCGGTTGCGGATTCATACGAGATTCGTCGTAGTGCATTGCAAAATAAAGTGACTTATTACACAACGCTGGCAGGTGCTAAAGCCGCATGTATCGGTATGGCGCACATGCAAGAGATTCAGGTAGAGTCATTACAGAACTTGCATAAACAACTAAGCTAAAATAAACTTAGCTTAATTCCAAAAAAATCTAATTTTTACTTTTGAAAACCACGCTCATGTGAGTGTGGTTTATTTTTTATACGAGGTAGTAGCATGGCATTGAGTCAATTTCCAGTCACAGTTCGTGGTGCAGAGTTACTTAAAGAAGAATTGCAGCGTTTGCGTGGCGTAGATAGACCTAATATCATTCAGGCAATTGCTGAAGCGCGCGCGCAGGGCGACTTATCTGAAAATGCAGAATATGAAGCGGCAAAAGAGCGTCAAAGCTTTATTGAAGGCCGTATCGCTGAGCTAGAGGCTAAGCTGTCAAATTTACAAGTGATTGATCCAAAAACACTGAATGCCGAAGGTCGCATTGTGTTCGGTTCGACGGTCAATATTGAAGACCTTGATTCTGGTGATAACAAAACTTATCAAATCGTGGGCGAAGATGAGGCTGATATCAAAAATGGTAAAATCTCTGTAAGCTCACCGATCGCGCGTGGCTTAATTGGCAAATCTGTAGGAGATGTCGCCGAGATTACAGCGCCGGGCGGCCTTAAAGAGTATGAAGTGCTGGATGTGTTGTACATTTAATAGGAATTATTAAATATGGCTTACAGACTATCATTAATCATTATTACATTATGGGCTGGTGCGCTGTGGACCACCGGCATCAGTGCTTATGTGTTATTTGATACTCTGCAGGATAAGCAGATGGCCGGCATGCTGGCCGGGAAACTGTTTACTGTAGTGAGCTATATCGGTATGGTGAGTGCGTTCTATCTGCTTATTCATCGCCTGATAGAGAATGGTACTGCAGCATTGAAACAGTTGTTTTTCTGGGCTGTTTTTTTAATGCTGCTGTTGATACTGGCAGGTCATTTTGGCATACAGCCAATACTGGAAGGCCTAAAGGCGCAGGCCTTGCCAGCGGATGTGATGCAGAGCGTATTTGCAGATCGCTTTAAAAACTGGCATGGTGTTGCAAGCGTGGCATACCTGCTCGAATGCCTGCTTGCTTTAGTGATGGTACTTAAATCAAGATAACTGAAATAGTTTGGTGCTTAGCTATTACAGTTTTGGAATATTGATTTTTGCACTTTCTTTTACAGTGCTGCTAGGACGGTAAAATACTAATTGCTTACCAATATGATGAACTGCAATAGCGTTGGTTTGTTTGCAAATTTCATCAAATACAGCTTTACGCGCATTGCGGTCATCACCGGCCACTTGTACTTTAATCAGTTCATGTGCGTTTAAGTTGAGCTCAATTTCTTTAATTACATTCTCAGTGAGTCCATTATTGCCTATCATGACAACAGGACTCAGGGCATGAGCCAGACCACGTAAATGTGCGATTTGTTTGGTGCTTAATTTCATTATTTTCTAACCGTATTTGATAGTCCTATATTTTAACATGATATTAGTCAGCGCCTAAGCAGGCAAGAAGTAAACATAATATGAAACCAACTCGAACCAGTAAAGCCTGGATGATGGAGCACCTTAACGATCCTTATGTGAAGTTAGCGCAAAAGGAAGGTTATCGCGCACGCGCTGCCTACAAGCTTATGGAGATTGATGATAAAGATAAGCTTATCAAGCCCGGCATGACCGTGGTCGATCTGGGCTCGGCTCCCGGCAGCTGGTCTCAGGTAGCAGTGCAGCGTCTTAAAGGTCACGGTAAAGTGATCGCGCTGGACATTCTGGACATGCAGCCGATAGGCGGCGTTACTTTTATACAGGGCGACTTTCGTGAAGAGTCGGTATTAAGAGTGCTGGAAGAAAAAATAAATAATACGCAAGTTGACCTTGTAATTGCTGACATGGCCCCCAATATCAGTGGAGTTAAAGATGTTGATCAGGCCGGCGCTGCCTATTTAACCGAGCTGGCACTGGATTTTAGTAAAGATTGGTTGAAACCAGGCGGTAATTTTGTGGTCAAGGTATTTATAGGCGCTGGATTCGAAGAAATTCTACAGAATATGCGTCAGATGTTTGATAAAGTTGTTACACGCAAGCCTAAGGCTTCGCGTGATAGAAGTAGCGAAGTTTATTTGCTGGGATTGGGTCGCAAACCTTAAATTTTGGTATAAGCTACTAATAAATCACAAGGTTTGTTGTTGATATAAGGAATTGAATTTTGAACAACGTGTTTAAGAATGTTGCCATCTGGTTGGCGATTGCTATGGTGCTAATGGCCATTTTCAATTTGTCTGGCGTTAAAAGCAACGCTGACAGCCAGATTGTTTACTCCCAATTTATTCAGGACGTAAAAGACGGTCGCGTTGCTAAAGTGCAGATCGACGGGCGCGTGTTGCGTGTAACCGGTCAAGATGGCAAGAAGTTCAACACATATGCACCTACTGACCCTTGGCTGGTTTCCGATTTACTCAAATATAACGTAACAGTCGAGTCTAAACCTGAAGAAGAGCAGTCTTTGCTCATGAGTATGTTCGTTTCATGGTTCCCGATGATTTTACTCATCGGTGTATGGATATTCTTCATGCGCCAGATGCAGGGCGGCGGCAAGGGCGGCGGACCATTCTCCTTTGGTAAGAGCAAAGCTCGTCAGCTTGATGAGGCGAATAATCCAACTACATTTGCCGATGTGGCGGGTTGTGATGAGGCTAAAGAAGAAGTCTTTGAACTGGTTGAGTTCTTGCGTGATCCGACAAAATTCCAGAAGCTGGGTGGACGCATTCCACGCGGCGTATTGATGGTTGGCCCTCCAGGTACTGGTAAAACCTTGCTGGCGCGGGCAATTGCCGGTGAAGCAAAAGTGCCGTTCTTTACCATTTCAGGTTCAGATTTCGTAGAAATGTTCGTCGGTGTTGGTGCATCACGCGTACGTGATATGTTTGAGACTGCTAAAAAGAACTCACCTTGTATTATCTTTATTGATGAGATCGATGCGGTAGGCCGTAGCCGTGGCGCAGGTACTGGCGGCGGTAACGATGAACGTGAACAGACGCTGAACCAGTTGCTGGTTGAGATGGATGGTTTTGAGGCTAACTCAGGTGTGATTGTAATCGCTGCGACTAACCGTGCTGACGTGCTGGATAAAGCGTTGCTGCGTCCAGGTCGTTTTGACCGTCAGGTTATGGTTGGCTTGCCAGACATTAAAGGCCGCGAACAGATTTTATTAGTGCATATGCGTAAAGTGCCTATTGACCCTGATGTTAAGGCAGATATCCTTGCGCGTGGTACGCCTGGTTTCAGCGGTGCGGATTTAGCTAATCTGGTAAACGAGGCTGCCTTGTTTGCAGCACGTCGTAATAAACGTACCGTGGATATGCAGGATTTTGAAGATGCGAAAGATAAAATATTCATGGGTCCTGAGCGTAAGTCTATGGTTATGCGTGAAGATGAGCGCCGTAATACGGCTTATCATGAATCAGGCCATGCGGTGGTAGCTGCGTTGTTACCCAAAGCTGACCCTGTGCATAAAGTTACGATTATGCCGCGCGGCTGGGCTTTGGGTTTGACATGGCAATTGCCGGAATTTGACCGCATCAGTAATTATAAAGACAAGATGCTCGAAGAAATTTCGATTCTATTCGGCGGCCGTATCGCAGAAGAAGTTTTCATGCACCAGATGTCTACCGGTGCATCAAACGACTTTGAGCGTGCGACCAAGCTGGCTCGTGATATGGTGACGCGCTATGGTATGAGTGATGCGTTAGGTACTATGGTTTATGCGGGCAGTGAGCAGGATTCGTTCTTTGGCAGTATGAGTTCTAAAACGATCTCTGAAGCTACACAGCAAAAGGTTGACGCTGAGATTCGCCGTATTCTGGATGAGCAATATGCGTTAGCGCGCAAATTGATTGAGGAGAATCGCGAGAAGATAGAAGCTATGGTTGCAGCTTTATTAGAGTTTGAAACGATTGATGCTGATCAGATCAGCGATATTATGGCAGGCTTGCCGGTGCGTCAGCCAAAACCAACGCAAAGCAAGATAACGCCTGCAGCAGGTGGATCTTCTACTCCTGGACCTACAGCTACACCAGCGCCGCAGCCGAGTGCAAAAACTGAATAGCTGTAAAGATTTAATTTATCACTGATGTAAATAAAAAGGGCTAGGTAACTAGCCCTTTTTATTTAGTATAATTAACCATGAACATCAATACGCAGTTCCTTTGTGGAAAATTCCAGCTTGATTTGACTCGACCCCATGTCATGGGAATCGTGAACGTCACGCCGGATTCATTTTCTGATGGCGGAAAATACTCCTCAGTCGATCTGACTGTTGAGCATGCCTTGCAGCTAATCGCGGAAGGTGCCGATATTCTGGACATCGGCGGTGAATCAACGCGACCGGGGGCTGATCCCGTAGGTCTGGACGAAGAGCTCAGGCGCGTAATTCCAGTGATTGAGGCATTAAGCAAAGTTACAACGGTGCCTATTTCTATTGATACTTATAAGCCAGAAGTCATGCGTGCTGCAATTCAAGCGGGTGCGGATATTGTGAACGATATATGTGCACTAAGAGAAGATGGTGCGCTTGAAATTGTTGCCAATAGCAATGCCGGTGTTTGCCTAATGCACATGCAGGGCATTCCGCAAACTATGCAGATTAATCCGCAATATACCGATGTTGTTGGTGAAGTTAAACAATTCTTAACTGACAGGGTAGAGGCATGTCTGGCACATGCGATTGCCAAAGAGCGCATCATGCTTGATCCCGGTTTCGGGTTTGGTAAAACCACTGCGCATAATGTTGCATTGATTCAGCATCTGGATGGTTTTGTAGAGTTGGGGTTTCCGCTTCTGGTAGGGCTTTCACGTAAATCGGTACTAGGCAGGATTGCCGGTGGGGATGAGCAGCAGCGTTTGCATGCTGGGTTGGCTGCTTCTGTAATATCCGTGATGAAGGGTGCGAAAATAGTGCGGGTACATGATGTGAAGGCGACGGTGGATGCGCTTAAGGTGGTGGCAGCTGTAATGTAGGTGTTGGCGAGTTGGGTTAGTCGTTTTCATCCGACTGACGAGTTACTTTCTTATGCTTGTCCATAAGAAAGTAACCAAAGAACACGACACCCCCTACCGCTTGTTTCTTGCGTTCCTCGCTTTGATGGGCGGCAAGCGGAAACTCGCCAAAACTGGCTCAAACAGACGCTTGCCGAAGACTCCTATCAAGATTGCGCTACTCGGCATGGCTGCAGGGCTAATGTGGCGCATGCGGTAGCTAATGATTGCTTAGTAGCTAAAAAATAGTGGAAAGATAACAATGACAAAAAAATATTTTGGTACAGATGGTATTCGTGGTCGTGTAGGGGATGCATTGATTACGCCTGAGTTTGTGATGCGCCTCGGCTATGCGGCAGGCCGCGTGCTGACTAGCCTTGATAGCAATCTTGCAAAAGGCGCGCATCCGGCGGTGCTGATTGGTAAAGATACCCGCATTTCAGGTTATATGCTGGAAGCCGCTCTTGAAGCCGGTTTGTCAGCAGCAGGCGTTGATGTTTTGCTTACAGGCCCAATGCCAACGCCAGCAGTGGCTTACTTGACTCGCGCTTTGCGTGCGCAGGCCGGTATTGTGATCTCGGCGTCACACAATCCTTATTATGATAACGGCATCAAATTTTTCTCAAGTCTTGGCACTAAATTACCGGATGATGTAGAGCATGCAATTGAGGCTGCGCTGGAGCAGCCGATGCAGGTGATGGAATCAGCCAAGCTCGGTAAGGCGCGCCGAATTGATGATGCAGCTGGCCGTTATGTGGAATTCTGCAAAAGTACCTTTCCTAACCAGCTCGATTTACGCGGATTAAAAATTGTGCTGGATTGTGCACATGGTGCGACTTACCATGTGGCACCACCAGTATTTCATGAGCTGGGTGCCGAGGTAATTAGCATCGGCAATAAACCCGATGGTTTGAATATCAATGAGCAAGTCGGTTCTACACATCCGCAGGCTTTGCAAAAAGCTGTTGTTGAACACGGTGCTGACCTGGGTATTGCATTTGATGGTGATGGTGACCGCGTGATGATGGTTGCCGCGGATGGTCAACTGCTGGATGGTGATCAGCTCCTGTACATTATTGCGGCTTCACGCCAGCAAGGCGGGACATTGGAGGGCGGCGTTGTCGGTACACTGATGACAAATCTGGCGCTGGAACATAAGCTGGCTGCGATGAATATTCCGTTTGCACGTGCCAAGGTAGGTGACCGTTATGTGCTGGAATTGCTCAATCAGAACAACTGGCAATTAGGCGGTGAGAATTCCGGCCACATTCTGACGCTGGATAAACACAGCAGTGGTGATGGCATTATTGCTGCATTGCAGGTTTTACACGCAGTTATTCAAAGCGGTAAAACTTTGGGTCAGTTAAGGGCAGAACTTACACTGTATCCGCAGGTTCTGATTAACGTTAAAACTGCCAAAAAAATTGACCTGGCATCGCATGCGGAAATTCAGGCTTCGGTGCAGGCTGCAGAAAGTGAGCTGGCTGGCAGTGGGCGTGTATTGTTGCGGGCATCAGGTACCGAGCCGAAAATTCGCGTGATGGTAGAAGGTGAAAACGAACAGCAGGTACAGGCGCTGGCAGAGAAAATTGCTCAAGTAGTTACCGCTGCGACTGCCTGAATGGCGGCAAATCAGCCAGCCAGGAAATGATGCCGGCTCACTTGCGTTGGGTACGGAAACCTTCATTTAATCTTCATAAAATATTCACATTAGCATGACAAGCTAGCTCCAATCCCATTTGGATTGGAGCTAAAAATGCCGTTAAAAATAAAATCCTATTTGTACCGCATGCATCAGTTTGATAGCAATATGTGCGTGGCGTTTAATCATACTAGTCAGTATCGAATGATACGCGATAGCTTCAGGCTGGTGAGTCGGCTTGGCGATGGCGTGTTCTGGTATGGTCTGATGTTTGCCATACTAGTGTTTCAAGGCAGTGATGGCATGCGGCCGGTACTGCACATGGCCGCTACCGGCTTGTGTGGCACTTTGCTGTATAAATGGTTGAAAGCTAAAACGCTACGTCCGCGGCCATATCAGGTGCGCCAGGAAATCAACATGGCGGCGCTGCCTTTGGATAAATTCAGTTTCCCATCGGGTCATACGCTGCACGCGGTTTTGTTCAGTGTGATTGCGCTCAACTATTATCCCCAGTTATCAGTAATACTATTGCCGTTTACTTTTATGGTAGGCTTGTCACGAGTAGTGCTTGGCCTGCACTACCCAAGTGATGTTGTAGCAGGCGCTTTGATTGGCTCAGCGGTTGCAGGCTTGTCTTTCTTGGTCGTGACATCGCTTTAAGGGAGTATTGATTTATTCCGACATTGCGAACGAAGAGAAACCGTCAAGGTCTTCACCGCAGAATATACCAGCTAAAGCTAGTTATTCATGCGCGAAAGCAATCCATGATTTAACATAAAGCATATCTTATGGATTGCCACGTCGCTTTGCTCCTCACAATGACGGAATAAGTCAGTGTTCTATTAACTGTTTTTAAGCTGCCTATACCTGTATTTTAAATTGAAACAGTACTTTCTTATTTTTCATAAGCCAAGTCTTTGTACTTGCTGTCATATTCATGAAACTGTCATAAAGCTTGCCTATATTGAACATATTAAATGTTTTTATTACATGCAATGAGGCTAGGTTCGAATGAAAATTCTATATATCTCAGATGTTTATTTTCCGCGTATCAACGGTGTCTCTACCTCAATCCGCACCTTTGTTAAGCAGATGCAAAGCTTGGGCCATGAGGTGCAAATAATTGCACCGGATTATGCTGCAAGTACCGAAGATGAGAGCTGGATTAAACGTATCCCTGCGCGCAGTATTTATTTTGACCCTGAAGATAAGTTAATGAAATGGGGCGCGACTATACAGAAGTTGCCTGAACTGCGCCGCGAAAACTACGATCTGATTCATGTGCATACGCCTTTTGTTGCACACTATTTAGGACTCAGGCTGGCGCGTGAGTTGAAGGTGCCTTATGTTGAAACCTATCACACATTCTTTGAAGACTACTTACATCATTATTTGCCGTGGGTTCCTAAGCTGATAGCCCGTGGTATCGCGCGCACAATCTCAAAACGGCAGTGCAATGCTGTAGATGCGATTGTTGCTCCATCAAAACCAATGCTGGATGTGCTGAGAGCTTACGGTGTAAAAGCTGCTGCCGAGGTTATACCTACAGGGCTGCAGGAACATAGTTTTAAAGATGCGGATGGCAAAGCTTTCAGGATCAAGTACGGCATTCCATTAGAACGTCCGATGTTATTGTTTGTTGGGCGAGTGGCATTTGAAAAGAACATTAGTTTTTTGCTTGAAATGACGAAAGTGCTGATTGAAAAACATCCGGATGCACTGTTGGTGGTGGCTGGTCAGGGACCTGCCGAGAAAAGTCTGCATAAGCTGGCTGCAGATCTGGGGCTGGATAACAACATAAAATTCATTGGTTACCTTGATCGCAACACAGAGTTGAATGCGTGTTATCAGGCTGCTGATATATTTGTCTTCTCATCAAAGAGCGAAACACAAGGCTTGGTTCTGCTTGAAGCCATGGCGCAAGGTACGCCAGTGGTTGCGATTGCTGAACTTGGTACCGCGTCGATTCTTATAGAAGGTAAGGGTGCATTGATTGCAGCGGATAACATTGAGGGTTTTGCAGATAAAGTGCATTACTTACTGAAGTATCCAGAGGATCGCTATGAGTTAGGTCAAGCGGCACTGATGTATGCCACTGAAAACTGGACAGCAAAACTGCAGGCAGAGCGTATGCTACATTTCTATCACCATATTATAAGTGTGCATCAGACAAGTGGTGGAAAGGTGCATGTTCCGATGTCTTTGGCGGAGAGTAAACAGATCAATGTCGAGTTTTAAGTCGCGCTTAAAAATAAGAAATCAGCAATTTTATATAGCCTGGAAAAATAATTGATTTACATTTTTTGGTAATAGCCACATTGTATAAAAGGATAATAGGCGAGTATAGTAGCCATATTAGACATTGATCGCTTTTACACGTGGTTAAGGAGAATGTATGTCGGTTCATGTTGAGGCTATCAAGGCACTGGCGGCTGCTGATTATGATGTTATCGAAAAAGAGCATCAGCTACTGCAGAAGTTTCTGAGTGACCTCAGAGATGCATGTGCGTGCAGTAAGCAGGATACGCTGCCAGACTGCAATCGTTGTGACCACGAAAAGCAGACTTCGTGTCAGGGGCGCTTGCCTTCGTTTCTATATTATGTGATTGACCTTGCTGCTGATCATTTTGATCATGAAGAAGCGATTATGTTAAGCCGTCCCCATGTGACGGAAGAATATGAATATTTCCGCGCGCATAAGCTTGCTCACGCTGAAATTATGCAAAAGTTGAATGATCTGGTGGATGAATGCTTTGCGTCAGATCGTGAAAGTAATACGGCTGAAATCTATATTCAATTTTATGAAGAGCTTTCAAAAATATTTGAAGAGCATGACCAGTCTTTTGATGATCCGTTTATCTTATCAACTAAAACTTAGGCCGCAATCTTGTCCATACTTAAGTTACATCGCTTGGGATGATGTTGTATTTTCAGCCTATCAAATCAAAACTAATTCAGATTACTCCAGGATAGCGGATCAAACGGTCGGCTCTGGCGCCGGAGTTCGTAATATAAACCGTTAGTTTCGTTGCCGCCGCTATTGCCAACATAAGCAATGGCATCACCGCCACGCACATTATCGCCGGCCTGTTTCAAGACGGCCTGATTGTTGCCGTACAGGCTCATATAGCCATTGCCATGATCCACAATAATCAGGTTGCCAAAGCCTCTTAACCAGTCTGAGAAAACAACACGACCACTCGCGACAGATCTCACTTCAGACCCTTCATTAGCTCTGATGAACAGGCCTTTCCATGAAATACCGCTATCAGCGCGGTTAGCGCCGAACTTGTTGGTGACGTCACCGCGCACCGGCAGCCTTAATTTTCCTTTAAGCGCAGCAAAGTTGATGCCGGACAAATCGTCACTTGGTAAGGCATTGTTACTGGCTACCACTTCGTTGGCAGGTTTGCCTGATTCGCCTGCAGGCAAATTGTTGTTCCTGCTGGCCAGGCTTTTTTTGGTTGGCTTAGGTTTTGCACTGGCGATTTGTGTCAGGCGTTTAACCAGCTGAGCCAGCCGTTTTTCATCGCGGCTGAGTTTTTTAATCTCGCTGCGTTGTGCACTAATCTGCTGTGACAGTGACTTCACAACTTTTGATTTAGCAGCTTTCTGCTGCTGCAATTCTTGGCGTTCTTGAATCTGCCTATTCTTGAGTTCGGCTACTTCCTGCAGAGCTGCGGCGGTTTCTTCATTAAGCCTGCTGATCTTTGTCAGGCTATCCTGCATTTGCTTGATGGTTTCAGCGCGTGCTTTTGCAATATATGAAAAATAGTGTACATCGCGTGCAATCTGGCTAGGTTTCTCGCTTTGCAGAATCATGCGCAGATAACTCTGCTGACCATAGACATACTGCTGGTAAAGCTGGCCGCTTAGTAATTTTTGATGTTGTGCCAGTGTCTGATTGGTCGATTCAGAATCAGCCTGCAGTTTGTTGAGTATTTTCTTGTTTTCCTGCTGGCGCTGATTGATTTCATAGAGCTTTTTATTGGCTGCACTAATCGCTATTTCGCTTTCTTTCAAAGCGTCTGCCGCGTCTTTGTGCGCCTCTTGCGAGCTGTTCAGCTCTTTTTTGAGTGATTCCAAGCGTTCATGTACATCGTCTAATGCACGTTTTGTCTGTTCAGGCTTTTTCTCAGCATTTGCCAGCGGCATATGCAGCAATGCTACGGCCATAAAGGCCGCACATGCTATTGCTTGAAAGTAACGGTAACGCCTCATTGTTGTCAGGGGTTGAATCGGCTGAGGCAGAATCAGCCTTTGAACTGTAACAGATTCTTGCCGGTCATTTCTACTGGCTGCTTCAGGCCCATCATGTACAGCAATGTCGGCGCGAGATCGGACAATGCGCCGCTATCATTTAACTCTGCTTGCCTGCCGATATATATGAGCGGAACCAGATTGGTTGTGTGCTGGGTATGCGGCTGATTGTTTGTTGCGTCATACATGAGCTCGGCATTGCCGTGGTCGGCTGTAATTAGTACTTCACCGCCTATGCTTTGCATGGCATTGACGACGCGGCCGATACATATATCCAAAGCCTCTACCGCTTCAGTGGCTGCTTTCAAATTACCGGAGTGGCCAACCATGTCGCAATTGGCAAAATTACAGATAATGGCATTGTATTTTTTGCTGAGGATGGCTTCTTCTAATCTATCTGTCACTTCAAATGCGCTCATTTCCGGTTGCAGGTCATAGGTTTCAACTTTAGGTGACGGTACCAGAATTCTGTCTTCACCGGCAAAAACGGTTTCTTCACCGCCGTTAAAGAAAAATGTTACATGCGGATATTTCTCGGTTTCAGCAATGCGCAGCTGTGTTAAACCCAGCGCTGATAAGTATTCACCGAAGGTATTATTTACCTGCTGTGGCGGGAAAATTACAGTCGCTTTCGTCTCTTTTTTATCATACATGGTGAGTGTGAAGTAGCCAGCCAGTTTGGGTACATGGCGGCGGTGGAATCCATCAAACTCTTCAGCCAGCAGGGCATGTGTGAGCTGGCGTGCGCGGTCAGAACGGAAGTTCATGAATACTACTAAGTCACCGTCTTCGAGCTTGATTGGCGCTTCGCCTGCTTTATGTATTGCTGTAGTTTTAACGAATTCATCATTCTCACCACGCGCGTAGGCATCCTGTAAGCCTTTAGCTGCGGTTTCGGCAGTGAACTCACCTTCGCCTTCAGTGAAAAGTTTGTAAGCTGCTTCAACACGCGGCCAGCGTTTATCACGATCCATACCGTAAAAACGACCGCTGATGGAAGCGATTTTGCCTGTGCCTAATTTTGCGCACTCATTCTCCAGCGCTTCAATATAAGGTGCCGCGCTGATTGGAGGTGTGTCGCGGCCATCAAGAAACGCGTGAACATAAACATTATTCAGGCCGAGTTTTGCCGCCATTTCTACCATGGCGTGAATATGCGTCTGATGGCTATGCACGCCGCCATCAGACAGTAAGCCAAAAATATGTAAGGCTTTGTCATTGTTTTTGATGTCGAGTAATGCCGGTTTTAGCTCAGGCTGCTCAAAAAACTCACCAGTGGCAATGCTGTTGTTAATGCGCTCGAAATCCTGAAATACAATGCGTCCTGCGCCGATATTCAGGTGACCAACTTCTGAGTTGCCCATTTGCCCATCCGGCAGCCCTACATAATGCTCTGAAGCATTGATCAGCGTATGCGGAAAGTTTTTCCACAGCGCATCCAGGTTTGGTTTTTTTGCCTGGGCGATTGCGTTATCGCTGATTTCTTCACGGTAGCCAAAGCCATCTAAAATGAGTAAGCAGACTGGAGTGGTGTTTGTGGGTGACATGATTTTTACCTTAAATATTTCGTATAAATTTATAGTCGCATTTCCACTATTTTAGCCTAATTACACGTAAAATCTGACTATAAATTTTAAGCGCGATAATGATATGGATTTAAGTGTTATGCGCTGATAAGTGAATTAAATATTGAAAGGTGTTAAGTGGAATTTTTTAAAGAAAATGTTTTGTTAATCGGTTTGGCTTTGGGTTCCGGCATTATGCTGTTATTGCCGTCATTCAAAAAAGGGGCAGGCGGTGTGCCTAATCTCGGCACGACCGAGGCCATTAATCTGATTAACCGTAGCCATGCTCTGGTACTGGATGTGCGCGAGGATGCAGAGTTTGCTAGTGGTCACATTGTTGATGCCAAGCATATTCCGTTGGCTAAGCTGGCCGAGCGTTTGAATGAGTTAAATAAATATAAAGACAAGCCAATTCTGGTGAATTGCCAGCGCGGTATGCGTTCAGCCAAAGCCTGTGACATTTTGCGCAAGGCTGAGTTTAAACAGGTAAATAACCTGCAGGGTGGCCTCGATGCTTGGTTAGCGGCAAAACTACCGATAGTGAAAGCGTAATTGTATGGCCAATATTTTGATGTATACCTCGGCAGTATGCCCTTACTGCATGAATGCAGAGCGTTTGTTGGCAAGCAAGGGTGTGACAGATATCAATAAGATTCGCGTAGATCTGCAACCTGAAAAACGTGATGAAATGATAGAAAAAACCGGTCGCCGTACCGTGCCGCAGATTTTTATTGATGATCGCCATATCGGCGGTTTTGATGATTTACGCGCGCTGGATCTGGCGGGTGGGTTAGACCCGCTGTTGGCTTAATATAGCCTCATAAGGACTAGGGAATAAAGTCTGCTAAAATAGCGGCTGATTTTTTGGTTGTTTTATAAATTAATCTATTCAATTAACATTTTTTAAGTAGAAAACCATGGCACAAGAAGATAACAACGCAGCACAAGAACAAGCACAGCAACCAGGCTTCGGCATTGAGAAGATTTATGTTAAGGATGCTTCATTAGAGATTCCGCATGCGCCACAAATTTTCACTGACCGTACTCAGCCACAGGTCAGTATCGAGTTGGGCAATTTTGCGCAGCAAATTGAAGAAAACGTATTTGAAGTTGCGATCAAAGTAACTGTGACTTCAAAAATCGCTGATAAAACAGTATTCCTGGTAGAAGTAACGCAAGCCGGTATTTTCCAGATCAGCAATGTGCCTGCAGAAAATATTGAGTTAATCGTAGGCATTACTTGTCCGAATATTCTGTTCCCATATGCACGTGAAGCTGTATCTGATTTGGTAGTGCGTGCAGGCTTCCAGCCAGTGCTGCTCAACCCGATCAATTTTGAAGCGCTGTTTGCGCAGCAAAAGCAGCAAGAGGCTGCTCAGGCTTAACTAGCCCGGCACTTAAGATTGATGTTCCGCTTCGGCACGAAAGCTTTAATTCTGCTCATGACTCTAATGCTAACGCCTGTTCAGGCGGCGGCATTGGAGTTCAAATCAGTCGCGGTACCTAAAGCCATTCTCTATGACGCACCATCAAGTGCAGCAAAAAAGATTCTGCTGCTAAGTCAGGGCTACCCGGTTGAGATTATTGTTAATCTTGGCGAATGGATAAAGGTGCGTGACGCGCAAGGCGGCATCAGCTGGATAGAGGCAAAGCAGTTATCCGGTAAACGTACCGTAATGGTGATTGCTGCCAACGCTGAAATAAGGTCGGGTGCTGATGCAGCATCCAGTCTGTTAGCCACATCGGAAAAAGATGTTGTGCTGGAAATTGCCGATGCAAGACTGACTAATGGCTGGCTTAAAGTAAAACACCGCGACGGTATTACGGGTTTTATTTTAATTTCGTCTGTATGGGGATTTAACTAGATGGTAACTGATTCAGATTTCAAAACGCATTCAGCTATGAATATTAATGATGCGAAAATAGCGGTACTTGGTGCCGGGGCGTGGGGTACTGCGCTCGCGATGAATCTGAGTCAACGCCATCGTGTTTCGCTATGGGCTCGTAATGCTGGTCATGTTTCCGGTATGCGTAAGGCGCGCGCAAATCCTCTGTATCTGGGGGATTTTAGATTCAATGACCAGTTGTCGGTCGAAGATGATTTGCAGACGGCGCTTGATGGCGCTGATTTGATTTTATCTGTAGTGCCGACAGCCGGTTTTCGCGGCATTTTAAAAGACATTAAGGCGCTGGGTTCTAGCTTGCCCATTATCTGGGCACATAAGGGGCTGGAGCCTGAGTCTGCTAAATTACCCTATGAAGTGGCGCTGGAAGAATTAGGCAGCGCTCACAGATGGGGTGCCTTATCCGGCCCTAGCTTTGCAGCTGAACTGGTACGCGGCTTACCCACAGCGATCACATTAGCGGCCAATGATAAAGCGTTTTCTAATCAGGCTGCGCAGCTGATTCACGGTGCCAATCTGCGCGTCTACAACACGACCGATGCGGTCGGCGTTTCTGTAGGCGGTGCCGTTAAAAACGTGATGGCGATTGCTGCCGGTATTTCTGATGGTATGGGCTTTGGTAACAACGCACGCGCCGCCATGATTACGCGCGGCCTGACTGAAATGACGCGTTTTGGCGTAGCACTGGGTGCTAAAACCGAAAGCTTTATGGGACTGGCTGGAGTAGGTGATTTGATTTTAACCTGTACCGGCCAATACTCTAGAAACCGTGAAGTCGGCTTGCAGCTTGCCAGTGGCAAAAGTCTGGCAGACATTCTGCAGGGATTAGGCCACGTTGCTGAAGGCGTGAATACTGCACGTGAAGTAATGCGCCGTGCAGAAAGCCTTGGCGTGGATATGCCGATTACCTATGAAGTGAATCAGGCGCTGACGCATGGCAAAAGTGCGCAGGATGCAGTGATGGATCTGCTAGGTCGCGACCAGAAGCCGGAAGGCGTTTAAAAACAACAGGTGTTGTTTTAAAGGCAAGTTGCCTTGTTTGTTTTGTCGCACCAGTCTTCAAGTTCCGGCTGATTAGACTGGTGTGATGTCCTCGCGGATAGTTCTTTGTTGTTATAAATTTTAACTGCCGCCCTCAAACTCGACTTGCCGCCAGGCTTCATATACCAATACCGCTGCTGAGTTAGATAAATTCAGGCTGCGGCTGTTAGGTAGCATCGGTAGGCGCACTCGATGTTCTGGGCTGAATTCCGCGCGAACTTCTTCCGGCAGGCCGCGCGTTTCCGGGCCAAATACAAATACATCGCCTTTTTCAAAAGCAATATCTGCATGGCAGGTGCTGCCCTTGGTTGTGAGTGCAAACATACGCCGACCAGCCAAAGCGGCTTTGCAGTCTGCCCAGTTTTCATGCACCTGCAAACTGGCATATTCGTGATAATCCAGCCCGGCGCGTTTGAGCTGTTTGTCTTCCAGTGAAAAGCCAAGCGGTTTTACCAGATGCAAACTTGCTCCGGTGTTGGCACACAGTCTGATGATGTTGGGATTTATCCCGACCTAAAAAGTCTATTATTTTAGTATCTAACTTATCCCAAGCACTTATTCTAAGGCTTTAGGTCAGTTTGTGGATACACAAAAGTACTAACAATCCGATACTTAAGATTTTTAATGATAAAATTTTATTTTCTGATAAATTTAAATGGAATTTACTAGTTTACATATGTTTAATATTGCCCTTTTTGAACCAAAAATCCCACAAAACACTGGCAATATTATACGGCTAGTAGCCAATAATGGATGTATTCTGCATTTAATTGAACCTTTAGGTTTTGATCTTACAGACAAAAACTTAAAACGATCTGGTTTAGATTATTTTGATTTGGCAAATGTACATACATATCCAAATTACGAAAAATTCCTAGAAGCTATGAATGGCAAAAGAATCCTAGCATTAACAACTAAAGGAAGTATGTTATATACCTCTGTAGAATTTAGCGCAGGGGACGTATTGTTGTTTGGATCAGAAACTTCAGGTTTGCCAGCATATATCCATGCCAATATTAAACCAGAGTATCAACTGAGACTACCTATGATGCCAAATAATCGAAGCTTGAACCTCTCAAATACGGTAGCTATCGTGAGTTATGAGGCTTGGAGACAAGTTGGGTTCGTGGGTGGGGCATGAAAATAATCTAAAAATAATACTTAAGTTTTAAGACCTAAGGTTTCATTTATCCCCAAAACGGACTGTTAACGAATGAAAGGGACTTTCCCGTCCCGGGCTAGCTGGTCATTGCAGCGAACGGCATCTAGGTGCCATGATGGGTTTGCGTCAATAAGTCTCATCAAATCACTCGGAAAGGGAAAGCTATGACTATTATCACGCTAGGAATTGATCTTGCCAAGCAAGTGTTTGCATTGCATGGTGTTGATGCTGAAGGTAAAGCTGTATTGGTAAAGCCAAGAGTATCACGTGAACAATTGTCCGATACCATCGCACAACTCCCACCCTGCTTAATCGGTATGGAAGCTTGTACAGGCGCCCATCATTGGGCAAGGCTGTTTAGCCAATACGGCCACACCGTCAAACTCATCGCACCCAAGTTTGTGACCCCTTATCGCATGGCCGGTAAACGCGGTAAAAACGATGCCAATGATGCAGCAGCAATTTGTGAAGCAGTCACGCGTCCACACATGCGCTTTGTCCCCATCAAAGATGAACAGCAGCAAAGTGTGCTGTGCCTGCATAGAGTCCGTCAGGGTTTAATCGAGGAACGTACTGCTAGCTATAATCGCCTACGCGGACTCATTGCAGAGTTTGGTATCGTTCTGCCACAAAAGGTAGAGCGCTTGCGCCATGAGATTGGTGCCCATTTGGACCACCTTCCAACATTAGTAAAGCAATGTGTCATGGACCTATTGCAGCACACTGACACTTTAAGCACGCATATTGATGCTTATGACAAATTGATTCAATCCGCAGCCAAGCAAGATGAGCGAAGCAAACTTCTGATGCAATTGCCCGGCATAGGACCGACAACCGCTAGCGCATTAGTCGCCAGCATAGGTGCCGGTCATGACTTCAAGAATGGTCGTCAGCTCGCGGCTTGGCTAGGTTTAACCCCTGGGCAATATAGTAGTGGTGGCAAAACAAGGTTGGGGAGAATAACCAAAGCGGGAGATTCATACCTGAGAAGCCTATTGGTACTTGGTGCGCGCTCGGTACTTAATAGCCGACAAGACAAAAAAGATGGGTTTAGTCGCTGGGCACGTAACCTTCAAGAACGACGAGGCTATTGGAAAGCGATTATTGCTATCGCTGCCAAGAATGCGCGACTGATCTGGGCGGTCTTGCATTATGGTGAAGCGTTTAAAGCGCCCAGCATGACAGTGGTTTAGATCATGATGCAAACACGGGAATAATTGATAAGGAGATCAATACTGCACTGCCAACGTTGATGTGTTGAGGGTTGGACCCGCACGAGGAGTACCTGGTTATGTCTATCGGCGCTTGACGCCAGTCTAACGAATGAGGTCCTCGTGTGCGTCTTTCATCAGGGTCCGAGCTATAGTGCTCAATATGACCGGTTGTAGTTTAGCAGTCCTTCACCTTTTAAAGCATCAGCAAGGAAAGTTCAGTAAAGGAAATGAACGATGAGTTAAACCAATAAACTTAAAAACTTTATAAACCACACATCATCTATTGCAATGACGGGAAAGCCCTTGTAGTTTGACATAAAGGGTGCCGTTAGGCGTCCCGCTTGAATGAGGGGTTAAGTTGCGGATCATTTTCTGCTAGCGCATGGATTTCGGCAGCATTTTAGCGCACATCGAGGTTGTAGGTAGCTACGCTCACCGAGCCTTCCGAAAAGTCGGAAAAGACGCTGCAAGCGGGGCCTCCAAACTCCGTTTTCAGTGAGATATGGAAGAGTCCCCTGCCATTAGCTCTTGCAACTACATGCTCGTTTAGCAAGTCAACCAGCTTATGCGACCAATGAATGACTTCGTCGTAGTCAGGCTTTGCAATTGGTTCTTCCACGTCAATGGTGCGAATACTCCCACGATGCAGAATCTCGCCGCACTTGTTGTAGAGCACCTTGAATTCGGTAAATGTTAGTGCATTAGGTTTTGAGTTTGCTTCAAGATGCCAACCATTGGCATTTTTTGTTCGAGTGAGACTTTGAGGAAACGAATGTGGGTGATTTCTTTGTAGCAATTTCATGATTCTTTCGGCATTCCATTCCTTTTTTGCCGCACTAGACCTTGCCGCCGGAATATCTCCATGAAGCTGTAAACACCCCAAGGCTACTAGCTCGCAAATACGACGAAACTGCAGGAAACAGTATTCCCTCGCGAACGGGGGTGTTAGGTTCAGTTCCCCAGTACATGCCCGAGCAACAAGATCCACTCGTATAGTCAGTTCATGCATAAGGCGGAGATAGCCTCTAACGGCTACGTCTTCTGCAAATGGTGGCTCTGTGGTAACGGCCATCTAGGAGCGGCCTAACGTAGAGGTAAGGGGCACGGAGCCGCGTTTTTTTTGGGGTCGCCCATCTTGACTGCCTGGTTAGAGTACATTAGCTGTACTCCATATTACTTCATAGTGGTTCAATTTTTCAGGAACAACATCTGGGGGTAATTGGACAAGATAGGTAGGTTTTGCTTTTGCTGCATCTTTTACGGACTGACCAAGTAGCCAGCAGACATACCCATCGATAAAAATAACGCGGTCATGTAAAGATTGACTTACTTTCAGCTCTAAGCATGCGCCATGCTGAGCTGTATATTTTTGTGCGGCTGGGACAATTTTCTGAGCGTTGTGGCTTAATAATAAACGAACCGTGACATCTTTATGTCGCGAGTTAATGTAATGGTCAAAAACAGTGTGGTCAAGATAGGGGTCAATTATAAAAATTGATTTTTCCGCTGAAGCAATAACTTTGTTCAAAGCATTAAAGAAGTCATAAACATCACCAGCTCCAAAATTTACTTCAATATTGGATGGGACTTTAAGCTCTAAGTCTGCGATTGCACGGTGAATTGTGCCAAATATCTTTGTTAGGCTAGAGTCGCGCATTAGATTTGATGACATCAAATCACATGCTGACTTAAAGAAAATAGATTCGTTCTGATCCCATCGTACGATTAAAGCGTGAGCTTGAGCAAGCCAAACCATTTGCTCTCTTGATGTAGGCGAATAATTCGAAAGATCAGGAGCTCTTTCGAGTAGCGATCTAAGCTGTGCTAGTAATATCTGAGGTTCCACTGGCCTTGTACTCTAACAATTATTAAGCGGAAGCACTCGTCCGTATAATAATATTGTGAATATTGATTTTAACATGTTATTTTTCTTTTTAAATCTTATGGTTAGGTATAGCTCTGTTCTTATAGTATTAAATAGTAAGTACGGATGCAAATCATTTAGCTAAAGCACTTTTTTATAGACCGATTCTTTGAGTTTTAATTAGGATGACTGACCGCTCTGTCCCCCCTTAGACGTCATAAATCGAATTATGAGGGACGAAAGTTGATAGATTGATTATTAGACCAAAAATCCTCCTAGTAGACAGTCAACTGTTTGAGCTGAAGGCCGGTGACGGTCCATTCAAGCAAAGAGTTAGGGCGCATTATTGACCGCTGAATCGATTGCGTCTAGGTGTTGCTCCCACCAGGCAATAGCTTCTTTGACAACGTCACGCTGTAGGTGGCCCTTGAATGGTCCAGTATTGATGACGTACTCGTAGTCCGCAGGTTGATTGGCACCAGGAAACACAGTGACGTTGTGTCCCGCACCTATGACGTACTCTTTAACAATGTTGTTCCGCTCGTCGTCGATGAACTGCCAAAAAATTGCAGGATTCGGCTTCTGACTCTTGAGCTCAACCCATGCTGCGTCAATGGCAGATTTCATCTTTGGGCTGCTCTGGCTATCGACGTTGTCAAGCACATGCCCTACGGCTCTGAGCAACACAGTTGTCGCTACCCAGCGTCGGCGCCAGCAAGCATCATTCACTCCATTGGTTAACTCTTCGAGTGCACCACGACAATCACTAAGAACAAGGCGAGCCCGCAGGGTCATTTGCGTCCTAATGTGAAGCAAACTGGCAGGTGGAGTGCCAAAGGCACAGAAGGTACCCAACAGCTGCTCGCGGCTGTTGGGCTGTCAGGTTGAGCATAGGGTTAGGCATCTTGTACCCCGAAGTGTAGCGCACGCCAAAAGAACATGACCACAAATAGGCCAGAGACAAACATCGCTAAGGAAATCGCAACCCAAAAGGCGCCAAGTTTAGCTTGATAAAGTGCAGCAGGAACGGCGACCAGCAGAATCATATCAACACACAGTACCTTCACTGCATGCGTGGGTATTGGCAATGAATCGAATCGTTGGCAATAGTCTGCGATGACGCTCCAATCATCTACTATGAATAGGAGCGCCCATGAAGCCAAAGCAGTAAACAACGTGTGAACTCCCGCAATAGTGCAACCCCACATCGCTGAAAGCGCGATTAAGTAGAAGGAAAACTGGAAAAATGCCAACGACACCAAGTCATTCCGCTTCCATAGCCGGCGCTCTTCGATTGTCACTGTTGAGGTAAAGTCCGCGACATCATCGTGGCTCAAACCGCGCGCCTCACGGGCACTGACAAGCTCTCTTCGACGAGGGACAAATCTAACGATAGCGCGTGCCAGCTGGTAAGTGAGAAGGATACTCGTAACACGTAAAGCAAGAGTCCCGGTGGCAATTTCATGTTGCCAGTACGAAAGCTCGAACATTTGTTGGCGCGGGACACTCATTAGGGTGTAGATAATTGGGAAAAGCGTGAGCGTCGCGACAATGGGCCCTATTACGACCGAAAGTACGATTAAAAATGGCGTTTGGGGACGAGCGTACAGGCAAATGCTACGCCGCAAGACTATGGCTCCGATAGCCATGAACGCCGCCCAAACCCAGATCAAGAGTATGGTCGTATTCTCAATGCCACTTCCGTCGGTGAACATGATGTCTAACGTAAAGTTAAGGGGTGCTGATAAGCGTTTCTCTTGAACGCCGGATTAGCTCTTATCATCATTGTCTCTTAGACCTCTATAATATGTACCATATTCTGATTCATCGATTTCTTTAAGAAATGAGTCACGAGACTCAGGCTTTAGCCCTGTATACATGTTGTCGAACCCCCTGACAATTAAGAAAATGCCAGCAGTCAATATTACGATGAATATTTGTGAGTTCCACAAAACTGGATCTGCGTTTTCAGGGACATTTTGTAAAGCGATAAACAAGCCAGTTACCGCCTCTGTTAGACCGAAAAAAAATCGAACATGCAAGCGAAACAAAAATAGCGCATAGCCCAAACCGACCACCATGACTCCGATAAATGCAACAAAAAGTCCTCTTGGAGGAGACAGGTGCTTGATCCATACGTAACCGTCTTGCAATGCCCCCCAAATTCCATAGTACACAACGGTTAGGATCATGATTGCTAACGGCAAATATAGGAGGGGAAGTAGAAGTAAATGGATATTGAACTTAGGCTGGCCAAAAATCGACCATTTCATTACAAAAAACCCATAGGAGATGATCGCTAAAAAGACAGCAATTGGAAAAGACTCCTCAAAGAGCTCATTGGGAGTCCGATGAAAAATGGTATACAAGACAGCTACCAAAATTAACGGTGCGACTATGGGTGGCTTCTTAATAAGGCTTTTAACAATCTTCTGGATTCGCTTGCGAGCGAATGTAACGAAACTATGCATATGAGATCTAAAAGTAATTATAGAGACGCAGCATGATTGAATTGATTGTAATTGAATTTTAATAACTATTGAAATTTATTGAATAAATGACTGACAACTTTGTCCCGATTAGAAGTCGCACAGCGAATTATGACCGTTCAAGACTTGCGTCGACAATAACTATTTCTCTGATTTTGCATATGATAATTACAACTGATCCCCTTTGGTAATTGTAGGTGGTTTTTTGCTCTTGTGATAAGTGATCTTTTTGCTAAGAATATGCACTAGATTGATAATGCACAATTGGCTGTCTGCTCGAAATCTATGCGAGATAACTGGGGTGGGAAACGAGGTTAACTTAATAGCTGATTTATCTCTTTCCCAACAATATCATTTAAAGTCATCGGATTTGATACCCCGCGATCAATCATATATGTCAATGTTAATAAAGTTAGCGGATGAATCCCCAGCGCTTTTGCTAATGCATCAATTTTTTCAATCGTAGGGCTCTTTATACCTCGTTCAAGAGTGCTTATATAAGTACGGCTAGACACATCTGAAAAATCCTCCTGCGTTAGACCGCGAGCCTTTCTAGCTTGCTTTAATGCACTAGCAAATGCTTCTTTGATTTCCATGAGGATTTCCTAATTATGAAACCCTTATCTAGCCAAAACTAATCCTTTAGGACTACAATCTATAGTGTTCATTTTTAATTACATGGAAAATTATGTTTCAAACTTATGACTTAGCAAAAATGCATTTACCTTGGTCTGAAACTGGGGAAAATGTATGGACCTATGCAGAATTGCTTGTAAATCAAACTTGGTTCTTCGCAGACTGCAAAATTACAGATGGAATAGAAACGGTTAGCTCTACATACTTATTGTCAAAGTCAATCCAGATTGGTGATTTAATTTCTAATCCGGACGTTTCAATACAAGCTATTTATATAGTTTCACCACCCTATATGAACGATATGAATTCCTGGAATATGGACAAGTTAAATAGAGTAAGTTATGGGCTAGTAGAGGATGCAGGTTACGAAACTAAGGTCGAAATATATGAGTTAACAAATGGTAAAAATTACTATTCAAGCTCTGAGCTTAAAAACACAGATGATATTAAAAACATCACCGTTATGTTTGATTTGAATTCTTGATATAGCAGCTTAACCATAAACTAAATTGACTCTCAAATTGATGATACATAGCCTGCTCCATGAGTGGGCTTTTTTATTTAGAATTTAAACTTGATAAACTGATGCGTGCAGCGTGGATGCAACCCCTGCACATTGGAGTACAATTGTTCCGCCATAAATAATTTAAATCCAATACTAATAAGAAAAGTTTATGATCGAAGATATCAAAAAACCCCTCTGGGCAACCGCTGATAAATTGCGTGCCAACATGGATGCTGCCGAGTACAAGCACATCGTGCTTGGCCTTATATTTGTTAAATACATATCTGATACCTTTCAAAGCCGCCGTGCAGAGCTTACAAGCAAATTTGCCGACCCTAATGACAGCTACTTTATCCCAGACGCTGATCAAAGCTTGATAGATGAAGAACTCGAAGACCGCGACTACTACAAAGAAGTAAACGTATTCTGGGTGCCAGAACCAGCACGTTGGGAAAGCCTACGGGCACAAGCTAAACATGGCTTTCTACGATGCACTAGCCAACAACGAACAGTCTGTGCGTGAACTGGGTGATGAAACGCTTAAGAAAATAGCACACGAACTAGCGGAAAGTTTGCGAAAAAATATCAGCGTCGACTGGGCTGTGCGTGAAAGTGTACGTGCCAGCTTAAGATTGCTGGTTAAGCGTATATTGCGCAAATACAAGTATCCACCAGATCAACAAAACGAAGCTGTTGAGCTAGTTTTACAACAAGCTCAGACGCTAGGTGAGGCATGGGTCTAATTCATAGATAAGTGACAATCCTGTACAGAAAGAAAATTTAGATGCGCCAATTAATTCCAGCAGCAGTGTTGTCAATATGCGCTGAAGTTTTTGCAAAACGTGAGAGTCACGCAACTTTGGATAGTCTTTTTATCTATGCTGGCGCAACAGGCGAGCCACCACCAGGAAGTAAACACGCTAAGGCTTTGGCATGGTTACGAAATACTAATAAGGACGAGACTATAAATCCTTTAGATGTACTTGGTCGCCTAATTGAAAATTATATGGAATTCCCGCTTGATCCAGTAGATTTTTTGTATGCAGAAAAGATTAAAGATATTGATAGAATTAAAATTCTACTGGCTAACAATGAACTTCAATATGCTAAGGGTGGAAAAATAATTGGGGCACTTGGTGCGCCCTCACGCACACTAGAGGAATTTATAAAGGATCGCGACTTTGCATCGATAGATACTGAGTTCACAAGAGCACTATCGAATGTTCACACAAGTCCTCGAGATGCTGTTTCTGCTGCTAGCAATATTCTAGAATCTGTATGCAAAGTTTACATATCTGAAGAAAATCTAGAAATGCCTTCTAAGCAAGATCTCAGAACGATTTGGGCTATTGTCCGCAAACATCTTGGCTTTGATCCTGGGGTTTTAGAGGATAAAGATCTTCAACAAATTTTATCTGGGCTTATTGCCGTAACAGATGGTATTGGTTCGTTACGAACACATGCAAGTTCAGCTCACGGTGCTGGGAAAACTAGTTATAAACTTGAGCCACGCCATGCTAGGCTAGCAATTCACTCGGCACATACGGTTGCTTTATTTGTTCTTGAATCATGGAGCAAAAAACGAGCATAGACCTAAACAACTGATTGACGTCTATAAAACTAGTTGCAATTCAAACATTTATTGAATATTCCAGCCAAAAGAGCCATTTAAAATTATTTCAAAAAAGCCACTAATAATTACTTTAACTAAGCCAGTAAATGTTGGCATTAAATAATGCTGACAAACGTCCCCTAAGCCGGACAAAGCTGCCGGTCTACTTTAATCAGGGAATAACTGTTATATGCAGATTTTTTTCTTAAATGTGAGGTAAAAAAGTATCTAGTGCACCATAGTGTCGATTCAGCCGTTAAAACACACTTTTAATTGCAAAAAACACCTTAA
>DATCVB010000002.1:0-13699 GCA_036567185.1 Methylotenera sp.
ACTTCTACATTGGCCACTCTGGCATCTGTTTTAATATTAGCCATATAGCGGTTTACAGTATTAAGTGCCGCACGGTAATCTCCGCTGAAATCAGCAATCTCGGCGGTAACAAACCCGATTTCATAAAGTGCCGCAGCATCCGCAGGCAGCGCAGGATTTACACTTGCCTGGGCGTTATTTGCCGCAGCGCTTGCTGGCGCCGGCATGGATTTGTCGTTATCTTTAACATTCACGTCATTACTTAACATCCAGCGCAGCCTGTCCAGCTGCACATTATCCAAAGACGCCTGATTTGTCTGTTCCAGCGCTGCACTCAGCACCTGCATCATGCGTCGTGGCGATTTCGGGTAAGCGGCAATTTTTTTGTCGAGTTCGACTGCAAGCTGTAAATCATTGGCGCTGATTGGCGTGACCGGGTAACTCTTGGCAACCTCCTGATAACGATACTCCTGCACCACAGTATCCTGCACTGCCTGCTGATAAGCTGTTTGATTACTCAGGCCTTGCACAAACACCCATGCGGATGCAAACACACCTGTAACACCAGCAGCCACTGTAACAATTTTGATGGCCTGCCTGATCTGCCTGAACTTAAAGTTTTTTGTAAGCTTTTCAGGCGCGAGGTTATCAACCAGATTGCCATTTGCCAATAATTGCATATGCAGCAATTCTGGTTTTTGCAGCACCATATCCAGAGGCAGACCCAGGCTTTTTGCCATTTCTGAGGTATTGATATCCAGGCAATCCAGACCCTGCTCTTGGCTAATGGCTTGTGATATGTGCTGTGTGGATCCATCGGCACTTAACATAACCAGATTGATACGTGTTTCGAGCGAAATAAAACGCTTGCTCATCAAATAAAGTCGCGTTTTTTCAGTTTCCACCAAATAAAAATAGGCTAACTTAGCGGCATCGTCCGGTAGATTAGGCACTAGGCGGCTCATGCTTAAGCGACCATTATCAAAGTAGGTCTGGCGCAGACCTGATGATAACTGCTCACACAACAGAATATTAGGCGCCGTTAACTTATACTGCTTAATCAGCAACTTGCTTAACATCGGCAGCAGATACACACCTACCAGCTGCGCATCTACGTACTGAATTACCGCAATCCAACCTTCAATGAACTCATCATTATTCAATGCGGCAAACAGATAATTGTCATCTTTACGCTTATCTTTATCGCGGCTGATAAAGTGTGCTGTACGGTAATACAACCCACGGTAAAACTGATTCAGCTTGCGCGTGATGAGTTCACGCTTGGCTGCGCCTGTAGTATGCGGCAGGCTCTCCAGCCTGTAATCTTCTTCAACGGCATCCACAATCAAATAGACCGGTATAGATGCATGCTGCTGCAGGAAATCGGAAAAGGCCGCGTGTCCGCTTTCATCATTCACAAAGCGCTGGCATCCCTGCAGCTTGCCGGCATACCAGACCCCAGCCAATAAATTATCAGCTGTGGCACAAAGTACTATTTTGTATAAATTGCCTTTGAACATAGTCTGGTCAGTTAAATTTTAAGCTTGCTGAATGAGTCATAAACAGGCCCTAATACTGAGAACATAATAAAGGCGAGTATGCCGCCCAATATTACCGTGAGTGCAGGTTCTATCATTTTCAGCATCTTCTGCATCGAGTCATTTACATCGCGGTCGTAAAAATAGCTGATATTCAACAATGACTTATCCAGCGCGCCTGTATTCTCACCAACTTTAATCATACGTACCACCAGTTGCGGAAACAGCCCTGCATTGCGGAAACTCTCACTCATGGAATCACCGGCGTTAATCTGCGCATGCACCCGCGTCAAGGCATCCGCCACTACCCGGTTACCTACAATGTTTTCACAAATCTTGATGGCATCCAGAATAGGAATCCCGGTTTGATACATGAGTGCAAAATATCGCGCAAAACGCGCCATAATAATTTTATGCAGAATCGGCCCGGTTACCGGTAAGTTCAGCTTAAACAAATCAAAACGATAGCGCGCGACTGGGTTGGACTTAATCACCGCAGCCAAACCGATGACCAGCACAACTGGCAGTCCGAGAATCAACCACCAGTAATTAACAAACGCATTAGAAATAGCAATCAGTACTTTGGTATTTAAAGGTAGCTCCTGCCCCATATTACTTAAAAACGACACCATCTGCGGCACCAGATACGTCATTAAAAACACCACGGCGAGAGATACCACAACCGCCACAAAAGCCGGGTAGGCCAGCAGTTTTTTCGTTTGCGACATCAGTTCATCTTGCCAGCGGATGGTATTGAACAGGTTATTCAACACCACTGGCAACTGGCCGGTATGCTCACCTGCAGCAATCAAGCTTACAAATACTTCGCTGAATACGCCCGGATGCTGTGCCAGCGCTTCTGACAGCATCTTGCCGCCTTCTACTTCGGAACTGACCGCGCCCAGTATTTTCTGAAAATAAAGGTTACTGCTGCTTTCACGTAAATCATTTAAACAATCCAGCAGCGGCACACCTGCGCTGTTGAGTTGCTCCAGCTGAAAGCAGAACATGACCAGATCCTGATTGCTGACGCGGCGACGGTTAAACAGGCTGGTTGACTTTGCTGCCGTACGGAATGTAATTAAGTCCAGCCCCATGCGCGACAGGCGGATTTCCAGATCTACTTCATTGACGGCATCTAGCTGCCCGATAGCCGGGCGCCCTAACTTATCAACCGCGTTATAACTGAATGAAGGCATACGTAGGCTCTACAAATTAAGCACTGATGCGACTCGTTAAATCAATCACCCGCATGACTTCAGTCACGCTGGTATGGCCTTCCAGAATACGGCGCACACCATCTGCGGCCAATGTGACGAAGCCTTTATCAAAAGCCATCTTCTGCAATTCATCCAGATGCGCCCGACGCGAAATCAAGGCATCCATATCACCATCAATCCGCAGTAGCTCAATAATTGCCATACGCCCGCGATAACCGTTCATATTGCATTGCTGACAGCCCTTTGCCTTGAAAATCTGCGGAGTGTCATTGGGTTTAAGACGCAAAATCTTGCGCTCAAAATCGTCCGGCGTATGTGCTTCCTTACAATGTGGACAAAGCAGCCGCACCAGACGCTGTGCCACTACGCCGATAATATTACCCGCCATGATATCCGGCAAAATGCCAATATCTGTCAGGCGCGGGAACACACCGAGTGCCGAGTTGGTATGCAGCGTACTGAATACCTGATGACCGGTCATCGCCGCGCGAAAAGCCATTGTCGCCGTATCTTCATCGCGAATTTCGCCGACCAGAATAATGTCAGGGTCTTGCCGCATAATCGAGCGTATACCGTTGGCAAAATCCACCTTATTGACCTCGGCAACCGAAGTCTGCCGCATCATGGTAACAGGGTATTCTACCGGGTCTTCCAGTGTCATGATGTTCACTTCAGTGGTGTTCTGGCTAGATAACAGCGAGTAAAGCGTTGTGGTCTTACCACTACCGGTTGGACCGGTAACAATCAGAATACCTTCCGGGCGCGTCATCATCAGGCGCAACTCGTTCAGTGTATCTTCGCGCAGGCCCATGCGCTCCATTGGAATAATCGACTTTTCACGATCCAGCACACGCAGTACGATATTTTCACCATGTATGGTCGGATGTGTTGAAACGCGGAAATCAATCGGGCGGCCGCACAAATTCATGTTCAGGCGACCATCCTGCGGCGCACGTGTTTCTGCGATATCGAGCCCGCTCACCACTTTAAGTCTGACGGCTACGCCACCCCAATAACTTTTATGCAAACTGCGAATCTGCTGCAATACGCCGTCAATTCTATAGCGTATACGTAAAAAGGCATGCTCAGGCTCAAAGTGAATATCCGAAGCGCCGCGCTTCACGGCATCCATCAGCAATGACCCAACCAGACGCACCACCGGCTGCGTATACTCATTGCCTGCTGCACTTAAACTCTGGTAGTCGATTTCACCGGTTTCAATCTCGCGGAGAATACCGTCTACAGATAGCTCATATCCATAAAACTGGTCGATAAATTCTTCAAGCTGCGCCTCTGCCGCCAGCACCGGCTTGATCTGAATTTGCCCTCCCAGCATTGCCCGCAGCTGATCCAAGGCCACCACGTTGAACAGATCAGCCATTGCCACCACCATGATTCTGCTAGCAGCTTCATAGGCAACTGGCAGCAGATGATAGCGGCGTGAAAAATCCTGCGGCACCATTTGCAATGCCTCGATATCCGCAACCACGGTCGATAAATCAATACTCTCGGTGCCGATAGTGCTTGCCAGCGTATCGCGCACCATTGCCTCGGTAACAAAGCCCAGCCGCACCAGCTGGCGCCCCAAAGGCAAGTCATTATGCTCCTGCTCAATAAGTGCAATACGAAGCTGATCGTCACTGATCAGCCCCTGCTGCACCATGAGCTCGCCTATGCGAAGTTTACGGCGCTGCTCAGCCATTCAATTCAGCCTGTTTTGTAATGTTTATCATGGTCATATTTAGTATTTTTATCTTTTTATCAGCACAATATCCATGCTGATTTACTGCTGAAGTGCCTGGATTCTCGCTTCCAGCTGTGCTTTATCCAAGCTGCTGGTACCTGCATTTTTTAACAAACCAAGCGCGCGCTGATACTGTGCCAATGCAAGGCCAGATTTACCCAGCTGATCCAGACTCACTGCCAGATTAAACGCATAATCCGCACTATTAGGTGCATAACGGCTGGCATTGAAATAGGCCGGCTGTGCTAATGACCATTGATTCTGTGCTGCATACAGATTGCCTAGTGCCGCATGTAAATTCGCCGCCTCCGGCTGCTGTGCCAGCATACTTTTAATGCGGCTTTCTGTACCTACATAATCTGCTGCGGCTGAACCGGCGGATTCAGTGCTTATTTGTGAATTGGCAAGCGCTGATAATGCAGTACTGTTTCTGGGTTCAATTTCCAGCACCTTCTGGTACCAGCCATTGGCATCTGCATCACGAGACTGTTTAAGCGCGATTGCCGCCATACCCAACAACGCATCCACGTTACGTGCATCAGCCTGCAATACTTGCCGATATTGCGCTTGTGCGGCCGCATTGTCGCCGCGACCATAAGCCTCATAAGCGGCAAGCAATGTCGGGTCAACACCTGCCGCCGGTGTTCTGCTTACCAGCTTCAGCGGCTCGCGTTTATTACGCTCACTGGCATTTAATTCACTTATGTTTAATTCGCCTGAATTCTGGTTAGCCACATTGCCTGATTCAGCAACGCGACTGCGAGTCACCTTGTTAGCAGCTACTACATTGCCTGCTGCCGAACTATTAACTGCAGCGTTACTTTCTGGAATCAATGCCGTCTCAGTGGAAATACCGGCATATTTATTCACGGCAGTTTTTGGAGCTTGCACAACAGCATTTGCGGGCATTGCCACAACTTCCGTCACCTCAGCCTGAGCAGGGCTCGCCTCTGGTTCAATTGTCTGCGCAGGCGACTCACTAACAGTGGCTACTTCTGCAGTCGCAGCAGCTTGCGGGTCAGCCTTGACAACTACGGCATCAGGTGTATTCACCTTGGTTATATACTGGTAGCCTTGCAAGCCGATCCAAATAAGCAAAGCACCTGCGGCGCCTAACATTAGCAAAGCAGTAGGTGAAGTTGATTTTTTTACCGCCTGATTGGCAACAAATACATTGGCCGCCACTTGCTGCTTATTGTCTTTTTTAATTTCAGATTGCTGCTTTAATTTTGCTGTACTTGCTACCGAGGCAGTATTAAAAGAACCCGCCTTATGATGCGGCTCTTCAGCTGCAAGATTTAATTGCTTCTCTGCTGGGGCAGCTGTTTCTACAATCGACAAAGGCTCTAACCCCAAATCAACAGATGAAGCAGTTTCAACTGCGCCCCGTTTGAGCTCAGCCTGCTTACCTTTTTCTGCCGATTCAAGCGCCTTAATCAGTAAACTCATCTACCGATTACCTCTCACCACTCTCGTTAAATGTTTTCTGCAACTGCGGTGATGGCAAGTACTGCTTATAATTTGCCAGCTCATCACTTTCCAGGCTTGCATTTGCAATCACAGTAGGCCGCAGAAAAATCACCAATTCTGTTTTACGATTTGCATCATTTTTTCCGCTAAAGATTTTCCCCAGACCAGGGATTCTTGACAGCCCCGGAACTCTGTCATTATTGGTCAAAATATCATCTTGCATCAGCCCGCCAAGTACGGCCGTATTTCCACTCAAAATCTGCAGCATTGATTCCATCTCACGTACCTGAATTTCTGGAACCAGACTCTCGATTTTCAAATTAGGGTTAGGATCAGATTTATAGCCAAGCACGCGTGAAACCGTTGGCCGCACATTGATATTCACATTACCGCCATCATTAATCTGCGGTGTTACTGTCATCACCACACCAACCGGAACTGTATTTGCCGTTGTGGTAACCGTAGACAGAATACCTCCACCTACAGAGCCCTGAGATTGTTGTGACTGCACGGTAAAATACACAATATTGTCTACGACTTTAAGCACTGCGGTCTGATTATTGAGCACCATCAATTTAGGACTTGATAGCACTTTAGTCGTGCCAAATTGCTCAAGTAAGTTAATGGATGCTGCAATATTGCCGATGCGGCTGATCGGGTTAAGATATCCGGCAACGAAGCCCGCATCAGGCACCACACCAAAGGCATTGGCTGAAGTTGAAAAATTATTGCCTGTGCCGTTAATGCTGCTGGTTTGCGCACCTAACTGCTGCCTGAACTGAAATCCACTATTATTAGGCCCATTATTCAGACGGCTCCAGTCTATACCTGCCTGAAAACTGTCACTCAACCTGACTTCAACAATAGTTGCCTCAATTAATACCTGGCGTTTTACGCTGGTCATCACTTTATCCAGAAACTCCTGCACACGCTCGTGCTGCTTGCTGGTTGCCCTGACATTAATAATCCCGGCTTCACGGTTAACAATCACCGTCGCCGCATACAGCGTTTTAAATTCGGTATATTCCTGCTGTAAATTTTGCGTTTTATCCTGCTGGCTTACTGCATCAGCAGCATTTTTATCAGATTTGTTATTAACATCCTGTGGGTTGCCAAGACGGGTAATCACGATTTCTTTATCCGTCTCAGTCAGGATATCCTTAATGTTTTTTTCCAAAGTCTCCCAAAATCGATTCTTGGACTCGCTGTTAACCGCCGTACGCGAACTGTTATTAGCGCCATTTCCGCTAGTGCTGGTCGTACTGGACGTGCCGCCTGCCCCGGTAGTTGCACTTTGTCCGGTACTGGATATTTCGGCCGCTGCGCCGATAAACCCGGTAGTGTCACGTGTCATGTTCACATAATCTATCTTATAAGTACGTAATGCTGGCTGGTCAGGGGCTATCATCAGCACATTACCCTGCACTTTATAGGTTAAATCCACTTGCTTAGAAATACGCTCCAGAATCGCCGGTAAAGTTTGATCAACGGCATTAAGCGTTACACGGCCTTGAATTGAGGGGTGAATATCGATATTGAGCTTGCTATCACGCGCAATTGCAAACAGAACTTCTTTCACCGGCGTGTCATATACAACTATGCTATAGATTGGCTCTTTTGCCTTGGGTTTAGGTGGCGGCAAATAAGCGCTATCAGTCACCGGTTTGGGGATACTGCCTGCGGTTTTTGCAGGGTCGATAGCCGCTGACGTATTTTGATCATCTATATGGCCATTAGATGGCTGCACCTTGGATGTGTGCGCACAGGCTGACACGCCTAAAACCATACTCGTTGACAGCATCAATATTACTTTATTGATTGCCATAGATTAACACTCCCGATAGCAGCCTTACAGGCTACTTTTCTATTTATATCATATCAATAATACCGCAAAAAATAGCAGGGGATAACAAATCGCAACAATTAGTTACAATCTGCGACTAAGTACCTGAAAAATTGACTGTATTTAATGTGCAGCAACAGATAGAAAGGCCTTAATTTTGTAGTTACCAAGCAGACATTGCGCACTATTCCGTCTTTAGTCGCGAGCCTAGCGTGGCGGGGAGCAATCCAGCTTTTGCTAAAAGCCGATTCTGGATTGCCGCGCCTGGCTCGCAATGACGATCTGATTAGTAATTCTTAGGAATTTGGCTTAATTTTTTGCGACAGTTCAATGTCTTTTTTCACGCCTGCCACTGTACGCAAATAAGGCTGATTCGCTTTAATTTGTTCGGGCAAATTGTTAAGTGCGTTTAACGCATCAACTCGCTGCGCAAATGTGCCATATAAAATCACGGTGTAATCGCTATTATTCTGCTGCATGCGGTATAAATAGATATTATCCATCTCCAGCTGCCGGCTGAGTCCTGCTAAGGCAGTTTTTAACAAAGCATCCTGATGTTTGCCTGCAGATAAAACGGTAGGAACAGTCTGGATTTGCAAGGATATAGCCTCGGGGCTGGCGCTGAGCATTAAATTGTCAGTAGCCTGCAAACGCTGATTCACTAACGATTGCTGCACATCTGCCACAGTGGGTGCTGCGTCAGCTGCCGATGGCGTTGCGGCGGTTGCCAATGCTGTGCTTTTTTTAGCAGGCTTGGCTTCAGCGCTGGGGATGGTCTTCGGCTGCGGATATATAAGCGCTGCCGCTAACAATCCCAAACCTGCTATGGCCAGCAACACCATAGCCCACCATTTATATTTAGAACGCGGGGACGTTTTAGCCAAATCGAACTGATACCATTTAGGCTTTAAACCGAATTCGCTGTCATTGACTGCTGCGTCTACATGTCTAGGTGTCACGTGGTAAACATTATCGGCAAAGGCTGATAATAAAGCTTTATCTGCCAGTATATTCACCCGGCGCACCAAGCCTTCCGATGCTTTTGAGAGTTTTTTGATTGCCGACTCTGTAAACAGGTGTGGGCCGTGATAGCCCGCTGCACGCAGCCTGAAAATAAGGTACTCGCCCACATCTTTGGTTTGCAGTGGCCCCAGATTAAAACGATGCGTAATGCGCTCGCGTAACTGGCGTATATGTTCCTGATTCAGGTTGTCATCCAACTCAGGCTGGCCGAATAATACAATCTGCAGCAATTTATCCTGCTTGGTTTCCAGGTTCGATAATAGCCTTATTTCTTCAAGCGTTGCGAGAGGCATGCCTTGCGCCTCTTCTACAAATATCACCACCTGGCGCCCCTCTGCATAACGCGCCAGCAAATACGCCTGCAGCTCCTGCATGACTTTTAATCGGTCAGCATTTTTAGGTAATTTAAGCTGCAACTCAAAAGCAATGGCATGCAGCACATCTTCAGGCGCAACACTCGGGTTAGCAAGATAAATGCTCTCGATTTTTTCCGGCAGGATTGTTTGCAGCATGCGGCAAAGCATGGTTTTACCGCTGCCGACTTCACCCACGACTTTAATGATGCCTTCACCGTTAGTGATTGCATACACCAGCGCATCCAGTATGGCGCCGCGATTACCGCCGGAAAAGAAAAAGTCCGTATTCGGTGTAATTTTGAATGGCGGCTCTTTTAAACCAAAGTGGGGATAATACAAATTATTCCTGCCAATCCAAGTATTTGATCAATATGCGCAATTATCGCGCAAAGTAACTTAAGGAGATTTTACGATAAAACAAATGTGATAAAAAAATATTCCAATGCTTAATGCCTCAGATTAAGAAAGCTCTCATACATGCTACCCGCGACAAGGTGCATATTTCAGCTACACCTAACTTTCATCTTGCGTATTCATGCGGCTATATAGCGTCGTTCGATTTACATTGAGCAGCTTCGCGGCTTGGCTCAGGTTGCCGTGCGTCATTTTCATCGCGGCTTCAATGTAGGCACGCTCCCAGGTTTTGAGTACCGCATCCAGACTGACATTAGCCTGACGCTGCAAATGACGCTGCGCCTGTACTGTCATACTCGCTTCATTGTTAAAACTGAATTCATTGCCTGAAATTTCAGGCTCGGTTAAATCAAACTCTGCAATCAACTCGTTATCTTTAACGGTTTTACCGGCATATTTTGCAATTAAACGAATGACTATATTTCTTAATTCGCGCACATTGCCGGGGAAGGCATAACCCAGCCAGCAGCCCTGCGCTTTAGCATCGAGCTCAAATAGCGCCTTACCAATCTGCTTTGCGTAAAAAGCTGTGAAATGCTCACGCAGCAGATGTTTATCCTCAGCCAACTCGCGAAGTGGCGGCACTTTAACCGTAAATACACTGAGCCGGTGATAAAGATCAGACCTGAATTTTCCGGCACGCACCTCTGCCCGCAAATCCCGATTAGTCGCTGCCACTACACGTGCCCGACTTTTACGTGTTTGCGTTTCACCGATACGCTGATACTCGCCATTTTCCAAAACACGTAACAGCTTGGCCTGCAGCTCCAGCGGTAGCTCGCCGATTTCATCCAGGAACAAGGTGCCTTCACCCGCGTCCTCAAAATAACCAGCGTGTGCTGCAACAGCACCCGTAAATGCACCCTTGGCATGCCCGAACAAAATTGATTCAGCGAGCAGCGGCGAAACAGCTGCACAGTTAATAGACAAGTACGGCTGAAGCGAGCGCTCACTCTGATAATGAAAACTGCCTGCCACCAGCTCTTTGCCGCTACCGGATTCACCTTCGATCAGCACCGAGAATGGCGAATCAGCAAACTGCCTGATTTGCAGACGCAAGGCCTGAATCGGCAGGCTGTTTCCCAGCAAACCACCAAACTCCTGCTCAGCCTTTATTTCATTACGCTCAGCATCCTGCACCTTGAGTGCATTCAAAAGCATATCTTTCAGCTTTTCTACATCGCAAGGCTTGGCAATAAAATCAGCCGCGCCTAATGAAAGTGCGCGCTTCACATTGCTATCTTCACTCTGACCGGACAACACATGAATTTTAATAGCCGGAGAGTGCGCCATCAGCGCACTGATGACTTTAAAACCCTCTTCAGGTCCGTGAGGATTAGGCGGCAAGCCGAGATCAACCAAAGCTAGTGCTGGCGGAGTATCCAACTGCTGCAGCAGGCTTCTGACCTGCGCATGCGACTCTGCCACACAAACTTCAAAATGCTTGCTTAATACAAAATGGAGGGTATCTGTGATCAACGGGTCATCGTCAACAATCATCAATACCGGACGTAGTGCTGCCATTAGAAAACCTTATTATAAATATTGATAATCACTGCGTTCAACGCAACTATAGCCCGAATAGCCAGCATCATCAATAATTTTACCTATTGCAAATTATGGGTATAGGATTGCAGATGCTTAAGGTTGATAATAAACGGACAATCCGCTAACATTCAGACAGACCTGTTCGTTTTTTCGATGTATTATCTTTTGGTTTGCAAACGGATGTTTACAGGATTTGATAAGAGAAATTAAAGCTGATGGAAAATAGTTTTTTTAGTTCAAATGAATTCAAGTCACGGCTGCTGACGACGGGTCGATCACCTGTTGCACGTTTAAAAGGCTTATCTGAGATTTTAAGCAATTGGAATCAAGATCGCATCTCTAACCTGAACAGCGCAGAGACTGACCTTTCAATAGCAGATATCAATATATTGAAAGACATTATTCACACAGAAACCAGCAGGTTGAAACTGAAAAATGCTGAAATCGTTTCCGATCAAATACTGTTCATGCTGATCGGCGCAGTAAAACTTCAAATCCAGAACAAGTCCGCCAAGCCCTGGGCGCTGGTAAATCAATCTATCAGTAATTTCACAAAACCTGAGAAATCAAGAAGTCGGCCTTTGATTGCCTTATGCTTTATCACCACGATAGTTGTGTTTAGTGTGCTAACGAACAATAGGTTTTTACACAAAAATATAGAGTCGACTGATATTTTCAATCCGGCATACCATTCACCTGCAAATGCAACAGGCAACGCCACTGTGAACAATCTGGTAAGCATGTACAACAAAATGAAAGAAGGCAATTGCCAGCTTCCACAAGCAGCAATGCTGCAACCACAGGATAGAGAAGCGTTTATTGCCTTCATTAATGCAGGCAAAGTTGAAATCGGTACCGCAGCTAATCTAAACAACGCATTGGGCTATGTACATTGCCTGTACCCACAAAAGCTCATGGATAAGCCACTGCAAAATAGCGGTATCAATAGCTAAGGAATATATATATGAAAAATATACGCGAAAAAATACTGACCGTAGCCACACAACTCTTTGAATCACGCGGCATTCATGCCTCCGGCGTTGACACCATTATTGCAGAATCAGGGGTGGCAAAGGCGACACTGTATAAATACTTCCCAAGTAAAAATCAATTAATTATTGAATACCTGAGAGAGAAATCCAACCGCTTTTATGCCTGGATTAATGAAAAACTTGCAGACAAAAGAAGTGATTCACAAGAGGTATTGTTTGAACTATGCGAGCTGTATGAACAATGGATCACCACGCCTGAATTCAACGGCCTGCCATTTCATATCGGCTCTGTAGAGTTTCCGGACCCAACGCATCCGGTACATCACTACTCCATTGAGCTATCAAACGAATTACAGCACTATTTATCAGAACTGGCAGCTATGGCCGGCATTAAAGATGCGCAAACCTTGGGGCAGCAATTAACCATTATTTTTGAAGGCGGCGCCATGATAGAAAGGCTAAGCCCAGATTCCGGAGCTGCCAGACGCGCTAAAAATGCTGCAATTACGCTGATCAAAGCATCCATATAATTAACAGAGCCTGCACTACTTGCACATCACTTTAGCAATGATTGCAGTCACTTAGTAGAGCTGCATGCATGCATGCATCTATTATTGGCTATTAACTTTCCAATATTTTATTGTTGCAACGGCGCTACATTTCCACAACTGGCGCTAAGCCATCTACCACTGACATCTGCCTTCTCATTCACCGGATTACCTTGAACATAACCATTGAACGTAGTCCGCCCGGTAAATTTCTCAGTGCTGTCAAAAGTGCCCTCTGCTGACCCCTTACCTTTTAACTGATCATTACTGCAATCAAAATCTAATCGAAATTTATTGCCAACATGGCTAACATTCTTAGCCACGCATCCCATTTCATTTTGATATAAACCTGGCGGATTTTTTTGGTTTGCCATCTCAGGCGTAATGCAGGCATTGGATATGGCTGAGCCATTTTCAATTTGCGGCATTTCAACCCCGTATTCTTTCGCTAAATCCTTCAAACCCTGCATCTGGTCTGACGGAATCTGCGGCACAAACCATAGCAGGTCTGATGAAGTAGTGACTTCCCATAATCCAGCCCGCATATTGGGCTCAGCTGATTTTGCAGCAGGCGATATCATCAAAGAAATTAAAGCAAAAACAAATAAGGGTTTATACATTTAATTTTCTGATTCGATATGAGGATGTACAACATATCAGAGATATTCTGACAAAGGAAGTTCAGAATATTGCAGGAATAACGATTGGCAGCAGTAGTGTTGCAACGGATTTACCAGAAAGTGCTAGCTACAACATGGACGTTGATAGTGGTGTAAATATAATTACAAAGGAATTGGGGTGGCTGATGGGGCTCGAACCCACGACAACTGGAATCACAATCCAGGGCTCTACCAGCTGAGCTACAGCCACCATAGAGACTTTCAAAACTGACTGGCCTGCCCGACAGGAATCGAACCTGTAACCCCCAGCTTAGAAGGCTGGTGCTCTATCCGGTTGAGCTACGGGCAGATTTTGGTTACAAGACTTTATACTTTGCAATATAAAGCACTTCGGGCTGACTTTT
>DATCVB010000003.1:0-14267 GCA_036567185.1 Methylotenera sp.
GAGCTTAAAGAATACATTCACTACTATAATCACGTAAGGATTAAACAAAAATTAAAAGGACTGAGCCCAGTGCAATACCGAATTCAGTCCTTCCCTTAAAACCAAAACTAACCGTCCAACTATTGGGGGTCAGTTCACAAATGGCTGCTTTTTTAATTAGTTAATATAAACCAAATCTTTGAGTTATATCGTTTTGATATCAAATAACTCAATCATGAAACTTTGCCAGATCTCCGGGTTTACGCAGCATTTTATCTACTTCACCTAAATGTAACTCTTCCTGATAAATCATTTCCCTGGCGTACTCTTCCAGCATCACAGAATCACCTTCTACCAATTTTAATAATGCTTTATAAGCATTTAGTGCAACGGTTTCATGCGCTAAAGATTCGCGCAGAATATCACCGATATCATGATTGTGTGTTTCAAGTAACGGGCCAATTGACAATGAAGGATGCCCGCCCAGATGCGTAATAATCTCACCAGCTTTATTGGCGTGATCCAGTGATTCAGTTGCCTGGCTGCGTAGCCACGATACGATAGGAATGCGATTGTAGCCAAACACCATCAATGAATAGTGGGTATACCTTACAACTCCGGCTAGTTCGAGTTCCAGAATTGTATTTAGTGCATTTACTACAGGACTGCTATCTTTTGACATAATTTTTCTCCTTATTACAAATATATTGCAGCCAGCATACCCATATATTGTCAGTTAATGACCGGCTCTTGAAACTATGATTACAATACTAAAATTAAGTTTTGTCACTCATTAACTTTTATCGTCACGTGGCCTGTCACTGTGACCCAAATCTCTTGCCGGGTCAATGCAGTCACGTATCAACTGCTTGACCTCTTTAGCCTCCGGAAAACGGCCGGCTGCTTTACGCGAAAAAATAAGCTCTCCATTGAGCGTGATTTCAAAAATACCGCCGGTACCTGGCTTTAAAGCAACGCTATTTAGATCCTGCTCAAAGGTTGTTAACAACTCCTGAGCCAGCCAAGCCGCCCGCAATAGCCAGTGACACTGCGTACAATAGCTAATTTCAACGATATTTTTACTCAATTTGTATGTCCTGACTGATATAGTTTAATATGCATTACTCGAATAATATATTCAATCTATCCTGAAACTAATCATATATTTGAAACTCTTAGAATCTGTTAGGCGCAAAACGTTTAATTAACTCACTTTCATACTGAATACAGCTTCATTTGTTGGGAACAATAATACATGCAAGTACAAAACAAACATCACCGTTTTAACAAAATAGGACTTGTTGGCTCAGGCCTTGTGCTAGGTCTTATGCTAAGCCTGACCTATTCTGCAGTAGCTGAAAAAATGGTAAAACCACAGCTGCCGCTGGATGATCTGCGCGCATTTGCTGAAGTATTCGGAAAAATTAAAAGCGACTATGTTGAAACAGTTGAAGACAAAAAACTGATATCAGAAGCGATCAGCGGCATGCTGACTGGCCTCGATCCGCACTCAACCTATCTGGATCCTGATGCATTCAAAGACATGCAAACTGCCACCCAAGGTGAGTTTGGCGGGCTAGGTATTGAAGTCGGCATGGAAGATGGCCTGGTAAAAGTTGTTTCTCCGATTGAAGATTCACCGGCCTATGCAGCTGGCCTGAAAAGCGGCGACCTCATTATAAAACTGGATGAAACACCGGTAAAAGGCATGACCTTGAACGATGCGGTAAAACGCATGCGCGGCAAACCGGGTACACAGATCATTTTAACTGTAGTGCGTAAAAATGAGACTAAACCGTTATTGTTCACGTTGACACGCGATGTGATTAAAAACAAAAGCGTGAAATACAAAATGCCTGAACCTGGCTACGCTTATGTAAGAATTACGCAATTCCAGGAACGCACTGTTGAAGATCTGGCAAAAGCTATTAAAACACTGCATGCCGAAAACAAAGGTCCTTTCAAAGGCTTTGTTCTGGATTTGCGCAATGATCCGGGCGGCTTACTCAACGGCGCTGTTGGTGTATCTGCCGCTTTCCTGCCTAAAGGTGAGCTAGTGGTTTACACAGAGGGCCGTGCGCCAGATTCTAAAATGCAATTGACTGCCATCCCTGAGAATTACGCGCGTGGTGGTGCCGCTAACGACTTTATCCGTGATTTGCCGGCAGACCTGAAAACAGTACCAATGGCTGTTCTGATCAATAGCGGCTCAGCATCAGCTTCTGAGATCGTGGCGGGTGCATTGCAGGATCACAAACGTGCAACAGTAATAGGAACTCAAAGCTTTGGTAAAGGCTCTGTGCAAACCATTATGCCTATGAATAACGGTGCGGCGATTAAATTGACCACTGCCCGCTATTTCACACCTAAAGGCCGTTCAATTCAAGCCAAAGGCATTGTGCCTGACTACATCGTTGAAGATGGTACCGACCAGTCTGGCAATATTCATGAAGCTGATTTGACACGTCATTTGTCAAATCCAAAAGATGAGAAAACCGCTGAACCAGTAAAACCTGCTGCAACCAATGTGGCTAAGGAAGCTGCTAAAGAAAAAATCAACGAGAAGAAATATGCTGAGCCACCGGCACCAATCGAGCCAGCAAGCAAGGACGATATTCAATTCACACAGGCGATGAATTTACTGAAAGGTTTGCCAGTGAAATCTGAGCCGCCAGCGAAAGTTGAAGCCGCAAAAACTAATTAAGGTTCGTCACCGCTTAATCAAACCGCCTTGCAGCTGAGGCGGTTTTTTTATATCTATAGAACGCGTATTTTTGATAAAGCGGCCAATTGAAAACGTTTATAATTCAGCCATGCCCTTATCTGTAAAAGAACTGATCGTTGAAGCAGACCTCTGTGTAGCCTGCGGCTTATGCCTGCCGCATTGCCCAACCTACAGAAAAACCGGTTCAGAAGCAGACTCACCGCGTGGCCGCATACAGCTTATGCGTGCTGTGGCACAAGGAATATTACCCAATAATGACCGCTTTAAAGAGCACATAGATTTATGCCTGAACTGCCGGAGCTGTGAATCAGCGTGCCCAAACAGTGTGAATTATGGTGCATTGGTTGATACTACACGTTCGCTTTATGTTAAAAAACCAAGTTTGGCTATGAAGCTTGCCAAGCCGTTTATACGCTCACGCAGTCTAGCCAGATTCATCACATGGCCACTGTGGCTAATACAACAGTTAAAACTGAAGCCGCTACTGCAAGCTATAGTGCCGAAAACAAAACTACTGCCAGCAATAGAAAAGCCGACTGGCTGGAAGCCTTTTTACCCAGCAACTGCAGCACATAAAGGGGCTGTCAGTTTGTTTCTAGGCTGTGCGAGCAGTGCGCTTGATAGCCACACACTCAATGCCAGCATCCATGTGCTGAACCAGCTTGGCTTTGATGTGCATGTACCTGCGAACCAGACCTGCTGCGGCAGCATTGCAAGGCAGGCAGGCGACAGCGAAGAAGCAAGCAACCTCATCAATACAAACACTGCCAGCTTTGATACCGGCTTACCGATACTGACCAGTGCCAGCGGCTGTGGTGCAGGATTGAAAGATTACCTGCCCGCACATACAGTGCAGGACATAAGTGCCTTCTTGATGGCTTGCGACTGGTCAGATGCCGAAATCGCCCCATTAAAACAGCGTATTTTTGTACAAGACCCTTGCACGCTACGTAATGTTTTCAAAAGCCAGCAAGCCGTTTACAACTTACTAAAAATGATTCCGGAAGCAGATATTCAGGCGCTGCCAGGTAATAGCCAATGCTGCGGCGGTGCTGGCGCTTATGCGATTAATCAGCCAGAAATGGCGAATAAATTGCTTGAAGATAAACTCAATGCCATCATATCGAGTGATGCTGCTATTCTTGCCACATCCAATATCGGTTGCAGCCTGCACATTGCCAACGGCTTACGCGAAAAAGATCTGACGGTCAGCGTCATGCACCCGATACAAATTATTGCCGGACAGATGGGATTCGCCGGTAAAATTTAGGCGTAGAATATAGACATGAGACATTCAACTTTAGACAGATTTATCAGTGAGTTCGATACTGGCCTGCGCACACTGCTCGCTAAACCGCACAGCCAGCGCGTGCACCCAGATGAGAATGTGGCTGAAGCCAAATTAACAGACGCTGAGAAAAGACATGCCAGCGCGCTAATGCGCATCAATCATACTGGCGAGGTCTGTGCACAAGCGCTATACAGTGGCCAAGCCATTACAGCACGCGATGCAGCAACCAGCAAAACCATGCAGCAGGCGGCCCGCGAGGAGACAGAACACCTGGCATGGTGTGAAACACGCATTCAGGAGCTGGGCGGTCGTACCAGCATATTGAACCCTTTGTTCTACGCCGGCTCTTTCGCAATCGGCGCAGCTGCCGGAGCACTCGGAGACAAATGGAGTCTGGGATTTCTGGAAGAAACAGAACATCAGGTAGGCGAGCACTTAAACAGCCATCTCACTCAACTGCCCGAGGCTGATGAAAAATCTCGCAAAATAGTTGAACAAATGCGACTAGATGAAGCCAAACATGCCAATGACGCAAAACTACATGGCGCCGCGCAATTACCGGCACCGGTTAAATTCTGTATGAAGCAAATGTCTAAATTCATGACAGCTTCTACTTATCACTTTTAATAAAATTATGACTAAAGCGTATGTTTTATGCGCCTATACAACTAAAAAGGTCTTTCTCGAATGCAAAAATTTAGCGACGTTCTACTCACACTCGACGATGCCTCCCATGTACAGCGTATTGAGCTTTACAACCAGGATGGCAGTTCCGCAGGCGTGATTGAAAATAAACCCGGTAGCCTAGGCTCTTTGAAAGTCTATAACCACTTGGCACGTATGTATGGTGAAATCTCTATGGATGCAGCCGTAGAAGGACTAAGCCTTTACGCAGAACATACCGAAGACGCTGAGAACTGCCCGGGTAAACACCCTAACGTAGACCGTTTATTGAATATTCTGGAAGACGAACAACCGCTAGCTGTAAAAGTCATTGAATCTGCTGCGTGATTTAAAGTAAGAAATCAGCAAAAGAATATCATCTCAAACCAGCGCAACAGACCCTAATCTGCCGCCAGTTTGAGATGATATAGAAGTTAATTTAAACTTCGAAAGTCAGTGGTTTTATTTCAAAATCGTGCGTAATTTCCACGCTCTTGCTCAGCATAATCGAAGCTGAACAATATTTCTCAGCTGATAATTTAACCGCGCGCTCTACCTGAGTTGGGTTCAAATTGTCACCTGTCACCACAAAGTGCACATGTATTTTAGTGAATACTTTTGGTATCTCGTCAGCGCGCACGGCTTCAATTTCAGCTACGCAATCCACGATAGGCTGACGTGCTTTTTTAAGTATGGCAACCACATCAAATGAGGTACAGCCGCCCATGCCGATTAACAGCATTTCCATCGGTCGCATACCAATATTACGGCCGCCGTTTTCAGGTGCGCCATCCAACACTACCGCATGGCCGGTTTCAGATTCACCGACGAAACTAACGCCATCTATCCATTTAACTCTAACGTGCATAATTATAAATTCCTGGAAAATGTAGATTTTGTTATCAGGCAAGGCGCGAGTAAAAAATAAGGCCGCGGCATACAAATGGTATGGACGGCATTATTTTTTGCGAGCAACGCCGCATGACATCCCCGCGTGATAATCAAAGCTAGGTTTTTATTTAACCGCCAGCAGTTCGACGTCGAAAATCAGGTTGGCATTTGGAGGAATCGCACCGCCTGCACCACGTGCACCGTAACCCATTTCTGATGGAATGATCAATGTACGCTTACCACCAATTTTCATACCGGCGAACCCTTCATCCCAACCCTGAATAACCTGGCCACCGCCGAGGAAGAAATTGAATGGCTGACCGCGATCCAGACTGCTGTCGAATTTTTTGCCTTTGCCGTCTTTTGCTGCCGGGTCATACAACCAGCCTGTGTAATGTACGGTCACGTTAAAGCCAGGTTCAGCTTCGCGGCCGGTACCTACCTGCGTGTCAATTTTCTGTAATTCTGTAATGTTTTCAGCCATTTTTACTGTTTCCTTTGCTGTGGTTTTTTCTGCATTCGCCGGATTGGATTCAGCCTGACATGCGCCTAAACCCAACAAACAAACACCTGCTAATAATGTATTGAATAATTTCATGTTTAACCCTAAATGTAGCATTCAAAAGTAATCCGTAATCATACTGTAAAAATACGGGAAACTTAATGCAATTATTGATTTACGGCTGCTGATGCACCCACTCAATCAAGGCATCCTGCGCAGCCTTACTGGCACCCGCTTTGGCATGATTCACGAGCATCACCAGCACATGGCGGTGGCTGTTGGCATCCAGCACATAGCCAGCAATTGCGCTGACACCATTGATTGATCCTGTTTTCAGGTGCGCACGACCATTGGACTGGCTGTCTTTCATACGTTGCTGAATGGTCCCATCTATCGACAGTATGGGTAGTGAAGCCATCATTTCCGGCATTACCGGGCTGCTGTAAGCACGCACCAGCATTTGCCCCAACAGCTCGGCGCTGACTCTTTCGACCCGTGACAAACCTGAACCGTTTTCAATCACCAGCCCATTTAGTTTAAGCCCATTAGCGGCCATCCATGCCTGAATTGCAGCGATGCCTTTCGCTTCCGTGGCAGGCGCACCCGATTTTTCTGCTGCTATCGTCAGTAATAACTGACGCGCCATCACGTTGTTACTCCATTTATTGATATCGCGCACAATACTGCCCAACGGCTCCGATGATTGCTCTAGCACTTTCACTGCACTCAACGGCGTTTCCTGCAGTTTTAATGTGCCATTAAACTCACCGCCCAGTTCGCGCCATAATTTTTTAAAAGTAAAAAATGCGTATTCCTCATCTTCAAACAGGCTCAGTTCTAAAAAGCGCTCACCGCAATCAGCAGCATAACTGCCGCTGAATGTGACCACCGCCTTGTCATCGCCTGGCTGCACATCGTAAGCCATGCGGCTGCGCCAGTCGCCGCAGTTGCCAGCTGTGCGTTTCAGCTTATTCACAATCACTACTTCAGTCAATTCAAACTCCTGCGTGATATTAACGGCCTCATCTCCGGCGGTGAATTTGAAGCTTGTACTGCGGCCATTTACCAGAAAGGCGCTCGGCAGTGCATTGTAGGCGCGCCACTTTTCACTATCAAAATTCTCACCCGTTGTAGCGGCAGCAAAATAACTTTTATCGATAATCAGATCGCCGCTGATCTTTTTAATACCGGCCTGACGCAGGCTGATCAGAAGCCGCCAGAAATCCTGCGCCTTAAAGCTGGGGTCACCATAGCCTTTGATAATCAAATTGCCCTGCAACTGCCAGTTAGCAAGATTACCGTCTCGGTAAATCTCGGTTTTCCAGCGATAAGCCGGCGTCAGTAAATCCAGCGCCGCATTGGTCGTCACTATCTTCATGACCGATGCCGGATTCATAGCGAGGTCTGCATTCTGACTCAAAATCGGGCTGTCACTCTCCACAGCTCGCACATACACCGCCACATTTTGCTGCGGTATACCAGCTTTTTTCAGCGCATCGGCTACGCTCGCAGGCAACTCCGCCTGCGCACAAAAGCTTGCGAGTAAAGTCAGTAAAAAAACCGCCAAGCGCATCATAATGCGGCTTGCACCACAAGCTGGGTAGTGCTGATCATAAAGTCAATTTCCGGCTCGGTAATGGTATATGGCGGCATAAAATAAACCGTGTTACCTATAGGCCGCAACAGCAGCCCCTGCTCAACGCCAGTCTGGTAACTCTGCCTTGAGAACTGGATATTCTGCGTCACTACATCAAAAGCGAATATCATGCCTTGATGCCGAAGATGCTGGATTGGCAAGTCAGTAAGTACTTGCATTTTCTCTACAATACAGGCTGATTTCGCTTTATTTTTCTCTACAACATAATCCGTCTCAAATATCGCCAATGTCGCCAAAGCGGCACTACATGCCAGCGGGTTACCGGTGTAGCTATGGCTATGCAGAAAGCCTCTCACAGTGGAATCGTGATAAAACGCCTGGTAGATTTCATCGCTGGTGAGCACTGCCGATAACGGCAAATAACCACCGGTAATGCCTTTGGATAAACAGATAAAATCAGGTTTAATATTCCCTTGCTCGCACGCAAACATGGTACCGGTGCGGCCAAAGCCAACTGCAATTTCATCGGCAATCAGATGCACTTTATATTGAGTACAAATCTCGCGCACCTTGCTTAAATAAATAGGGTGATACATGCCCATACCAGCCGCGCACTGCACCAATGGCTCGATGATGAATGCCGCCAGTTCGGCATGATGTTCTGCAAGATACGTCTCAAGCTGTGCGGCACAGCGCAGTGCAAAATCCTCTGCACTTTCACCCGCCTGTGCCAGCCTGAAGTCAGGGCTTGGTACCTGTGCCGACTGAACTAATAAAGGCGCATAAGTATCTTTAAAAATAGCGACATCGGTCACCCCCAGCGAACCCATGGTCTCGCCGTGATAGCTATTCTGCAAACTGATAAATCTGGTCTTGCCAGTTTTACCGATATTACGCCAATAATGAAAACTCATCTTGAGCGCGATCTCGGTGGCGCTGGCGCCATCCGAACCATAGAACGCATGACCCAAACCTGTAAGTTTTGCCAGCTTTTCCGACAGCGCCACTACCGGCTCATGCGTAAACCCTGCCAGCATCACATGCTCCAGTGTATCAAGCTGCTGTTTGATCGCATCTTTAATACGCGGATTATTGTGCCCGAACAGGTTCACCCACCACGAGCTCACCGCATCCAGATATTTTTTGCCATCTGCATCATAAAGCCAGACGCCATCACCGTGCTGAATCGGGATTAATGGATACAACTCATGCTGCTTCATCTGCGTGCATGGATGCCAGACTGAGCTCAGGCTACGTTCAAGAAGGTTTTTATTAGTCATCATAGGGATAGCTTTAGTTAAACAGGTCTTCGCGTTGATGTTTAATGGCTAATACCACCACTGTATTGGTCCATTTATCAAACTCATAAATTGCAACATATCCTGTGCGCCCGCGTGAAATAACCAACTCTCGCTTACCACCACCTACCGGACGCCCAATCTCTGGATGACGAGTTAACAACCGAACTCCATCATCAATGATAGCGAAGGTCTCCAAGGCCTGTTCCAAATCAGCGTCAATTAAAAAATTAACCAAACGCTCAATATCAGCCAGTGCATCTTGTGAGTATTCAAATTTTGCCATTACATACTGCTATTCTTCATTACGCTTTATTGGCTGAGGTTTGGCTGGATTTAAGCCTTGAATTTTAGCGCGCAAGTAGGCATGAACTTCATCGCCATCGTAACCAATGCCAGTTTCATCATAATGCTTCTTTGAAGCAATAGCACGCGCCATAAAAGCACGGTCCTCTTCAATGCGCTCAGTTTGCTCAACAATCGCTTCAACCATAAATGCGTGTGCAGACTTGCCTGTGTCTGCGGCCAATTTTACGATGCGCTCTTTTAGGCTATCCGGTAGCTTTAAGCTTGTAGTTGTCATTTTGCTCTCCTTAACTCAATAAAGTGTTACCAAAGTAACACCCGGCACAATGAGTGTCAATGCGTTTTATGGTATAGTTTTCATCTTATTGATTTATCAGTCTTATCATGCAAAAAAGCCGCCGCCACCTGGAACTCCTCGCCCCTGCAAAAAATGCTGATTTTGGCATCGAAGCCATTAATCACGGTGCGGATGCTGTCTATATCGGCGGCCCGGCATTCGGCGCACGCGCCAAAGCACCCAATACCGTGGCGGATATTGAGCGTCTTGTGAAACATGCGCATCGCTACCATGCTGAAGTATTTGTAGCGCTCAACACCATTTTTCACGATAACGAACTGGAAGGTGCACGCGAACTGGTGCATCAACTCTACGACATCGGTACCGATGCGCTGATTATTCAGGATATGGGCCTGTTGGAACTGGATTTGCCACCGATCCAGCTGCACGCCAGCACACAAACTGACATCCGCACTGTTGAAAAAGCGGTGTTTCTGGATCAAGTAGGATTCTCGCAACTGGTACTGGCACGCGAGCTGGATCTGAGCACGGTTAAAAAGATCGCCGATGCTACCAGCTGCAATCTGGAATATTTCATTCATGGTGCATTGTGCGTGGCCTTCAGCGGCCAGTGTTACATCAGCCATGCACATACCGGCCGCAGCGCGAACCGCGGCGAGTGTTCACAGGAGTGTCGCCTGCCGTTCACACTGGAAGACCAAAAGGGTCGCATCATCGGCAAAGACAAGCATTTTCTGTCTATGAAAGACAATGACCAGAGCGCCAATCTGCGCGCATTGATTGAGGCTGGCGTAAGTTCCTTCAAGATTGAAGGCCGCTACAAAGATTTGTCCTATGTAAAAAATGCCACCGCACACTATCGTCTGTTACTGGATGAAATTCTGGAAGACATGCCCCCGGAATATAACAAGTATGCAAAATCTTCATCCGGCAACTGCACTTATACCTTTACGCCGCAGCCGGAGAAAACCTTTAACCGCAGCGCAACAGACTACTTTGCCAATGGACGCCAGGCAGATATCGGCGCCTTTGATACCCCTAAATTCTCTGGCGAAGAGCTGGGAAAAGTGAATAAAGTCGGCACAGATTACTTTGAAGTCGAAACCAATATCGAACTGCATAACGGCGACGGTGTGTGCTTCTTTGATGTGCACAAGGAGCTGGTGGGTTTGCGCGTGAATACGGTAGAAGGAAAGCGCCTGTACCCAAATGAAATGCCCGAAGACATGCGCCGCGGCATGACAGTATTCAGAAACCGTGATCATGCTTTTATGCGTCTGCTGGAAAAAGACTCCGCCCAGCGCAAAATACCGGTAGACATCACCTTTTACGAAACTGCTGATGGCTTTGCACTTACCGTCACCGATGACGACCACTTCAGCGCCACGGCTATCTGTGAAGCTGAAAAGCTGGCCGCACAGAATGTGGAAAAAGCTGAAAGCAGCCTGCGTGAAAACCTGAATAAACTTGGCAGCACTGACTTTACTGCTAGAAGTATCACATTGCAGACTAGCCAGCCCTGGTTTATTCCGGCTTCAGTCATCAACAACCTGCGCCGAGACGCAATGCAGCAACTTACAGAAACACGTGTGCTGGGTTACGAACGCCCAATGCGCCGTGCCGCATCTGAACCGCCGGCAATCTACCCCGAAGACACACTGACTTACCTCGCCAATGTTTATAACAAAAAGGCGCGCGCCTTTTATCAGAAACATGGTGTCAAGCTGATTGCAGCGGCCTACGAGGCTAATAAAGAGCTGGACGAAGTACCGCTCATGATCACCAAGCACTGCCTGCGTTTTAGCCATGGCCTGTGCCCGAAAGAAGCAAAAGGCGTAATCGGCGTACAAGGCACGGTGACCGCAGAGCCGATGACACTCATCAATGGCAATGACCGCTTCACATTGAAATTTGACTGCAAACCGTGTGAAATGCATGTGATGGGCAAGATTCGCAAACCGGTATTGCAGCTGGCGCAACCGCAGCCGCTGCATTTTCACGCCAAGCGGCCTTAAGCTTTTAATAATCGAGACTGTGCTTAATATGGATCTTCTGCATTTTTTCACCAGTCTCGATACGCAGCTAGGCAGTGTAATTGCTGCCCATGGCAATCTTATCTACGCGATTTTATTCGTCATCATTGTGTGTGAAATTGGCTTACTGCCTTTATTCTTTCTGCCCGGAGACCCACTCATCTTCATCACTGGCTCCTTTTGCAAACTAGGTGCACTGGAACTGCCAACCATGATGGCAACGCTCATGATTGCTGCTTTATGTGGCAATCTGATCAGCTACAGAATCGGCGCTATGATTGGTGAAAATATAGATTCACATCCGTATCGGTGGATCAACAGGAAGGCACTGGAACGTACGCGTGCTTTTTATAAGAAACACGGAAAAACGACTTTATTGATATCGCCATTCATCGCGGTTGTGCGCACTTTTGCGCCGTTCCTAGCAGGGGTCAGCAGAATGCCTTTCGGCCAATATTGTATTGCCGCCAACATCGGCACCAGTTTCTGGATAGCGTCACTAATGCTCGCAGGCTATTTCTTCGGCGAGATTCCATTCGTGCGTGAGCACATGGCCAGCATTATATTATCCGGGTTGGCAATTGGTTTAGCTTGTATCATCATTGGCGCGAGCTTATCCAGCAGCAAACAAAAACCCTAAGGAAATACTGACTTATTCATAAAGCCGTCATTGCGAGGAGCATAGCGACGCGGCAATCCAGAGTCTCCTTTTAGAACAAGGTACTGGATTGCCGCGCTTCGCTCGCAATGACGATTTAATCAGTTCTTCTTTAATACTGAGTCAGGGTGCCGGGTTCATCATCGTCAGATGCAGCTGCTCGATTTCTGCCAGTATTTCCGGTGCAAGCCGAGTCTGCCAGGCATCAATATTTTCTTTGAGCTGTGCCATGGTCGTGGCGCCGATAATGGTGCTTTTTACAAACCAGCGATGATAGACGAAGCTCAATGCAAGTTGCGTTGGTGTCAGGCCATGCGCTCTGGCGAGCTTGGCGTAGGCAGCACTCGCAGGAAAAACCCCCGGTTTTTTATAACGCTGCGCATAACCTAAAAACATGGTGACACGGCCTTTAGCTTCCGGGTTATCAATATATTTTGCAGTTAGATGCCCGAATGCCAGCGGTGAATAAGCCAGCAGGCTCACATTCTCGCGATGCAGCACTTCAGCCATGCCAAACTCCATACCGCGATTGATCAGGTTATAGCAGTTCTGGACCGTCGCGACTCTTGGCAGATTGTATTCTTTGGCGATACGCAGAAACTCCATCAAGCCCCACGGCTGCTCGTTGGATAAACCGATCGCGCGCACTTTGCCCTCCTGCACCAGCTCGGCCAATGTCTCCAGCTGATTGTATATGCTCACCCAGTCCCGCTGCCCGCCATCAGCATCCAGTTCCTGCGTTGGGTCAAACTGATATTGCCCGAACATCGGCACGTTACGCTCCGGCCAGTGCAGTTGGTAGACATCAATGTAATCCGTTTGCAGCCGCTTGAGTGAAGCTTCAATCGCGGCGCGAATATTGGTGCGGTCTAAAGAAGGTGGCCCACCGCGTATCCAGTCCATACCGCGTCGCGGTCCTGCCACTTTTCCGCCCAGAATAATTTTGTCGCGCGGTTGTTTCTTAAGCCAGCTGCCTACCATGGTTTCAGTCCGCGTATAGGTTTCAGCTTTAGGCGGTACCGGGTACATTTCGGCAGTGTCTATAAAATTAATGCCTTGCGCCAGCGCATAATCCAACTGCTCATGCGCTTCTGCTTCTGTATTCTGGTCGCCATAGGTCATGGTACCCAAACAGATTTTGGATACTTCTAAATCAGTGTTGCCAAGTTTGCTATATTCCATCAATGCAGTACCTTATTTTTTCCCGTGGTGCTATCAGCCAATTCTTCAGTATTGATCTGTGGCTGCGGCATGAGCTTGGCACCAATATTCCAGCCAGACTCCCTGACCGACAGCTGCAGCATATTACACAGCGCCAAAATAAGCGGCTGCGGCAGGTTCAGGCCTACAGTAACGCCTTCCAGGCAGATAATATCCAGATGCTTGATATTGTCACCGGATAGTTTCAACTGCGTTGCAAGCAGTGCGCCATCATTAAGCATCTCTTTACGCGGCTGGTACTTGGTCGCAAAATCCATCTTCTTCAGATTTTCAACTGCCTGCGCTTCCTGCTCGAATTGCGCTACCGCATTAGCTGGCGAGGCATCGGGCTGAATAGAATCGGCTGTTGGCAAAGAGGTTTCACCGTTCAGTAACTGCCACAGTTGCCTGGCGATACGATAGGTAATCCATAACACCAGTTCGGTATCGTCACTCAAGCCTACGCGCAGCAACAGTCGGTCCTGCTGCACGTTATAGCCAATGTTAAGCTGCTGAATAGTGACTTCCGGTTTTTGTGGTTCAGCTACTGTTTGATCGGTCAAAAGGAAATTCCTGTAAATTTTTTATAAATAGCACTTGAAAAAACAAAATTGGTCGCAACATTAGCAATCGAAGTGTGTGAGTGCTAAAATCACGCACCAGAATGAATACCAAATTTAAGTAGTACCAATTTTAAGCATAACTCAAGGAGAAATCTAATGAAAGTTCGTCCATTACATGACCGCGTGATTGTTAAACGCTCAGAAGAAGAACGTACAACCGCATCTGGCATCGTGATTCCGGATTCTGCTACTGAAAAACCTGA
>DATCVB010000004.1:0-7363 GCA_036567185.1 Methylotenera sp.
GAGCTTAAAGAATACATTCACTACTATAATCACGTAAGGATTAAACAAAAATTAAAAGGACTGAGCCCAGTGCAATACCGAATTCAGTCCTTCCCTTAAAACCAAAACTAACCGTCCAACTATTGGGGGTCAGTTCACAAAGCGGGTTTTTTTATTACTGAATTACAGGCAACTGATTAGTCATCGCCGCCCATTAAACCCATCAACAACTGCAACAGGCTTGTGAACAAGTTGTAGATGCTCATATACAAGCTTAATGTAGCCATGATGTAGTTAGTTTCGCCACCATTCACAATGCGGCTCACGTCATACAAAATAAAACCTGAAAACAGAATCACGCCAACACCTGAAAGTGCCAGTGTCATTGCCGGAATTTGTAAAAAGATATTAGCCAGAGAAGCTACGATCAGCAAAATAATGCCGATCAGCAAGAACTTACTCATAAAGCTGAAGTCTTTTTTGCTGGTAGCGGCAAAACTTGCCAGACTGAACAAGATAATACCAGTACCGCCAGCAGCTAAGCCGACGATTTGTGCACCGTTACTTAAATTAAGCGCATGCTGAAGGATTGGGCCTAACATCAAGCCAAGTAAAAACGTTAAACCTAACAGCAATACAACACCAAAGCTGCTGTTACGGTTTGCTGAAATTGCTGCAAACATACCAAACATAACAGCCATTGCGCCAATTGCGAAAATAAACGGATGTTGCTGTGCAAAGGCAAAATTCATACTCATGCCGATGAACGCGCCAATCACAGTTGGGATCATAGTCAGACCCAACAATGCATAAGTGTTACGCAAAACTTTATTAGTAGCTTCTAAAGCCGATTCTGAACGGCCTAAAACTGGGGTATTGTCAAACATTGTTATTTCCTTAAAGTAATAAGAATTACACTACGTAAGATAGCGGTTAAAGCAATAAGTTTCAAGCACAATCTTGATAGGGTCATTTATGTAAACAACTCGCCTTCAACTACACCAACCTGCGCCACCTGATGCACCGCATTAACAAATTCCGCGCTTTCATGCAGCGCATCCATTGTAGGTGGATGTTTATGGCCATGCATGCGCGCTAAACGACTTAAACTCTGTGCCGACATCTGCCATTTAAGGTTTTCCAGCAACTCATCTGCCATTGCCGGCTGATTGCACAGCAGCACCATGTCACAACCGGCAGTCAACGCAGCCAATGCACGCGTAGTCACATCGCCACCTGCGGTTGCGGCTTCCATGCTTAAGTCATCACTGAATATCACGCCATTAAACCCTAAACGCTCGCGCAGTATCTTTTGTAACCAGCGTGAAGAAAAACCGGCAGGCTTTTCATCTACTTTAGGGTAAATCACATGTGCCGGCATAATGGCCGGAATACCATCGTCAATCAGCATTCTGAATGGCTGCATATCATGCTGTGCAATCTGGTCAAACTCCCGGTCATCCACTGGCATGCTCACATGGGAATCCGCCACCACAAAACCATGGCCGGGGAAGTGTTTGCCAACAGCAGCCATACCGGCTTTTTTCAAGCCCTGCATCAGCGCGAATGCCAGATCATTAATAGCCTGCGGATTTAAATGAAAGGCACGGTCGCCGATCACCAGACTGTCACCATAGTCCATATCCAGCACCGGCGTAAAACTGAAATCAACCCCATGTGCACGTAATTCTGCGGCTAGAATCCAGCCGGCTTCTTTGGCAAGTTCTTTGGCTTTTTTAGGGTTCTGATCCCAGATCTTGCCAAACTCACGCATCGGCGGAATTTTGGTAAAGCCTTCTCTAAAACGCTGTACACGGCCACCTTCATGGTCTACCGCAATCAACAGCGGCGGCTGGCGCACAGCATGAATACTGGCTGTAAGCGCTTTCAGTTGCGCGTTATTTTCATAATTGCGCTTGAATAAAATCACACCGCCGACTAACGGGTGCTGCAAACGGCGAATGTCATCAGCTGTCAGCTCTGTGCCTACAACGTCCAACATCACTGGACCTAAACTCATGGAATATCCCTTCTCACATCCAAGCTATCACGCAAATAATCACCACCCAGATTAATTGCCAAAATCAGACTCATCAAACATAACCCTACAATCAATACATAATGCGGCGCCACCAGCATAAACCTGACCGCATCGCGCAGCATTGCACCCCATGATGCATTGGGTGCCTGAATACCCAAGCCTAAGAATGACAGGCTGGCCTCGGCAATCATGACACTGGCAAGGCTATATGCAGCCTCCACAACCAGAATCGAGGTCATCAGCGGCAGTATATGTCTAAACAGTAATCGCGGCACCCCTGCACCTAAAGACTCAGCCGCCTGTACATGCTGGCGGTTACGCAAACTCATGGTTTGACCACGCGTCAACCGTGCATAACTGACCCAGCCGGTTAAACATAAAGCTAATACCAAGTTACCCAAGCCCGGCCCCAGCACCGCAGCAAAAGCGATTGCCAGCAAAATACCCGGGAATGCTAGAAAAATATCGGTAATCTGCATGAGTACTGAATCTACTTTACCGCCATAAAACCCGGCCAGCATGCCGATAAAAACGCCAACAACCATCGTGATAACCGTCACAGTCAAAGCCACCAGCAGTGACATCTTCACGCCGCTTAACACGCGTGCCAGAATATCACGTCCCAAGTCATCTGCGCCAAACCAGTGTTGCACACTTGGGCCTTGCAAAACCACATTCAGATCAATCAGGTTCGGGTCCAGCCTGAACAGATAACCGGCAATAACTGCCAGTACCCAAAAACCCAATATCGAATAAGAAAACCACTTCATATTCAGGCTACGCGCACTCTGGGGTCAGCCAGTTGATACAGCAAATCAGTCAATAAATTCACCACCACATAACTTAATGCCACGATCAGCACACAAGCCTGCGTCACCGGGTAATCGCGCTTCTCGATACTTTCTACCAATAGTCGGCCTATGCCATCCCAACTGAATATTGTCTCGGTAATGACCGCACCAGCCAGCAAGCTACCCATCTGCAAACCAACGATAGTGATAATAGGCAACAATGCTGCACGCAGGGCATGGCGCAGAATTACCACGCGCTCACTTAAGCCCTTGGCACGCGCGGTGCGAATGTAATCATCACTCAACACTTCGAGCAGGCTGGTTCGCGTCATGCGCGTAAGAATTGCGCTCAAACCAAAACCTAAAGTGGCGGCAGGCAAAATAATAGAGGCACCTGATTCCATACCGCTTACCGGCAGCCAACCCAGCCACACGGCAAATATCAGCATCAATACCGGCCCCAGCCAGAAAGCTGGCATCGCGGACAGACGCACTGAAACAACCGTCACAAGAATATCCTGCCAGCGCCCGGCTTTAAGTGCGCTGTAAATGCCTAATGGTATGCCAATAAAAAGCCCGATAAGCAGTGCCAATAATGCCAGTTTAAGCGTGGCCGGATAACGTGTTTTAAGCAACTCTGCAATCGATGCTTTGGTGTGAATGGAGTGTCCAAAATCACCATGAACGAGCTTATTAAGATAAGTACCGAATTGCTGCAATAAAGGTTGGTTTAGCCCCAACTCCGTGCGCAATGCATCGCGGTCTGCACTGCTGGCAGATTCTCCAAGCATCACCTCAACCGGATCACCCGGCACCAGATGAATCAGCAGAAACGTCAGCAGCAATACACCGAAAATGACAGTGAAGAAACGGGCCAGGCGATGCACTAAAAACATAGGCTAATCTGCTCTGATTAAAACAGGCGTGCCAACATCTACCAAATCAAACAACTCCATCACATCCTGATTACACATACGCACACAGCCATGCGAACACGGCTGCCCCATCGGCTCGGCATCAGGTGTACCGTGAATATAAATATAACGCTGCATGCTATCGACATTACCCAGACGATTTTTGCCGACTTCAGTGCCGGACAGCCACAATATGCGCGTCAGAATCCAGTCACGCTGCGGGTATTGCGCTATCAGCTCCGGCGACAGAACCTCCCCTGTAGGTCGGCGCCCGACAAATACCGTATTTAACGGCGCTCCTGCACCGATTTTGGCACGCACAACATGCTCACCCAATGGTGTGCAGCCGCTATCTTTCTCGCAGCCGGCACCATTGGCCGCCGTTGATATACTGTATTTGGCTTTAACGCCGCCAAAATTATCAAAGAGTGTTAAGGTTTGGTAAAAAATTGAAATTTCAATGCGCATAGCTGCTTATTGTAGCTGACCTTTTAATAGTCGCTAAATCGTCCCAGTTTCCATCTGGTTTTGGGGCGTAATTAGTGATTTTTTTATTAAAAGCAGCAAACTGTGCCTCATACCACAGTGGAATATATGGCAACTGATCATGAATACGGGCTGTAACCGCAGGCCAGTCTTCTGCTAGCAGCAATACATCTAACTTTGCATCCGCATATCGGCCGCGGTTGAAGCCATTAGGCGGCAATTGCTGCGAGCCAAAAGCTTTGGCGTAGATTTCCGGGGTTTTAATCCCCACCCAGGTCAATCCAAATAGTTGAAAGTTGCCTTTTTTAACTTCTTCAAAAAAGGTACCCCAATCCAGACTGCGAATTTCCAAGTCTATGCCGGCCTTTGCCATCTGCGCCTGCAATATCGTTGCCAACCTGACACGTTGCGCGTCTGTTGACGTTTTATACACCAGTTTAAGTGGCAACTGCACCCCAGCTTCTATGAGCAGTTTTTTAGCTAGCTCAGGGTTGTAGTCATAAGCAGTCAGCTCAGCGCCGGCATTGGTAAAGTGCTCAGGCGGCAATATAGACCCTGCTACGCGTGTACTTTTTACCATTACTTTTTCAATGATAGCCGGGCGATCAATCGCATGCGCAATCGCCATGCGCACTTTATGCTGCTTGAGCAAGGGGTCTTGCATATTTAAACCAAGATAAGAGAAATTAGCGCCCTGAACGGTTTTTACTGTGATGTCAGGTTTTGTTTGCAGGTGCTTGACCAGTTCCGGCGGCAAGTCGCCCTGCAGTAAATCGGTTTCACCGCGCAATAACTTCAGCACGCGTACTGTAGGGTCCTTAACCTCAGTAAATATAATCCGCTGTCCATCATGCACTCTTTTCAGTGTAAGTTTATTTTGCCAATGCTCGAAAGCCATAGGGCCACTGCCAATTGGATGATGCGAAAAATCATGCTTCTGCTCTAAGTAATCTTTTGGCAATATCCCCATGATCAACTTGGATGCAAAGTGTGTATCTGGCTGTTTTAATTGAAATATTACCAAGATTTCATTTTTCACTTGAATTGAAGAAATATTGGAGTATTCTGACGTTTGCGGTGAATCTTTAAGCGTGATAATTGAATCATAGGTAGCTTTAACATCATAAGCAGTCAGTGTTTTATGGTGATGAAAGTGAGCAAGTGGTTGCTTCAGGCTGAAATGATATTCTCTAGGACTTACCATCAACCAGGTTGCCAACTTGGGTACAAGATTGGAAGTTGCATCAAAATCTACCAATGATTGATAAATCAAGCGGTTGACCCGTTCGGATGCCGCATCCGTAGCATAACGGGGGTCTAAATTAAGTGGCATCTGTGCCAAAGAAAAACGAATAGGTGCGGCTTGGTCGGATTGCTGGTTTGAATCTGATTGATAACAGCCGGATAGCGTTAGTACACAGGCTGTCAGGCAAGTAAGCACAATAATATTGAATATTCTCATATAGGCTGAAGTTTACTAGATTTTCAATCTGAGGATATTCATCGCCGATTAAATGTTTGCAATCGTCATTACCAAGCTTAAAGCCGTTACTGAATCAGTTGAACGCCTCTTTAATACAAAAGTAATTGATTTGAATCAAATCCCAGTTCAGGTTCGTGCGACAAAATGCCACATGTAAAACTAGCAGTAAATTTTTAATTGGTACTTTGGGGAGAACTAAATGCAAGTCTCGAATTCGCAATCAAACACGTATAGCGATGGTGTTATACGGCAATTTTCTATCATGGCCGTGGTTTGGGGTGTGGTGGGCATGTTGGTAGGTGTTATTATCGCCTCTCAACTCGTCTGGCCAGAACTCAATCTAGGCTTACAATGGACCAGCTTCGGTCGTTTACGCCCGTTACACACCAATGCAGTAATTTTTGCATTTGGCGGCTGTACGCTGTTTGCAACGTCCTATTACATCGTCCAGCGCACCTGTCACACCGCGCTGTTTATGCCTAAGCTAGCCACCTTTACTTTCTGGGGCTGGCAGGCGGTAATCGTTGCAGCGGCAATCTCACTACCTTTGGGTTACACACAAGGTAAAGAGTACGCAGAGCTGGAATGGCCAATCGACTTACTGATTGCAGTGGTTTGGGTGTCTTATGCGATTGTGTTCTTCGGTACTATCGGTATCCGCCGCGTTAAGCATATCTATGTAGCCAACTGGTTTCTGGGTGCTTTCATTATCGCGGTAGCGCTTCTGCACATTGTTAACAGTGCGGCAATGCCGGCTAGTTTCATGAAATCTTACTCAGCTTATGCTGGTGTACAAGATGCGATGGTGCAATGGTGGTATGGTCACAACGCTGTAGGTTTCTTCCTGACGGCGGGCTTTTTGGGCATGATGTACTACTTTGTTCCTAAACAAGCTGACCGTCCGGTTTACTCATATAGTTTATCTATCGTGCACTTCTGGGCTTTGATTTTCACTTACATGTGGGCGGGTCCTCACCATCTGCACTACACCGCTTTGCCTGACTGGACGCAGTCTTTAGGTATGGCTTTCTCATTGATTCTGTTAGCGCCAAGCTGGGGCGGCATGATCAACGGTATGATGACTTTGTCAGGCGCATGGCACAAACTGCGTACAGACCCAATCTTACGGTTCCTGATTGTTTCACTGTCTTTCTACGGTATGAGTACGTTTGAAGGCCCGATGATGGCGATTAAAACTGTTAACTCACTTTCACACTACACAGACTGGACTGTTGGTCACGTACACTCAGGCGCTTTAGGCTGGGTTGGCTTGGTTTCAATGGGTTCACTCTATTACATGGTGCCACGTCTGTTTGGCCAGAAACAAATGCACAGCATCAAAGCTATCGAACTGCATTTCTGGATGGCGACAGTAGGTATCGTTCTATACATCGCAGCGTTGTGGATTTCAGGCGTGATGGAAGGTTTAATGTGGCGTGCTATCAACACTGACGGTACTTTGACATATACCTTTGTAGAAAGCGTAAAAGCTAAACAACCGTACTACATCATTCGTGTACTGGGTGGTCTGCTCTACCTTGGCGGCATGATTATCATGTTGTGGAACGTTATTAAAACTGCAACCAGTGGCAAAGCTGCAACAGCTACTATTCCACCAGTTGCTGCTCACGCTTAAGGGAAATCATCATGTCAAATCAAGATAAAAACA
>DATCVB010000005.1:0-2809 GCA_036567185.1 Methylotenera sp.
ATTATTGTTTAGTTTTGGTAGAATACTGACTTAGCTGAATCAAGCTATTTTTTATTAAAGGGGTAATTAGATGTCTGACATCGAACAACGCGTTAAAAAAATTGTTGCTGAACAACTAGGTGCAAATGAGGCTGATGTAAAGAATGCATCATCATTTGTAGATGATTTGGGCGCTGACTCACTGGATACAGTAGAGTTGGTGATGGCGCTAGAAGAAGAGTTTGACTGCGAAATTCCTGATGAAGAAGCAGAAAAAATCACTACAGTTCAATTAGCGATTGATTACATCAATACTAACCTCAAATAAATTCAAATTTAAGCAGTAAGCCCTGCATGGGCTTACTGCTTTTTGCCTTTTTGTTTCTTAATCCTTGTCTTCGAGACTTTTCTTATGTCTAAACGTAGAGTTGTCGTTACGGGTCTTGGCGTTGTTTCACCTGTAGGAATCGGTGTAAAAACTGCTTGGGATAATCTTATTGCCGGTAAATCCGGCATCGCACAAATCACTAAATTTGATGCAAGCGCATTTGCTTCAACCATTGCCGGTGAAGTAAAAGGCTTTAATGCTGAAGATTTCATTCCAGCAAAAGATGCCAGACGAATGGATACTTTCATTCAATATGGCTTGGCAGCTGCTATTGAGGCTGTTAAAGATTCTGGCATCGTGGCAACAGAAGAAAATGCTGAGCGTATTGGTGTTTCCATCGGTTCTGGAATTGGTGGTATGCAGTTGATCGAAGACACGGACATACTCTATCAGGCATCGGGTCCTCGCAAGATTTCACCATTTTTTATTCCTGGTACTATCATTAACATGATTTCCGGTAATTTATCGATCATGTTCGGTTTTAAAGGTCCAAATGTTGCGATTGTAACGGCCTGTACAACTGGCACACACTCTATCGGTGATGCTTCACGCATGATTGAATACGGTGATGCAGATGTGATGATTGCGGGCGGAGCGGAAGCTGCGATTACACGCCTGAGCGTAGGTGGTTTTGCTGCCTCACGTGCGCTTTCAACGCGTAATGATGACCCTGCTACGGCAAGCCGCCCATGGGATAAAGACCGTGATGGTTTTGTCATCGGCGAGGGTGCAGGCGTACTGGTGCTTGAAGAGTATGAGCATGCAAAAAAACGTGGCGCAAAAATTTATGCCGAGCTTAGTGGTTATGGCATGAGCGCTGATGCTTACCACATGACAGCGCCGAATATGGACGGCCCACGTCGCTCAATGCGTAATGCAATGAACAATGCAGGCATTAATCCGGAACAAGTGCAGTTTGTGAATGCGCATGGTACTTCTACACCATTAGGCGATGCCAACGAAACCAATGCCATCAAGGCAGCATTTGGTGATCATGCATATAATATCGTCGTGAACTCAACAAAATCCATGACTGGTCATTTGCTAGGTGGCGCCGGTGGATTGGAGTCGGTATTTACAGTACTATCCATTTATAACCAAGTATCTCCGCCTACTATCAATATTTTCAATCAGGATCCGGAATGTGATCTGGATTTCTGTGCGAATACTGCGCGCGATATGAAAATTGAATATGCATTGAAAAACAATTTCGGTTTCGGCGGTACTAACGGTAGCCTGGTGTTTAAAAAAGTTTAATATCAAATATTACTTTTAGACAATTAGAAAAGCCCGCAAAATAACAATTGCGGGCTTTTTTGTTACCGTCTTATGTAGTGAATTTACAGATGCTATGGTTTAATTACGGCTATGCAACGCAACCATACATATCTCGTCAACGGAAATCTCGGTCAGGCAATATCGGTCTTTGATCGGGGATTTTCTTATGGTGATGGTGTTTTCCGCACCATGAAAATACGCAGTGGCTTACCTGTGAGCTGGCCATTTCATTACCAGAAACTGGTGGCTGATTGTGCAGTGATCGGAATAGTCTGCCCAAGTGCAGAGTTGCTGATGGGCGACCTGCAGAAACTGTTTGAAAAAGAGCTGTTTTCTGAGACCATTACTCAGGTAGCTAAAATTATTATCACACGCGGTGAAGGCGAGCGAGGTTATGCTCCCCCTGTTATCACCGTTCCTACCAGGGTGGTCATCAAATCTGCCTTGCCGCAGTATGCTGAATCTAATTATGATAAAGGCGTGCAACTGCATGTCTGTGATATCAAGCTGGCAGCGCAGCCAAAGCTCGCCGGTATCAAACATTTAAATCGCCTTGAAAATGTGCTGGCACGTATGGAGTGGCGCGAAGACGCTATATTTGACGGCTTGCTGTTAGATCAGTCAGGCAACGTCATAGAATGCACCATGAGCAATGTATTTGCACGGTTTGGTAGTGACCTGCTTACTCCGGATTTAAGCCTGTGCGGCGTGTCTGGTATTACGCGGCAACGTATACTCGGCTTAGGCGGCGTACTTGGTTTACATGTCGGAGTTAAGTCACTAACGTTAGAACAGATACTGCAAGCAGATGAAATCATCATCTGTAACAGTCTATTCGGTGCTTTTCAGGTCACTCAAATCAATAATAAAATCTGGCCACAACAAGCATTGGCTGCGAAAATTAGAGCTGTAGTTACTAATGATTAAACGTATAAAGAAATGGATGGCGCTATCCATCATAAGTGCCATACTGGTAAGTAGCTGGCTGGTTTATTATGCAATTGCACCATTGAAACTTCAGCCTGGCAGCCAGGAAATTTCCATTCAGCCTAAGAGCGGCCTCAGAAGTATAGCGAATCAGTTGGTCGCGCAGGGTGTATTAAAAGAGCCCTGGCGTTTTATACTCCTTGCCAAGTTGTTGCATAAGGAACAATTCCTGCAGGC
>DATCVB010000006.1:0-5171 GCA_036567185.1 Methylotenera sp.
GAGCTTAAACCAGCCAAAAATAGCATTTGCAAGCATGACAACCGAAAAATGCACAAGAAATAAAGCATACGAAATCGTGCCCAGATAATGCGTAATTTTCTGCAGTTTCAAACCTTCTTTAATCTGCATATTTCTTGTCAAGAACAGTATAAACGCAACGCCTACTGCAATCAGTATACGCAACCTGAAATCAATAAAAAGTGCCGCCAGCGCAATTGCAAAGTTTAACCACAGCCATGCCGCTTGCTGCTCGCGCTGCCCTGCCCAATAAGCCATCGCCCCCATGCCATAAGCACCGAAAAAATATAAAGCCCAGTCATCATAGCCGGCATGTCGGTTAAACCAGAATAGAGACGCGGCTGCCATCAGCGTTACCATTACAAGAACTATCTTTCTGGAATCTATTGTTCTACCACCCAGCCACGCGATGCCAAGCATCATCACAAAAAGCTGAAAATCGACGGCAATAAACCATGCGCCAGCTGACAACGAGTCGAAATCAAGAACGCCGTGCAGCAGAAATACATGCGACAGAATCTGCAGTAGCTCAGGCGCTGCAGGAATGAAATCATCAGCCAGTAATTGGCGTGCAAAAAACGCACAAACTATGGCGAGAACCAGCGCAAAGAAGAATGGCACAACCAGCCTTAAGTACCTATTGATCAAGTTGGTTGTCATCCACGGCATACTGGCAGTGTTTGAAAACATGGAGCGTGCAGCAAGATAACCGCCAATTACAAAAAATACCTGCACCGCCATACGTGCATAGTCATACAGCCAGTCAATCAGCGCAGGGGCTGCTTGCTGCACAGCAGTAGAAATGGGGCCATAGGCTGCGAGATGATGCAGCACGATTAATTGCGAAGCTATCGCCTTGAATGCGTCGATGACAGGAAAACGAGCAGTGGAACTATCTTTCATAGATCGCTGATTATAACTTCTCCAGTCGCAACAACCGATGCATTCATTTTTTAATGATTGAATAAAAATAGAATCGTCAGGTAAATCATTGCAGGCATACCTGCAAACAGGCACAGCACTTATTCTGCAACGTCAACGTATTGCTGCGAAATTTTAAAGAAGTCCTTATTCCTGGCAACAAATGCAGCCACAATTTCGGGATCAAAATGCTTTCCTGATTCTGCTCTAATATAATCACAGACTTCAGCATGCACCATTCCTTCTTTGTAGACCCGCTTACTAACCAGCGCATCGTACACATCAGCAAGCGCCATTAATCTTCCTGCTAATGGGATGTCAGTACCACTTAATCGTTGTGGATAACCCTGACCATCCCATCTCTCATGATGCGATATGATCATATCACGTGCATAGTGCAGAAAATTCCGCGCATCAGGGTGCTTGGAACTCGTTACAATTTTAGTCAACGCATGAGCACCGATCAAAGGGTGGCTCTGCATAATCTTATATTCGTCCTCGGTAAGCTTGCCAGGCTTTTGCAAAATACTATCTGGAATGCCGACCTTACCTATGTCATGAAGCGGCGCAGACTTGGCAAGCAACTCAATATCCGAAGCGGTCAGATATGCATATTTAGCAGTAGATGCTAAATGCTTGGCAAGTATTTCTACATAACGCTGGGTGCGCAGAATGTGGCCACCCGTTTCATTATCACGCGCCTCTGACAACACGGACATACTGATGATGATTTCATCTTGCGCCTCTAAAAGCTCCTGCGTGCGCATAAGTAACTTACGCGCTTCAATCGCGTATTTCAACAAGCCCATGACACTGGTGATTAATATCAGCGTCAATATGGGCATCAAGGGCGAAAGATGCAGACCCTGTCTGACTAGCAGCTGACTTGCCCCAACGTAACAGACAAAGGTGGCAGAAACGAGAATTAGCAACGACATTGCAAAACCAGAACGGCTTAGCACCAGCGTGCAGACCACCCCCAATAATAAAACAATAAATAGCTCAACCCCCTTGGCCCAGCCCGGACGCGAAATAAAAGTACCACTAAGCACATTATCAATGATCGTAGCATGCACCTCCAGCCCGTTGACCCACTTACCGGACGGAGTCAGATGTACGTCCTGCAGCCCCTTAGACCATGCCCCTACCAAAACAATTTTACCTTGCAAACTGCCTGCCGCCACCTCATTATTCATGACAGCTCGCGCTGAATAATAAGCTGGCTGTGCATTGCGATAGTCCAGCATCATATTGCCGCCACTATCTACAGGAATTGAGTGCGGTCCCCAGCTAAGAAATGTTTCGCCGCCGCCTGTTTTCAGCTGCAATTGACGCTGTGTCGAATAAAGCAGCAATGTAGACATCGCGAGTGAAGGCCGTATTTGTTCCTGCGGCGCAAGCAGTAATGGTACACGGCGCAATGTTCCATCTATATCCACAAGCGCATTGGTAAAACCTTCAGCACTTACCGCATCCGTAAGCACAGGCAAACTACGGATCAACCCTAGCGGCTTGGGCCATAAATCAGTACTATGCTCTGGACTAATCACCGCCATGCCATTAGGTACTATGGGTACGCCCTGTTGCAGCGCAGGCTGCGTAGCCTGAGAAAAATTAAGGTAATAGCCCAGCACGGATGCGCCTTGCTTCAAAACGTCAGCCAGAAGTTGTGAATTACTATCTTGCATTGGTAGCGGCTGTCCTATACCACTATCTACAAGGTCACGCTGTCGCTCTGCCTGTACAATTTCAGGTGAACTCCGGTCGGGCTCTGGCATCAATATATCAATCGCTACTACCTGCGCACCCAGCTGTTGCAGACGCTCCACCAGTGCTGCAAGCCTATAGCGCGGCCATGGCCATTGGCCAAAGGTAGCCAAGCTGGCTTCATCAACCCCCACAATCACAGGTACCGCAGATTTTGGTGGTGCTGCGCGACCTGCCACCATCAGATCATAAATTAACAAATCAGACTCTTGCAGGAATTTAGGCTGAAAAACCGTAAGCAGCGCGGCCAGCAAAGTTAAACTTATACCGCTGGCAATTAAAATTAAGCGCTCATGCCAGAGTTTGCTAAAAAACTGCAGATACTGATGTTGAGTGCTGGTTTTAGTCATACGATAAAAACTGGCTACCTTGATGTTAGGAATATCTAGTGAATAATAACCACAACCCGCCTGTTACGCGGCTCAGAAGCCCCGTCCGGGGTCGGGATCAATGGATTGCCCTTGCCATGTGAACTGACCGTGATCAGACCTGGCTCGACTCCCTGTTGCACAAGCAATGACTCCACCCGTTTTGCACGTTCAAGCGAAAGTGCATCATTTAACTGATCTGAACCTGTAGCATCAGTATGTCCACTGATGCTTACGCTAATCGCTGATCGTTCTTTTATTACTGCAATAATATTAGGAATTTCCTGTAAAGAATCAGCCGTCAGTTCAGCGCCGCCGCTTGCAAACATCAAGGTAAAGCTTTGTGCCGGCAACGGCTCTACGGCGAGCGCCTCTTTAAAAGTTGTTTCAATAAAGGCCGGATCTGCTGTAGTCACAGCAGATGGTGAATTAGCCTTACCACGCGTACGCGTCATATCGTTGGCATTTTCAAGCGTTTGAGTGCCAGCGGCTGTACTTACTTCAGCTTTACCGACATGTCCACTCTGATCAGGCACCAGCACAATAGACTGCCGATTGCAGCCAGCCAAAGTAATCAATATAAGACTCGCCAGCGTAAACTTGGCTGCACAACTCTTAAATGAAAAATCTCTGAAGACTGTTAATTGGCAGCGCATGATTACTCCTTAATCTGAATCAGTAATTTTGTGCCGCGCACAGCAATAGTCGCATCGGGGGTATGCAACTGCGCACTATCTGGCGCCAGCTTGACAATTTGCCCACTAATGAATGAAAACGTACCCTTGATCATACGAATTCCCAGAGCAAACTTGCTTTCTTTGGGCTCAAAAGCATAGTCGTTTAGTGACAGCTCACTGCCGGAACCGAGCGAGATACTCGTATCATCTGTCAACACAATGCCGACAGCGCCTGGTTTACCGGTACGCACAAGGTCGCCACGGTAAAGCGCAGTACCGGCAACACCGGCTAAGGTTGTACCATCACGCAAAATGGAAGCTGTACCTTCAAGATTCTGGATATGTCCAATCTTATCGACAGATTGTCTGGCTAATGCGGGCTCAACAAAAAGCATTGTGATTAAAAAAGCACTGGTTAAGGTTTTCATGGTCAATTAATCCCCGGGCATTACTTTAATCATTTAAATGAACAGCAAAAAACTCTGATGCATTTCTATGTGAACGCTTAAAGCGCTACAACATTAGCTTTACGTGAATAAATGCTACTCTTCGCACTTGAATTACGCAATCAGTGTTTGCTATCAAAGATTGCACCTATAACTATTCATGATTAACAAACTAAAAAACCAGCCTCAAGGCTGGTTTTTTAGTTTAAAACAACATCAGATTTTAATAACTTCTAGTAAGAATCCATTTTACTATCGTTTTAATATCATCATCTTTCACTTTCGGGCTGTTGGCTGGCATAGGCATCTTGCCCCATACACCGCTACCGCCAACTTTTACTTTTTCTACCAGTTTTGCTTCTGCAGTTTTATCATCTTTATACTTCTGGGCAACATCTTTATAAGATGGTCCCAACACTGCATTTTGTATGCCGTGGCACATCAGGCATCCGCTCTTTTGTGCAAGTGTTTCAGCAGGATCTGCTGCATTGGCTAGATTAAACCCAAACATCAAAGCACTGAATAAACATGCCTTTTTAAAAAGTGTAGTCATACTTAATTTCCTTTTTAAATAATGTACAGATTAAAGACTAAACACATTCATTGCGCCGCCGCCAGGTGCCGCATTGTATTTAACCAGCTCTTTGTAGCCGCCAGCTGCGCCTAAACCATCAGTATCGTTAGTCAAACCAAGGTTCATCGCAACACCAGCCCAGCCGCCAATACCGGAAAGCACACCAACATATTGCTTACCTTTATGGCCATAAGTAATCGCGTTACCAACAACGCCTGAACCTACCTGGAATTTCCACAGTTCTTTACCGGTGTTGGCGTCCACTGCTTTCATCCAGCGATCCAATGTGCCGTAGAACACCAGATTAGAACCGGTTACCAACGCACCGCCCCAGGCAGAGAATCTCTCTTTGTTGTACCAGGCTTGTTTGCCTTTTAAGCCATCCCAAGCCATAAAGCCA
>DATCVB010000007.1:0-17862 GCA_036567185.1 Methylotenera sp.
CCCTGTACTTGCGTCCCGCCGCATGTATCGCCTGCATACGCGCCTCGACCTCACCTAATCGCGACGGATCCAGATCTACATGTTGAACATAGCGACTGATAGAGCGACTGGCTTCCTGCAATTGAATAATGCCGGAATCCAAGGTTTCCAATGCCTCAGTCAGGCTTGCATCGAACTCATGCATCGTTTGTAATTTATGCTGTATCTGTGCCAGCAGGCTTAAAGCCGACAACTCGCCTTCGCTCAACAGCTCCAGACAAGCTTCACCACTCTTGATTAACTCGGCACCGTTAGATAAACGAGTATGCTCCTGTTGTAGCTCATCCCAATCTTCTTCTGCAAACGCAAGCTGTGTCAATTCGCGCGTATTGTCGCGCAGTTCTGCCAACTCATCGGCGTAGGCTGCAGCATTCTTTTCGAGCGACAAGCGCAGCTCATGCAGGTGATGCCAATGTTTGTATTTAATCGCAACTTCATTTGCCGTCGCACTTAAACCGCCGAACTCATCCAGAATCTGGCGCTGTGTTGCCAGCTTAAGCAAAGAGTGGTGTGCATTCTGACTATAGATATCGACCAGCAGTTCGCCAATATCCTTGAGTTGCTGAACAGTGACCGGGGTGCCATTAATAAAACCACGCGATCGGCCATCTGCATACATGACACGACGCAGCATCAACTCGCCACCATCGCCCTCCAGTTCAGACTGACGCAGCCACGCCTGTGCTTCTTGATTGTTACCGATATCAAACATCACGCTGATTTCAGCTTTGTCGCAACCTACCCGCGTAACGCCACCTTCACCCCTAGCACCCAGGGCAAGTGACAATGCATCTATCAGAATAGACTTACCAGCCCCGGTCTCACCGGTAAGCACAGCAAAACCGGACTGAAACTCCAGATCGAGTTTACTGACAATCACAAAATCACGAATAGACAGACTTTGCAGCATCAATCTAACCCCAATTCAACTTGTTACGCAGCATTTCGAAATAACAATAATCACTGGGGTGAAGCAGATAGATATTCCGCTCAGAGCGCTGTACGATAAGTTTGTCACCAATCTCCAAAGTTTCCTGAGACTGGCCATCCATACTCAGCTGCGCCTCATTAAACTGCACCAGCGTCACCTCAATCTTGCTGCTGCTATTCACGGCGATTGGCCGATTACTCAGCGTATGCGGGCAAATCGGCACTAGAGAAATCGCCTCCAGATTAGGGTGCAGAATCGGGCCGCCAGCTGACAATGCATAAGCCGTGGTTCCTGTCGGGGTGCTTAGTATCAAGCCATCACTGCGTTGTTTGTAAACAAACTTGCCATCAATCTCAACTTCAAGCTCAATCAGACGCAAGCCACTTTTAATGACGACATCATTTAATGCATAGCTGCTGTGTATGACCTGATTGTTGCGTATTACCTGCGTAGAGAGCAGCATGCGCGGCTCTCTGATGTAGTTGCCGGCGATGATACGATCAATTTCAGCCAGCATATCCTCGGCACGCAAATCGGTTAAAAAACCAAAGCGGCCACGGTTGACACCTACCAGCGGAACATCAGCTTCAATCAGACTACGCGCGACAGTCAGCATGGTGCCGTCACCACCCATGACAATCGCCAGATCAGCAGTCTTGCCGATTTCTTGTATCGAGAGTGTTTTATATTGGGAAAGCTGCGTGTGCTGAGCGGTATTCTCCTCAACCCACACTTCTATATTTTTAGCCGTGAGATATTCTGCCAAATCTGACAAGTCATTTTGCATTAACTGCAAAGCTGACTTATTCATGTATTTGCCAATAAGCGCTATTTTTTTGAATTTAGTATGCACGGCTGAATTAAAGCATAGTCCGCAAATCTTGGCAAAGTGAGTTCTAATCAACTTGCTGCAAAAATTGTCTGAATCCTACATATTCTGCGGTATGTCTGGAATGCAACCGAATAAGATGAATAATTAAAAATAAATAATATTAATGAAATCAATCACCTATAAAAATAAATAGCCAGCTGAATTTCTGGCACCTTAATTGCGTTGTATCTACGGTTAATATTTAAATAATACAAAGCGGCGCATGTCATCTCTCGTACAGAAAAATATTTTAAGACTCTACTTTTTAATCACTTATTTTGTTGGACTCTGGTTAGCGTCGGATTCCATTCCGTTCACTAGCATCTATGAAGAAAACCAAATCAGTTTTGGCTACACGATTATTACATTCTTACTTTATGGGGTGTATTACATTCTGCCAGCGCTTGTAATTACAAAACTGACAAGCCTGATCTCAGAGCGTTTCAAAAAAGTAGGTGCAAAGACGATATACGCTACTGCCGTTGCCACGGGCGGTCTTACAACCCTACTGCTTTACGCTAACGCAAAAATATTTTCACTGTATGGTATGTTTTTCAATGGATTTATTCTAAATCTTATCGTCACACCTGGTGGCATAGAATCATTAGGCGGCAGTAGTGCATCAGATATAGGCTTTGCGCTTATAGCATTAGGATTTTTTACGCTGCAAGCAGCCATTCTGTGGTTGTGTCATCAATTTTACGTCAGTAGCAGTAATTTCAAGCTGCCATTAAAATTTGTACCTGTCACGGTAATCATGGCAACCATCATTGTGCATATGTGGTTTGCTGTAGACCATCAAACAAAAAATCAACTAATTATTGCTTCAGAATCAATACCGCTTTACCAGACGGTTTCTGCCCGCCGCTTCTTAAAAGTTTTGGGAATTGACAATAAGGAGGCAGCAAACTTAAGAGTTAAGGGCAAGCTAAACTACCCATTAGCCTCTATGAAAGTTGAAGCCCCGGCAAAACCATATAACATTATATGGCTTACATCAGAATCATGGCGCGCAGACACTTTGAACGAAAAAGTAATGCCAAACAGCTGGGAGTTTGCAAAGAATGCAGCTCGTTTCACAAAAAATTACAGTGGTGGCAATGGCACCCGTATGGGCGTTTTCTCAATGTTTACGGGCTTGCCCGGCAGCTACTGGTTTCCTTTTCTGGCAGAACGTCGTGGCGCCTATTTAATTGACCTGTTAAAAGATCAGCACTATCAGATGCGCCTGTTTACCAGCGCCAGATTTACCTATCCTGAATTTAACCAGACCATTTTCTCACAGGTACCAAAAGAACAGCTTCAGGAAACCAGAGTTCCTAAATCCGGTTGGGAAAACGACCGTGATAACGTAAGCGATTTACTATCATTTATTGATAAACGCGACCCGAATAAACCATTTTTTACTTTTATGTTTTTTGAATCACCGCATGCGCGCTATTACTTTCCATCCAACAGCGTCATTGCCAAGCCTTATCGTGATGACCTGAACTACGCCACCCTAAGTAAAGAGGCTTTAGCGAAAGATATTAAGCTTATCAAAAATCGTTACATCAATTCGGTTCATCATTTGGATATGCAATATGGCCGCATCTTTGAATATATGAAGAAAAACCAGTTATTGGATAATACGATTGTGATTTTAATCGGTGACCATGGTGAAGAATTCATGGAAAACGGATACTGGGGGCACAATTCGACTTTTGCCGACCCTCAGGTACGCACACCTCTAGTGATCTACAAACCGGGCATGAAACCATTTATTGAAGACCAAATGACTAGCCACATGGATGTGATCCCAACAGTAATGCCACTGCTAGGTGTTAAAAACCCCAGTAGTGACTATGCCATCGGGTACAACTTATTAGCCGGTGAAAAACGTACACATACATACATTGCTGACTGGAATAAGGTGGCTTATGTAGACCGGGAGGTTAAAATTACACAGCCTTTCAATGGCCTGAGCGTTGCTTTTTCAAAGGCTACAGCTGGAGATGATAGAAAGTTATCAAAGACTGAACGTGAATCACTTCTAGGTAGAAAAACCAATGAAATCGTTCAGTTGGCAGTGGACTTAAGAAAGTTTTTCAAAAAATCAGAAGCCCCGGCAAAACCTAAAACCTCAATGAAGCCTATATAGCATTGCCTATTCCTCGTAACTAACCGATAATTTGTGCGTGAAGGATAAATATGGATAAACGCGCGCAAATCTTACTTAAAACATTGGTTGAACATTACATCAGTGATGGTCAGCCAATTGGCTCCCGCACGCTCTTGCAACACTCCGGGCTTGACGTCAGCACGGCGACGATACGCAATGTCATGGGTGATCTGGAGCGGCTCGGCTTCATTGCGAGCCCGCATACCTCAGCCGGGCGTATTCCAACGCAAAAAGGTTACCGTTTTTTTGTAGATTCACTACTCACAATTAAACCACTGCAAACCAGAGAAATTCAGCTGATCAAACATGAATTGTCTTCTCCGGACCCGCAGGAGCTGATCAACAGCGCGGCCGATATGCTGTCACAGCTTTCTCAATTTGCCGGCGTCGTCATGATTCCGAAACGCAAAACCGTTACATTTAAGCATCTGGAATTTTTACCACTCAGTGAAAAACGTATTCTGGTCATTATCGTGACCACCGACGGTAACGTGCAAAACCGCATCATCCTCGCTGATAAGCCTTATAACGCTTCAGATCTCATACAGGCCACTAACTACTTTAATCATCATTTTGCAGGATGCACCTTCGATGAAGTGCATCAGAAACTGCACGAAGAACTGCGAAAAATGCAATCGGATATTAACCGCCTGATGGCAGCAGCGCTTGAAGTAAGCGACAAAGCAAGTCATGCCGGCAAAGAAAATGTTGTGATTGCAGGTGAACGTAATCTGCTGCAAGCGGATGATTTGTCCACAAATGTCGCGAGCCTGCGCAAACTTTTTGAGCTGTTCGAGCGTCGAACACAACTGATGCAGCTGCTGGATAGCAGCCAAAAGGCAACCGGCATTCAGATATTCATCGGCGGCGAAAGTCACTATCTACCGCTAGATGAGTGCAGCATGGTCACCTCCCCTTATGAAGTGGACGGCCAGATTGTAGGTACCCTAGGCGTCATTGGGCCGACACGCATGGCATACGAGCGCGTGATCCCGATTGTTGACATCACCGCCAAGCTGCTCTCAAACGCACTCTCAACTAATTAATTTACTGGAAAACCAACCGCATTTTATGGCATATTACAATTCAGAACCCAAATACGAGCATGGCGATCAACTTAAAGTCGGTATTCTGCTTGCCAATCTCGGTACACCTGATGCACCGACGGCAAAAGCTTTACGTCCTTATTTACGGCAGTTTCTGAGTGACCGTCGTATTGTTGAAATCCCGCGCCTGATCTGGTGGCTGATTCTGAACTGCATTATTTTAGTGATCAGGCCAAAAAAATCAGCCGAAAAATATGCCAGCGTGTGGACAAAAGAAGGCTCGCCATTGATGGTTCACGCACAAAAGCAGACAACATTGCTGCGCGGCTTTCTCGGGCAGAAAATAAAATCGCCATTTGCGGTTGAGCTAGGCATGAGTTACGGCAACCCATCGATGGCATCTGCGATTGAAAAACTGAAAGCGCAGCATTGCAATCGCATTATGGTATTCCCGCTTTATCCGCAATATGCAGCATCCAGCACAGCGAGTGCCTTGGATGCCGTCTGGCGCATACTGCTCAAAACACGCAATATGCCCGCAATTCGCACCATCAATCATTATCATGACCATCCTGCCTATATCGCTGCTTTGGAACAGAGCGTACGTGAACACTGGCGCTTGAATGGCGGCAAACCGAGCAAGCTGGTCATGAGCTTTCATGGCGTACCTAAAGTGCATCTGTTAAATGGTGACCCTTATCATTGCGAGTGTCATAAAACAGCGCGCCTGCTGGCAGAAGCGCTGCAACTGAATAAAGATGAATATCTAATAGCGTTTCAGTCACGCTTTGGAAAGCAGGAATGGCTAAAACCTTATCTGGCAAGCTCATTGGAAGATTTAGGCAAAGCAAAAACCGCACGCATTGATGTGATCTGTCCCGGTTTCTCAAGTGATTGTTTGGAGACATTGGAAGAGATTGCCATGGAAGGAAAACATATCTTTCAGAGCAATGGAGGCGGTGAATACCACTATATTCCAGCGCTGAATGAGAATGATGCCTGGATTCATGCCATGACAACAATCGCACTCGAAAACCTGCAAGGCTGGGTGGAATCTGAATGGGATAGCGTTCAGGCTAAAAAAGAGGCAGAAATGACAAAATTACGGGCTCAGAGTTTAGGTGCAAGTCAATAAGGGTTATACTTTGATACTCGATTTGTTAACAAGTTTTTGTGCCTGTGCGCAGCGTTTAAGCATCGGCAATAAACAATGATTTTTAGGCTGCAATAAATGATAGTGATTACTGGCGGCGCAGGCATGATAGGTTCTATCATCGCCTGGCATCTCAATACCAAGCTCAACCGCGACGATATCGTTATCGTCGACCGCATTACGCACGAAGAGCAATGGCATAACCTTGCGCACCGTCATTACGCGCACTATCTGGATAAAGATCAGCTCATGGTCTGGCTGCAAGGCCGCAGCGATATTGAGGCGATTATTCATATGGGCGCAATCAGCGCCACTACTGAGCGTGACTTTAATAAGCTGGTAGAAACCAATATCCAATATTCACAGAATTTATGGACCTGGTGTGCAGACAACAAAGTACCGTTCTTCTATGCCAGCTCAGCCGCTACCTACGGCGATGGCAGTCTCGGTTATGACGATGCCAGCATCGATAATCTGCGCCCGCTGAATGGCTACGGTTATTCAAAACACTTTTTTGACCAGTGGGCACTGCGTCAGGTACGTAACAAACTGCCTACGCCACCGAGCTGGGCAGGCTTTAAATTTTTCAATGTGTACGGACCGAATGAATATCATAAAGAACGCATGGCAAGTGTGGCGTTTCACACCTTTAACCAGTTTAGCCATACCGGCACCATGAAACTGTTTAAAGGCACCAAAGCTGGTGTAGAAGACGGCATGCAGATGCGTGATTTCGTTTACGTAAAAGACGCTGCATCAGTAGTCAGTTTCTTTGTGGAGTCAGCCAACAGCAGCAAACAAGCGCCGAATGGTATTTATAACATCGGCACTGGCAAAGCACGCAGCTTCAAAGACCTGGCAACCTCAGTGATGACGGGCATGGCATGTGAACCACATATTACATTTATTGACATGCCGCAGGACCTGCAAGGCAAGTACCAGTATTTTACAGAAGCCAAGATGAGCAAGCTCGCAGGTGTAGGCTATCAACAGCCCTTCCACAGCCTCGAAGATGGCGTTCGTGACTACGTACAGAATTACTTAATGCAAGAGGATAAATACTGCTAATGAAGTACGTTGAATATCTAAAAGGCGAACACGTTGCGCACATGGCAATGTTTAATGCGCTGGAACATCTGTTTCCGTTAATCAGTGATGTTGGCATTGCGATGCAGAACACGATCAATAACGGCGGAAAGATCCTAATCATGGGCAACGGCGGCAGTGCCGCTGACAGCCAGCATATCGCAGCCGAAATTGTCGGCCGCTTTAAAAAGGAACGTAAAGGCATGCCAGCTATTGCCCTCACTACAGACACCTCGATTATTACCTCTGTAGGTAACGACTACGGTTACGACTATATCTTTGCGCGACAAGTAGAAGCTTTATGCCGCCCGGAAGACATGGTCATTGGTATCACTACCAGCGGCAATAGCGCAAACGTAGTACGCGCAATAGAAGCTGCAAAAGAAATTGGCGCAACTACAGTTGGCCTTACCGGTGGTACTGGCGGCAAACTGAATAATCTATGTAATTATAATATTGTTGTACCATCCAGCATCACCGCACGCATTCAGGAAGCGCATATCTTTATCGGGCATTCGCTTTGTGAAATTTTAGAATCCTGATTATCTATGCAGCACAAATTACTCGACACCGCTAAAAATTTCGGCAATTTTGAACAACACGCACTGGTAATTGGCGATGTGATGCTAGACCGTTACCTGATAGGTGATGTCAGCCGCATCTCACCCGAAGCACCTGTACCGGTTGTTCTTTTAAAGACGCAGTATGATCGTGCAGGCGGCGCCGCAAACGTAGCCGCTAACCTTGCGCTTTTGGGTATCAAGACGCATATCATCGGTTGCGTGGGCAATGACGGCGAAGCGACCATTTTGGTAGATCTGATTACCAAAACAGGCATTGATCATAGCGGTATCATCCATTCAAACCAGCGGCCAACTATTGCCAAAACGCGAATTTTAAGCGGTCACCAGCAAATGATGCGGCTTGATCAGGAAAACAATTCTGCATTTACCGTAACTGAAAATGCGCAACTGTCTGAAGCAATCAGCCAGCAGCTGTCATTTAAACCAGCCGTTGTCATTTTGTCGGACTACGCCAAAGGACTGCTCAGCAGTGATATGTGCCAGCAGGTTATTTCTCAATGCAATGCACTTAAAATCCCGGTACTGGTTGACCCTAAAGGCCACGACTACAGCAAGTATAGCCATGCTACAGCGCTGACGCCTAATAAAAAAGAAGCTGCAGAAGCCTGTGCTACAACTACGCATGATCCGGATTTGATTGATAAGGCAGCAGCGCTTAAAGACAAACTCAACCTGCAGTTTTTTGTAGTGACGCGCGGTGATGAAGGTATCTCACTGATAGATGATCATGAACATCTGCTACCAGCCACGGCGAAGCAGGTATTTGACGTATCAGGCGCAGGAGACACTGTAATCGCCACGCTGGCCGCCGGCCTGATGCATAATCTAAGCCCATTGGAAAGCCTGCAGCTGGCAAATGTCGCTGCCGGTGTCGTAGTTGGCAAAGTCGGTACCATACCGATTACTCGCGATGATTTGATTGAAGCGTTAACTAGCGAACAGTCTTCGGAACAGGCGCATAAAATCTGCAACTTGGGTCAGCTGCAACGAAAAGTAGAAAGCTGGAAAAAAAATAAGCAAAAGATCGTATTTACCAACGGCTGCTTTGATCTTCTGCACGCTGGACATGTGACCTATCTGGAAGCTGCAAAAAAACGTGGTGACAAGCTCATTTTAGGTTTGAACACAGACCGCTCAGTCAGCGCGCTGAAAGGCCCGACACGACCGGTTGTCAATGAAAATGACCGTGCGCGGGTGATAGCAGCACTTGAGTCTGTAGATGCTGTTATCTTATTCGACGAAGATACACCGTTAAACTTAATTAATACATTGAAGCCGGACGTGATTGCCAAAGGTAGCGATTACGCTGCGGATCAGGTTGTAGGTGGCCGCGAAGTTGAATCCTGGGGTGGCGAAATTGCTTTGATCGATCTGGTTGAAGGACGCAGTACCAGCAACATCATCAAAAAAATGAACAGTTAAGTTAGTAAATAGCATGCCTGCTAAAAAAATCCTGATTATCGGCCCTTCCTGGATAGGCGACATGGTACTGGCACACAGCCTGTTTCAATCGCTGAAAGCGCAAAATTCAGACACTATAATTGATGTTGCGGCACCGGCATGGACGCTACCTTTATTAGAGCGCATGCCTGAAGTCAGCCACGCGATTCCCTTACCATTCAAACATGGTCAGCTGTCTTTGCTTGAGCGCATCAGGTTTGGCCGTAGCCTGAAATCTAGCGGCTATACACAAGCCATTCTTCTCGTTAATTCATTCAAATCTGCTATCTTGCCGCTTGTTGCAGGTATTCCACAACGCACTGGATTTCTGGGTGAATTTCGCCACGGTTTACTGAATGATATTCGCCCCTTAGATAAATCTAAACTACCGCGTACCGTTGATAGATTTGTCGCCTTGAGCATGGAAAATCAAGATCAAGCATTACCTAATATTAGCAACCCGAAATTAGTTGCCGACCAGCAGCATGCCCTGCGCATTTTAGAAAAAAATAGGATGCAAAAAACCGATCAAAGAATCCTCGGTTTATGCCCAGGTGCCGAATATGGCGAAGCTAAGCGCTGGCCTGCCGAATATTATGCAGAGGTAGCAAGTAAAGCACTTAATAAAGGCTGGCAAGTCTGGTTATTTGGCTCGGATAAAGATGTCCCTGTCACGACAACTATCAATGATTTAGTGCGGGGCCGCTGTCAGGATTGGGGTGGCAAGACCAATCTGGGTGAGGCCATAGACCTGATGTCACTCTGCGACACAGTAATCAGTAACGACTCAGGCCTCATGCATGTGGCTGCGGCGCTTGATAAAAAACTGATTGCTATTTATGGATCTAGTGACCCTCATCACACGCCGCCCATGCATCCCGACGCAGTCATAGAATATTTAGGATTGAATTGTAGCCCTTGTTTTGAGCGCGAATGCCCCTTAGGTCACTTAAACTGCCTGAAACAAATCAGTCCCCTCCAAGTAACATCTCGCCTGAATATTAAGCAGGTACAACCCTAACTATATGCAATCTTTAATTCAAAAAATTGAGCTAATTCCTATCAGCAAACTGCGCATAGTCATTGTATTGATCGCCATGCTGATAGCCGCACAATTGCAGTATATCCAGCATGGCTGGATAAACCCGGACAGCCTCTTGTATTTTGAATCTGGAAGGCTTTTTGCTGCCGCACAATGGAAAGAAGCACTCCAGGTATGGAACTGGCCGCTCTACCCAATATGTATTGCAGCGGTGCATAAAATCACCAGCTTAGGCATCCAGACTTCTGCACAAGTCCTAAATGTAGTGTTTTTTGGCCTGACGGCCTTAAGTTTTATAGAAATAATACGTCTTGCCGGAGGCAGTAAACTCACCATGGTTGCCGGTACGCTCATATTATTCAGTTCGCAATATATCGTTGGCGATGTACTGGAAATGCTAATACGGGATGAAGGTTTCTGGGCATTCTACCTTAGCGGTCTGGTATTTTTTATCCGATTTTACCAGCAACTGCGTTTTCGAGATGCCCTGTTTTGGCAGCTTTGCGCCATTACCGCAACACTGTTCAGAATAGAAGCAATCACCTATCTGGTACTGCTGCCATCACTCTTTCTATTCAACTGTAATATAAGCTTTAAACAGCGTATCCGCTACTTACTTACCAGCCATGCACTTAATATCTTGCTTGCATTGGGTTTAATTCTTGCAGTAGCACTGCATGGTGATTTATCCATGAAAAACTTTGGCCGCCTGCAGGAAGTATTTTCGCTAAACCTCTTTGACGAGTTGACACGCAAGCTTTTTGCAAACGCAGCAATCATGTCAAAAATGGTGCTAGACAAATATCTTGAAGAATTTGCTGTGCCTGGACTACTGCTGACATTTCTATTTGTGATGATTGTAAAATCAATCTCAACAACAGGCCTGATAAACTTCATCATGGCAATGTTCACTATAAGAAATAGAAACACTCTCATCGAATCAAAATCTTATTATGTTTTACGTTATGCTGCACTGATAAGCTTAGCCAATATGGCGCTGATAATCACCAAGGTTTTTGTTTTATCCAGCAGATATTTGGTGGGGCTTGCTTTCGTACTGATGATTTTTGCTGCATTCCAATTCTCAAAAATACTCATGAATAATGTAAAGCCATTAGCAAAATCATCAAAATCCAAATGGCTTGCAATCACACTAATGATATTTATGCTGCTTAGCTTAATTAAGAATATCCTGCCTAAAGCCGAAGGCTATAACTATATGCAGGATGCGGCAAGCTGGGTTAAAAACAACAAGATAGAGAATAAGTCTGTATTTTCAGATGAATCTCGCGTTAGATACTATCTTGGGCAGCAATTTATACGAAATAATGGACAGAATTGGGAATTAGTAACGACAGCTATCGGAAACAAGCAGATTCAGAATTACGAATACCTACTGATCAGCCATTCAGCAAAGCATCCAGAGCGTGAAAAGGTGATTGCAGACAATCTCCCTCAGTTTAAAGAAGTAAAACGCTACAATTCAGTAAACTCAAAAAAATCAATTGTGGTTTATCAAAAAATTACCGAATGAATATCTACGAGTTTTATAACTTCTAAACCAAATTGAAACTTTTAATTAGTATTATTTTCCATGCTTATTTTGAAACAATTACATCAATTTTTCACTACATATTACCAAATAAAAGGTTAGTTAGATTACGTGAAAAACCAGCAAGATCATTAGCAGAATTCAAGAAAAAATATCCTAGTTACAAGATAGGAAACTGTTGCTATGGCGTTCCCATAATCAAATTTAAGCATAAAAATGCCACACTAGAAATTGGTTCATACTGTTCTATAGCCAAGAATGTACAGATATTTATGGGCGGCATGCACCGTACAGACTGGATTACAACATATCCATTTCCTGCTTTTGAAACTGTGGCAACACACATCAAGAACTATGAAACAACCAATGGCAACGTAATAATTGGTAGCGATGTATGGATTTGTGAGAATAGCACAATCCTTTCAGGGGTAACCATAGGGCATGGGGCTGTAATCGCAAACGGAGCAATGGTAACCAAAAATGTCCCTCCCTATGCGATCGTTGGGGGCAATCCAGCAAAGTTCATTAAATGGCGCTTTGGTGAATCAACAAGAAAAACTTTGCTTGATATTGCTTGGTGGAGTTGGTCCGAAAACGAAATATTATCAGTAGTGGACAAACTGTGTTCAGAGAATATGGAAGACTTTCTGCAATATGCAGAACTAAGAAAAAACTTACTGAAGAATAACAAAATAATTGCAAGTCAAGAAACTTGATACCTACTGATATAATTATCTTATTGATAAATTTAACTATAAATAAAGATGTGGCGAGATTTTCTTCATCCTTAATAAAGTGTAATCAAAAATGACAAAAAAAATATTGTTTATATCTAAGGGGGAAAATTCTTCCTCAACGCGCTACCGAGCAACCCAATATTTTCCATACTTTTTATCAGCAGATTTCTCTCCTCGCCATCTATCAATATCTGGAGGATTATTACCTATATTGAAGGCATTAATAGCAATTCAACAGTCTGACATTGTTATTTTATTGCGTAAAACATTTCCTTGGCCAATTTTCTGGCTAATTCGAAAACTGTCAAAAAAATTAATTTTCGATTTTGATGATGCGATATTTTGCAACACGAACGGGACTTACTCTACAACGAGAATGCGGAGATTCAAATCCACTGTAGCTCAATGTGATTACATATTTGCAGGGAACCAATACCTGGCCAATGAGGCGCTGAAATTTAATTCTCAAACGACCGTAATCCCAACATCTGTGGACGCAAATAAATATGGCCTAGAAATTACAAAAGATAGCAATAACCTCATACTAGTCTGGATTGGCAGCCAATCAACAAAAAAATACTTAACTGAAATATTGCCATATTTAGAGAAAGCAGCGAAGAGCATTCCCAATTTAAAACTCAAAGTGATAGCAGACTTTTCACTAAAAAGTGACATATTGGCTATTGAAAATGTTCAATGGAGTGAAAAAACTGAAGCCATTGAGTTATGCAGTTCTCATATTGGAATTGCACCGATGCCTATAAACGATTGGACAAAAGGAAAATGCGCGTTAAAGGTTCTTCAATATATGGCAGCAGGGTTACCAGTGATTTCTTCCGATTCAGGTGTCAACTCGCAAGTAATTGAGGACGAATATACAGGTTTATTAGTTCGAGATAACAGCCAATGGGAAGAAGCACTCAATAAAATATCCACCAAAAAATTCGACTTAGATCTGATGGGAAACTTGGGTAGACTCAAGGTTCGATCTGAGTTTACTATTGATGTAGTATTCACAAAAATGAATACATTTATTGAAGCCCTTTAAAGCCGTTTATTTCTTAACTAAAATAAATAGTTTCAATCTGATCTAGCGATTATCAAACTGGTTAGCCAGTAATTTTTTTAGCTTGCTTTCGCATCTTGCGCTAAGATGACTAGCTAAAAAATACCCATCCATAAAGCACTTCCAGCCTTCTATACCAAGCTTTTCTATATCCTTTTGGTATCGTGTCATATGCTTAAAATTCCTTGCTCTTGTACAGCAAAACAAAGGCCACCAGTAAATCTTCATGTCAGAGATATCAATCAGTCCATATTCTCCTTCGGGTGTAACAATGATATTTCCCATGTGTAACGAACGGAAATGCACACCCAGCGAATGTAATTTGGCAACAAATGCTCCCAATGAAGTTGACATTTCATGATTAAGCAAATTAGCATCTAACAGTTTTTTAACTGTGTATCCCACCAATGGTGAATAGAGTAACGCAGTATTTTCACTCCCATCAAAATAATACAACTGTTTCGGCTTTACAGTATTCACACCAAGCTTGTTTAGCTTTTTAGCATTGCGTGCAAATCTACGTGCATTAGAATATATACGCGAAAAACTCTTTTTATGCCGTATTCTAAATATCTTGATGATGTCTCCGGTTTGTAGCCGGACTACTTTATAGCCTCGCTCGTCCTGCTCCAGGACTTCACCGCCTGAAAGCATGGCGTTTAGTGCTTCAGCACTCAATAACTCGCTAGGACGTATCCATTTACCCAAGCATTCAATCATAATAATTCCAGTAAATTTTTAGCTACTGCAATCTTATTAGTCTGGCAAAAGTTCTGCCAGTCTGCGACTTCAGTCCAGTCACTTAAAAAAACAAACTCCAGACCAGCGCGTGTTGCTGCTTCAAAGTCATATTTACTATCACCTATAAATAAAGCCGGTAATTGTAAATTACCATTCGCTTTTTCACGCGCAAGTACTATGTCTTTAGTATCCGGTCCACCAAAAATACCAGCATCAAATAAATGTGCCAAATTGCGTCTGGCAAAAATTTTACGCAACTCACGCTGATCACCACCTGATAACAGCATCCATTTACTGTGTTGACTTGCCTCTCTTAAAGACTGCAAGCCAGGTGAAACTTCACATTCCATTAGCGCTTTATCAAGAAATTCTTCAAAGGTATGCATATATTGCTGCATCACCTCATCCGTCACTTCCTGTTTGAGTATTTCTTTCAAATAATATTCGATTTTGCCGTTGCGAGGAAAGCTGCCTTTTTGTACATGATGATCAACCAAAGCTTGTGCCTGCGCGTCAGTTGCACCATTACGCTTAGCAACTTCAAAATAGGCATTCACCTTAGTTTTATTGCTGTTTAATACAACACCATCACAATCAAGCACCAATGTTTTATATTGTGTCAGATCAATATTCACAATCATCCTTATAACGAAAAAGGCCTTGCCTCTAGATAAACTCTAGCAAGCAAAGCCTTATTATAACTTGTACCTTAAATGCGCTTGTAATTAAGCAGCTTTAATGGCACTCGCCTCTTTAGCTAATTTAGTAATATGTGCCCAGTCTTTACGTGCTACAGCATCAGCTGGGGTCAACCAGGTACCGCCGCAAACTACTACGTTTGGCAATGCCAAGAACTGCGGAGCACTTTCAACAGTTACACCGCCGGTAGGACAGAATTTCACATCTGCAAATGGACCGGCAAAACCTTTTAATAAATTAATACCGCCAACAGCCACCGCCGGGAACAGTTTCAAGAAGTAATAATCATCAGCATTCGCCATCATGATTTCAGAACCAGTAGAAACGCCCGGTAATAAAGGCAAACCGATTTGACGAGCAAATTTACCCAACTCGCTGGTATAACCTGGGCTAACCGCAAACTGACAACCTACATCTTTAGACGCTTGTGCATCTTTCAGGTTACGTACAGTGCCTGAACCCAAAATCGCATCTGGAACACGCTTGGCAATTTCTTCCATACCAGCCAACGCACATGAAGTACGCAAAGTGACTTCCAACACACGGATGCCACCTTCAAGCAATGCTTCAGCCATAGGCACAGCATCCTCCACTCTGTTAATCACGATCACTGGAATTACAGGGCCATGGTTAGCTAAATCTAATGTACTCATTTTTTCTACCTATTTAATAAATTTTAAGTTTTTTGTAAGGTTCGTAATTTTTTTATCGAACCCATTCGATTTCAAAACACATTTAACCGAAGGCAGTACGTTGAGTTCGGCGAGGTTAAATAGCGCAACATAAATGCTATTTTCAAACCGAACTACAACCAGGTTACGGCGCCTTCTTCGGCAGATAGTACGTTCTTTCGCATACCGCCAAACAACTCACGGCCAAAGCCATGTGCGTTACTGTTACGTTTACTGTCTGGCAACTCGGCAACTTCACGCTCGGCCCATTCATCTTCATCGACCAACACGTTGACCATGCCAACGGTTGCATTCAGGCGAATAATATCGCCATCACGCACCTTGGCAATTGGGCCACCCGCTGAAGCTTCTGGTGTTAAATGGATAGCTGCCGGAATCTTACCGGATGCACCACTCATACGACCATCAGTTACGATAGCAACTTTGAAACCTTTATTCTGTAACACGGCCATAGGCGGTGTTAACTTGTGCAACTCCGGCATACCATTGGCTTTCGGACCCTGAAAACGCACAACTGCAATAAAGTCTTTTTCCAGCTCCCCGCGGTCAAATGCAGCCAGCAACTCTTCCTGCGCATCAAATATGATTGCCGGTGCTTCAATAATATGACGGTCTTCCGGCACGGCAGAGATCTTAATCACGCTACGGCCAAGGTTGCCTTTAAGCAAGCGTAAACCACCGGATTCATTGAATGGGAACTGTGCAGTACGTACAATAGTTTCATCGCTGCTTTCTTTCGGCAGGTCTTTCCACACCAGTTTGTTATCTTCTTTTACCGGCAACTTACCGTATTCACGCAAGCCGCCATGTGCCACTGTCAGCACATCCGGGAACATATAACCCGCTTCGATCAACTCGCGAATCACAAAAGCAGGGCCACCCGCAGCCTGAAATTCATTCACATCGGCCTTGCCGTTCGGATAAACACTCGCCAATAGCGGCGTGGTTTTAGCTAGATGGTAGAAATCAGTCCAGTCGATGATAATGCCCGCTGCACGCGCAATTGCCACCCAGTGGATTAAGTGGTTGGTTGAACCCCCGGTAGCCAATAATGCCACCATCGCATTCACAATTACATGCTCATCCACCATGCGACCGATCGGCGTAAAGTTCTTGCTTTTCACGTTCGCCAGCACCATTTTCACAGCTTCACGCGTGAGTAGTTCACGCAAACCATCATGCGGATGCACGAATGCAGCACCTGGTACATGCAAGCCCATGGCTTCCATTAGCATCTGGTTACTGTTGGCAGTACCATAGAATGTACAGGTACCTGCACCGTGATAGGCAGCTGACTCTGACTCCAGCAGCTCCTGACGACCGACCTTGCCCTGTGCATATTGTTCACGCACTTTTGATTTGGTTGTATTGTCAATACCGGTGCTCATGGGACCTGCAGGCACAAATACGACTGGCAGATGACCAAATTTTAAAGCACCGATTAACAGACCCGGCACAATTTTGTCACATACGCCTAATAGCAGTGCAGCATCAAATACGTCATGAGATAAACCAATCGCTGTGCCCATGGCAATGGTGTCACGGCTGAATAATGACAGCTCCATGCCAGGCTCACCTTGGGTAATACCATCGCACATGGCCGGTACACCACCGGCAACCTGCACCGTAGCGCCATACTTGTGTGCTTCATCACGGATAATGTCGGGATAACTCACATATGGCTGATGCGCTGAAAGCATATCGTTGTATGCGGTAATAATCCCGATATTTGGCGCTTTTTCTACTACAACACGCAGCTTGTCGTTAGCCGGCATTGCTGCGAACGCGTGTGCCACGTTAGCACAGCCCAGACGATCAGCGCCTCTTGGCCGATTCACAATATCATCGATACGCTGCAGATAGGCCGCACGCGTCGGGCGACTTTTTTCTATGATACGTTCAGTAACTTCTATATGGGATTGTTTCATAATTAGATACTCTATTCAGATAACTGACTCAATAGCGGAACCAAATAATATGACATCACACAATGTTTATTACATGATGTTTCTTACTTAGTTA
>DATCVB010000008.1:0-3572 GCA_036567185.1 Methylotenera sp.
TATCACTTCGTTACCTACAATGTATCGCGCGTTAATTGGTGCAATATTTTTAACTGCCCACCGATATACCGAGAACCTGACCTGATAGTCCGGGTCCTCACGTAAATTCCATTTATCCAGCTCTTGCAAACTGGGGTTAGCTACCATCAATACCCGATGCAGGTAGTAAGGGTCTTCCAGCAGCGGCAACAATGTTTTACGTGTTGCCGCCTTGTTTAAAATCACCCCTCTACGCACATCCGCTTCGCCTGATGCCACTAATTTTTCTAAAACCTGTTGCGGTGTATTCGGGTTGTTTGCTACCCCGCTTAATACATCCACATCTTCGTCCGCTGCTAATTCAACCAGCAAATCCTGCGGGGAATGATGCTGATAAGCCACAGCAGCACGTACCCACGCATTGTCATCTGTTGCCAATATTTCCAGCAGTTCCAGCGGACATTGCGTATTTCTTGCCACCGCCCTTCTGACATCCGCATGCGTATCACCGGCAAGCGCCCTGAGTACAGGCAAAGGTGAAATCCCATTACGTGCCAACCGTTGCCGCACCCAGACATCAGCATCAACCAGCAGCTTCACAATGTGCACTGGCAGCAGATCATTACGCGATGCAATTTCCCGTCTCACCATCTCACTTTTGTCACTGACCAGCTCACCGATGACTGACACTGGCGTTGTGGCGTTAGCCGCAACACCACACCTGACACCAGCATCATCACTTTTTGCATACTTCAGTAATACATCACTGCTGATCCGCACATCCCTTGCCAGCGTTCGCATGATGAGCAAATCGTCACTCGTCATGGCTTGCACTATTAATGCATCTGGGCAATTAACATGGCCAATAATGGCTGCCTGCGTGTGCAAATCGGATCGCTCATAAATACGCTCAAGCAAATCAGCTGATGCCGAACTGTTTTGGGCGATATTTTTATTGAGCGCCACACTCAGTTCGTCATCTAGCATTCGAGCTGATAAACAAGCCAGCACTTCGGCAGTAGCCGATGGATTCTTGCTGAGTGCCAGCAAGCTCTCTGTATCTTCTGCAAACAGTGCAATGCTTTTCAAAACACTGGTTTCACTATTGCGATGCTGTGCAATAAGTCTGGTTAAATTCAAATTGCCTTTATTGCTCGCATCCACATATAGATTCGATAAAACACCGGCTGCCGTATTCGGATTTTTATCCAGCCTTAAATCTACTGCGTCGTCCCCGATACCCGACAACGCTGTCAGCACTGATGCAGGCGTATGCTCCCAGCGGGCAAGTGATAATGCCGTGCGTCTGGATTCAAGAATCTGCTGCTCCAATTGCTTTTTTAAGGCACCTGTTGCCAATTCATGAACCGCGGCGGCCACATAGGGATCACCTGCCTTGATTGCTAACTTAACGAGTGCATCAGCGCTATCCTGCATATTCAACTCACTCAGGGAGTGCAGCTTCTTCCCATACTTCGTACTCAACGCATTCGTCGATCAACTCAATCAATTCACGCACGATAAACTTGCCTTCGTATCCTGATGTTTTAAGCGCATCCTCGAACATGGTCAGGTCTTTAGGGCATGAAACGATGAACACATCCAAACCTTCAATCTGACCAGCTTCACGCATACGATTGGCTGATGGTTTCTCAATACCGACTGGATCAGGAATCCAGATACGGCCGCCGCCAGCACCGCAGCAGAACGAGTTATCACGGTTACGTGCCATTTCAACCAGCTCACAACCCAGCAGCTTGATCACGTCACGTGGTGCGTCAAAGCCTTTGTTGTAACGGCCCAGATGGCATGGATCATGGAACGTAACGCGATAATCCAGTTTTTTCTTGAGCTTGATCTGACCATTCTCGATCAACTGTTTAACCAGCGTCGTGTAGTGATTAATCTCAAACTTGCCGCCAAAATCCGGGTACTCATTACGAATCGTATTGAATGAGTGCGGGTCTGTCGTCACAATCGATTTGAAATCACAAGCCTGCAGCGTGCCGATATTAGAAGTTGCCAGCAGTTCATACAGCCCCTCTTCACCTACGCGGCGCAAGTCATTACCAGAGTTCAACTCGGCCTCGAACAGCAAGCCAAAGTTAATACCGGCGTTATGCATCAGTTTTGCAAATGATCTGGTCACCTTCTGGTTACGTGGATCAAATGAAGCGTAGTCACCCACAAACCACAGAATATCGACCGGTTCAGTTCTTGCATCTTTAATTTCAAACGGTAGATCTTTAGCCCAGGCTGCTCTCTTACGTTTGGATTCACCAAATGAATTACCTGTTTTATGAATCGTCTGCAGCGTTTTTTCCAAGATAGGCTCCATCTCACCAGCTTCAACCAGGTTACGGCGCATCTGTACGATGATAGGCACATGCTCTACGGCTACCGGACAGATTTCCACACAAGCCAGGCAAGTTCTGCATGACCACAATGTTTCCATGAATACCTGGCCAACATCTTTACCGTGGATATCAAGCTCAGCCTCTTTTGGCAGCTCTTTCGAACTCAATGCTTTATTTGCAAACTCACGCAGCGACAGAATCACATCACGTGGTGACAAAGGCGCACCCACAGCATTTGCCGGGCAAGCTTCCTGACAGCGGCCGCATTTAGTGCAGGCATCCAGGTGTAACAGGTTCTTCCAGGTTAAATCGGTAATGTTTTTATAACCGGCCGTCTTCTGGTCATCCGGCACACGTGGCAGCCTTCTGCCGGCAAGTGGATCTTTAAACATCAAAGAGGTTGCCGCAGTGAAGATATGCTTGATTTTTGTAAATGGAATGCAAGCAATAAAGGTCAGTGACAGCACGCCATGGAACCACCACAACACTGGACGGAATGAACCGGCACCATCAGCGGTCAGACCCAATGCCTGCATGATATGCGCCAGCATCGCACCGACTGGAGACCAGAATCTGTAGTCCCAGACATGTGGGCTATCGCTCAGCCATACCAGTCGCGTAGCTTCCAAGATAAAACCAGTGATACCAATCAGGATGAATGACCACAGGAACGCCCAGTCTTCACGACGATACTGGCTACGGTCAAAATCAGGGTCACCTTCTTGCCTGTCAACGCGCTTGTAATCAAGCTTAGGCAGATTGAGCCATTTGCGGCGATACATCATGTAAATGAGGCCGGCGATTAAACCGAAACCAGCCAAATCCAGCACTAATGAAAACAGCAGGTAAAAATTACCGTACCAGAACTTAACGCCGAACAATGGCTCAAGTATGTCGTATTCAAGGGTGATGGTTGCGGTGCCGATAAACAGCAGCACAAAGCCGAAAAAGATCAGGCCATGAGCACGACCGGCACTTTTATCACGGCGCACCAGTGTGCGGTGTGTTGCCATGGTTTTAACCATTTCAACAAAGCGTTGAAATAATTCGTTCCATGAGCCGTCAGACTTACCACGGCGGTATTTACGAATCTGAACATAAACACCATAAATAAACACGGCAATGGCTAAGTAGCCAATTGCATAAAATAAATAGATCGCCTTTGGGTCAAAGTCCTGGAAAAGTATTCTAGTGATTTGTGTAGGATCATTCATATGTATCACCTATTTTTTAATT
>DATCVB010000009.1:0-28104 GCA_036567185.1 Methylotenera sp.
TGTTCCTATTGAAGACGCGAGAGCAACTTCTGAAGTTCATGCCAGAGCCTGATGTTGACTCGCACATGACAGCATTTACCTATGAGCTTCTTACTGGCCAACTTCCCCGACACAACGTAGAGAAGTATGAGCGCGTTTCACATCTCATGTATGAGAAAGTCGGGAACGATGAAATCAGCCTAAACGCCGCGACCGAATACTCCTATGACGGCACAAAAAACGTAAATGAAGTGCTTGAGGATTGCCTCACTGCAGTGTCCTCAAACAGTGAATGTCTAAGCGGATTTAATGGGTCCTTTACGGCTGAACAGTTACGTATTTTGAAGCTGGCTCGGAGGGTAACGTGATCAATGATGCCCGCATATCAGCTACGTCTTCTATTGGTGTTTTACCAAAGAGTCTTTTAAATTCACGGCTGAATTGTGAAGGGCTTTCATAACCTACCTTGGCGGAAGCATGCGCTGCTGATGCCCCGTCCTGAAACATAAGCATTCTGGCTTTGTGAAGGCGCGTAGTTTTAAGATATTGCATCGGTGATGTTGCTGTTACAGCTTTGAAACTTGCATGAAAGGCAGCTATGCTCATACCGGTTTCCTCGGCCAGCTTTGCTACGTTGAGATCATCCGCAAAATCTGCATGTATCTTTCGTAAGGCTTTACTGATCTTGCCAAGATGATTTTGCTGGCTGAGCAATGTGCGAATTGCTTCACCTTGATTGCTGGTTAAAACCCGATAATGAATCTCCCTCAAGATGGAGTGCCCAAGAATATCCGTCTCGTTTGCTGATGTTAATGCTTGCAGCAAGCGAAGTACTGCGTTGGAAAGTTTTGCATCCAGTGGGGTGGACACAATGCCATGTGTACTAGGTGCCGAACGCGATGATCCCTGATCCAGCCGCAAGATCAACTCGGATAGCATAGGTATGTTGATGCGAATAGATATCCCCATTAATGGTTCATGTTCACTGGCAATGGTTTCACTCTCAAACGGCAATGGAACCGACAACACCAAGAAATGCTGAGGGTTGTAGTGAAAAACTTCCTGTCCTAAATAACCGATTTTACGACCGGAGCAGATCACAACGATGCTCGGCTCATATAACACTGGGCTTCGTGGCAATGAACGGTTCCAACGCATAAGCTTCACGCCCTCTAAAGAAGTGAGCGTAAAGCCTTCAGTCGGTGCCAAACGCTTAAGGAGATCACACATGTCACTTTGGTTGGCTTCCTGCCAGCAGTGCATTTTACTCATAAAATATAATATATTTAGGATATAAAACTGCATTATAGCAATTCAAAATTCATAATTTAAAATAGTTTTAGGCAAATATTAAGGAGTTTTGTGTATTCAAAAGATATTGTTATCTAAGTAAACTAATTTAGGTCATGTTTCGATAACAAGGAGTGAATATGAAAATTCAAATGAACGTACTCGCACTCATTCTGGGAACAGTATTTGGGGCGGCTTCGCTGAATGCTTATGCCGGAGCTGAAGATGTTCAGGCAAACTTGAGTAAATTAAAGGTTCCGCCAGGCTTTAAAATCAAGGTTTATGCAGATGTGCCGGGCGCACGCCAGATGGCGTTGGGCACCAATGGCAACGTCTATGTTGGTACGCGTGGCAACAAGGTCTACGCAGTCGTTGATAAAAACAAAGATCACAAAGCGGACCAAGTAATCACCATCCTAGATGATTTGAATATCGGCAATGGTGTGGCCATGCACAATGGCAACCTGTACGTGGCAGAGCAGAACCGTATCACACGCTACGCTGCACCGGATTTTGATTTAACATTGCCATTCAAACAAATGCGCGAAGTCATCTATGACAAATTACCAAATAAAGCCCACCATGGCTGGCGATATATTGCATTCGGTCCAGATAACAAGCTTTATGTCACAGTAGGTGCACCATGTAATATTTGCGAAACAAAAGGGACTGAAGGTTCCATCATCAGAATGAACCCTGATGGTAGCAATGTAGAAACCGTTGCAAAAGGCGTTCGTAACTCGGTTGGTATTGATTTTCAGCCAGGCACTAACGTGGCCCACTTCACCGATAACGGTGGCGACATGATGGGTGACGATGTTCCGCATGACGAGTTAAACGCTGTCACAAAAGCAGGTCAGCACTTCGGCTTCCCTTTTTATGCTGGCGGTAATGCGCGCGCGCCACAGTTTAAAAATAAAACTCCACCCAAAGATGTTGTTTTCCCAGTAGCTGAGTTTCAGGCTCACAGTGCCAACTTGGGTTTCAAATTTTATAGTGGTACGCAGTTCCCTAAGGAATACCAAGGTAACGCAATCATTGCACAGCATGGCTCATGGAACCGCAGCAAACCAGTGGGTTATCAGTTGGTCAGGGTGAAATTTGATGACCAGCATCGTGTGGCTGGCTCCGAAGTATTCATTGATGGCTGGTTAAATAACGGCGAAATCTGGGGTCGTCCATCTGATGTGTTGCAATTGCCAGATGGCTCATTGCTGGTGTCTGATGATTACAACGGTGTGATTTATCGCGTGAGTTATGGTGAGGGTAATGCTGCCGCTAAAGAGCCAGTTGCTGCATCCCCTCTCAGCACAGTCACGGATCTGAAAATGCCGGAATCTTCGATTGCCCACCCGGATGGTCGAATCTTTGTTACTGAAATCGGTGAGCGCAACAAGGGTGGTGACGGTAAAGTTACCGTGATCAATACTGACGGTTCCAAATCTACTTTGGCTGAAGGTTTGAATGATCCTAAAGGCATCGATATGTTCAACAATCAGCTCTATGTTGCAGACGTGGACCAGGTCGTACGTATTGATCTGAATGGTAATAAAACAGTCATCGCAAAACCATCAGATTTCCAGAGCAAACCAGCTTTTCTGAATGACATTGAGATTGATGGCATGGGCAACGTGTATGTATCCGATAGCGGTGAGGACAGCGGTAAACATGCTGCCATTTACAAGATAACGCCTCAAGGCAAAGTAATTCAGCTTATTGGCGACAATTCTGGCATCAAACGCCCCAATGGTTTGTTGTTGGATGGTGTGAACGCATTGCTAGTTGCAGACTTTGGTACGGGTAAACTATTTCGCCTAGATTTCTCTGAACAAGACGGCAAATTTAAGTCCAACTTAACTCTGCTGAATCAAGGCTTCGGTAGTGTGGATGGATTGGTTCGTGATCCAAACAGTGTGCTTTATGTCAGTGACTGGGCAGGCGGCAAGGTTTGGAAGCTAAGCGAACCGAAGGCAACTCCGCAATTGATTAGCGAAGGTCACCAGTCATCAGCTGATATCAGCATATCAGCCGATGGTAAAACGATACTGATGCCTGATATGAAAGCAGGCACATTGGTTCCGATATCAATTCGTTAAACTGTAAAGCAAAATCAAAGGTCGGGATTCCGGCCTTTGATTTTTTGAGGAGCTGTAAGCTGTTTTTAATAGATAGTTTATTATCAAGCCACATAAAATTTTGTGAGCAGGATCGTCTTCTTTAACGTCCGCTATGCGGATTTAGCTGCCTAATGTGAATATAATTCTGATGTCACTATTAATTGGTTAGTTCTACTCTAATTGTTTTATTAAGGGCAACGGCAGCTTTGACCAGTACTGTTAGAGTTAGATGAGTATTAGAGTCATCCAGTAATCTGTTAACAGCATTACGGCTAGTTTTCATTCTTTTGGCCAGATTTGTTTTTGTAATGTTCTGTAGTTCCATTTCCTTTTTTATTTGCCAAACAATCGTACGTTTTACTGCAATAACGGTAGCGTCCTCCAGCAAATCCTCTTCTGTCAGAAAATCGTCTAAGCTATCCCCTATATGTTGAGCATTCATTGCCGTCTCCATTCGTGTCTTGAGATTATTATATGCCTAACAAACTGAGTGAATTGTCATGATTTCAGTAGCGTAGAATGAGTGCGTAATCACGAAATATTTATTAAGTTGGTTTCGGAATATAAGGCGCTAAACAATCCTTATATTCATTTTGTAAGCTCCAGTACCTATCAGCAAGTTTCTGGTCGCCAGTCATCGCGATTACTGTCATAGCAGCCATCAGCAATAATCCGGTTGATTGCTGTAATACAGCCGTAAGTAAGTGGATAGGATAGCCATCTTGTTTTCTTTTTAATGGGTGTTTGCCGCCATGAATATATGAACCTAATGCCCGCCAGGACTGTAATTTAAATTCCGTTAGAAGTGCACTGGCTTGCTTTGGGACATTAGGCTTTACATCTAAATCTCTTAGCATTTTGGCAACATCTGGACCATCTGAGTACCCATCACTCTCAACCGTCAGTGGGGAATCGTGCTTTGTGATATATGCTTCATCTGCAGCATAGAATAACCAAATGCTACGCGCGGTTGTTTCAAACTGAATCCTAAGTAAGGCCATAGCTGATGTGAAATTCTTTGAATATACCAGCATCCTTATGCTGTCTGCATGCTCGATAGATATACCTGCCATTGCTACTGACAGTCGGCATCTAGGAAGCGGTGGAGTTTTTGCCTGAGATAAAAGTGCTGAAATAGCTTGGTCAAACTCTGCAGATTTAATTATTAGTTTATTTAACTTATCTTCCATGATTCACTGTATCAACTTTGACGGATGATATCAATTTACTGATACAACAAATGGCAGTTTGGCTGATTAAACCGCCATAGGCTCTAAATTGGCGAATAAATTTTTGGTCAAATTCTGGCTGATTTAGAATCTAAATTTATAAATTAGCAGTATTAGCTTGCGGTGGCTTAACTTTTTAATGAGAGGGTTTGTTAACTTATAACTTAACAAAAATAATTAATGTCCATGACATTTTTGTTAGAATATTACGACTAGTTATGCTGTAACTTAACAAAAGTTGGCATTATCAACAAGATTCTGTGAATAAAATTTTTAAAAACAATAACTTAAACTTGTTAAGTGTGTGTTTTTAGTATCTTATGTTAACTACCGTTTTAATTGCTATAGCAGTATAATTAGGCAATTATTACAACAAAGCCCGCTATATACGGGCTTTGTTTTTTGCGTTTCTTTTATTTTGCGCATTCAACGAGTTATCTAAATGAGTCCTAGCCAAAAAATTATTACTGATGATGTCCGTATCATCGAAATCAAGGAGTTGACTCCGCCTTCAGTGCTGCTGGATAAACTTGAGCCGAGCAAGGCCACGACAGACCGGATTGTTAAAACGCGCGCCGAAATACATCGTATTCTGCACAGTGCGAACGATCGTCTGCTGGTTGTGATTGGCCCTTGCTCTATTCATGATTATGACGCGGGTATTGAATACGCAAAACGCCTGTTGACGCAGTACCACAAGCATAGCAATGAGCTGCTGATAGTCATGCGTGTTTACTTTGAAAAACCTCGTACTACCGTGGGCTGGAAAGGGTTGATCAACGATCCGCACCTCGATGGCAGTTTTGATATCAATGAAGGTCTGGATCTGGCACGGCGCTTTTTGCTTGAGGTGAATGAGTTGGGCGTACCCGCAGCCACTGAGTTTCTGGATACTATCACGCCGCAATATACGGCTGATTTAGTAAGCTGGGGTGCAATCGGTGCGCGTACTACGGAATCACAGATACACCGTGAACTGGCATCAGGTTTATCCTGCCCGGTAGGTTTTAAAAATGGTACTGATGGCAATATTCGTATTGCGGTTGACGCAATCAAGGCCGCTGCGAGCCCACATCACTTTTTATCAGTGACCAAAGACGGGCGCTCAGCGATTATCTCGACCACCGGCAATGAAGATTGCCACGTGATCTTGCGCGGCGGTAAAACACCTAACTACGACGCAGCCAATATTGATGCTGTCGCTAAAGAGCTGGCACAGTCAGGCCTGAATGCTAAAGTTATGGTGGACTGCTCGCATGCTAACAGTCAGCGTCAGTATAAATTACAAAAGCAAGTGGCGGCTAACGTAGCTGAGCAATTGAATACCGGGGATGACCGTATCATAGGTCTGATGATTGAGTCTCACTTGAATGAAGGTCGTCAAGACCATGAGCCAGGCTGCGCATTAGAGTACGGTAAATCGATTACCGATGGCTGCCTGGGTTGGGATGATACGGTAGAGATTCTGGATATGCTGGCAGAGAGCGTTAAAAAAAGACGTTTTCAGAACCAGCAGGATGACGATAACTAAGCGTGCCGACTGCTTTTGCGGTAATGCTTTTGTGGTATTAAGGTATAATTTCGGGTTGTTTAACATATTTGTGTAAGGAGGATCAAATGCCTATTTACGATTATCAATGTACTAGTTGCGGCCATAAAGCTGAGGTGATGCGCAAAATCAGCGCGGCATCAGTAGAGGCTTGTCCGGAATGCGGTAAAGAGACTTTCGCCAAGCAGGTTTCTGCGCCTAGTTTTCAATTGACCGGCAGTGGCTGGTATGCAACGGATTTTAAAGGTGGTAACAGCGCAAAAAAGCCTGAACCGGCTGCAGAATCTAGCGCGGCGCCCGCAGCTTGCAGCACCGGCTGTGCCTGCCACTAGCGAATCTACTTTTTTATGAAAAAATATTTGATAACAGGCTTGCTGGTTTTAGTGCCACTGGTAATTACCATCTGGGTGCTCAAATCGTTGATCGGCATTATGGATCAAAGCTTGTTGCTGCTGCCTGAAGAATGGCATCCGCATACGCTGATCGGTCGCGATATTCCGGGTTTTGGCGTGATTCTGACGTTTGCTATCGTGCTGACTACTGGCGTAATCGCAACCAATTTCTTTGGCATGCAGATTATTGTACTGTGGGAAAAACTGCTAAATCGCCTGCCGGTGGTTAAGTCTATCTACTCCAGTGTTAAGCAGGTTTCAGATACGCTTTTCTCAGATTCAGGCAATGCATTTCGCAAGGCGGTTCTGGTACAGTTTCCGCGTGAAGGTGCCTGGACGATCGCTTTCCTAACTGGCACACCTGGCGGCGATGTGGCCAATCACTTGCATGGCGACTACGTTAGTGTGTTTGTGCCAACGACACCTAACCCTACCGGCGGTTACTTTCTAATGTTGCCTAAAGCTGATGTCATTGAGCTGGAAATGAGCGTGGATGAAGCGCTTAAATACATCATCTCTATGGGCGTCGTTGCGCCGGCAAGTAAATTACCTAAACTTTTAACTCAATAAAACTTTTAACTTAATAAATACAGTAGATACACAATTATGATGCGTACACATTACTGCGGCCATTTAAACCGCGAACACATTGGTCAAACCGTAACACTTTGTGGTTGGGCGCATCGTCGTCGCGACCACGGTGGTGTTATCTTTATCGACTTGCGCGACCGCGAAGGTTTGGCACAAATCGTGATTGACCCGGATACCAAAGCGGCATTTGCGATTGCTGAAACAGTGCGTAGTGAGTTCGTATTGAAAGTGGTATGTAAAGTACGTGCGCGTCCTGAAGGCACCGTGAACCCTAACTTGCCTACTGGCGAAGTGGAAATGCTGGCAACCGAGATTGAAGTGCTCAATCCTTCGCTCACGCCACCGTTCATGCTGGATGATGAAAACCTGACTGAAACCGTGCGTTTAGAGCATCGTTACATTGATTTACGTCGCCCTGCGATGCAAAAAAATATGATGCTGCGTTACCGCGTGTCTAAAACCTTGCGTGATTATCTGGATACGAACGGCTTCATTGAAGTTGAAACGCCGATGCTGACACGTTCAACACCAGAAGGTGCACGTGATTACCTGGTACCTAGCCGTGTACATCACGGTATGTTCTTTGCGTTGCCGCAATCACCGCAATTGTTCAAACAGTTGCTGATGGTGTCAGGTTTTGACCGGTATTTCCAAATTACTAAATGCTTCCGTGATGAAGACTTGCGCGCTGATCGTCAGCCAGAATTCACGCAAGTGGATATTGAAACGTCGTTCATGGAAGAAAACGACATTATGGATCTGGTGGAAGAAATGATTCGCCAGATGCTGAAAAAAGTACAAAACGTAGATCTGCCTGCAGCATTCCCTAGAATGAGTTTTGCTGAAGCGATGAACAGATACGGTTCAGACAAGCCGGATATGCGCGTGACACTCGAAATCACCGAGCTTTCAGATGTCATGAAAGATGTCGATTTCAAAGTGTTTGCGGGCGCAGCCAATATGGCAGGCGGCCGTGTGGCTGCGTTACGTGTGCCAAATGGTGCCGCAATCAGCCGCTCAGAAATTGATGCTTACACTGAGTTTGTAAAAATCTACGGTGCAAAAGGCTTGGCTTATATCAAAATCAATGACATCACCAAGTTGAATGAAGAAGGCTTGCAAAGCCCGATTGTGAAAAACGTTCACACCACAGCCTTGCAAGCGATTATTGAGCGCACTGGCGCACAGAATGGTGATATCGTGTTCTTCGGTGCAGATAAAGCCAAAGTAGTGAACGAAGCATTAGGTGCGTTGCGCCTTAAAGTCGGTCACGATAAAGGTCATGTAGATGGCCGCGCATGGGCGCCATTGTGGGTGGTGGATTTCCCGATGTTTGAACATGATGAAGACGCTGATCGCTGGGTGGCCTTGCACCATCCGTTCACAGCGCCAAAAGATGGCCATGAAGATTTGCTGACGACTAACCCGGGTGCTGCACTGTCAAAAGCCTATGACATGGTGTTGAACGGTTGGGAAGTAGGCGGCGGTTCTGTGCGTATCCATAAACAGGAAGTACAGTCTAAAGTATTTGATGCATTGAAAATCAGCAAAGAAGAAGCGCAGGAAAAATTCGGCTTCCTGCTGGATGCATTGCAATACGGCGCACCTCCGCACGGCGGCCTCGCATTCGGTTTAGACCGTCTGGTAACGTTGATGGCAGGTGCTGAGTCTATCCGTGACGTAATTGCATTCCCTAAAACACAACGTGCACAGTGCCTGATGACCAATGCACCGAATGAAGTGGATGAGAAGCAGTTGCGTGAGTTGCATATTCGCGTGCGTACGCAAACGCCAGCAGCATAAACATCCGCTCGCGCTGGCGCTGTTGCAAGCTCTTTCCGTACTGATTGTACTGTTTCGAGCTTGCGCCTAGCCAGCGCATCGCTAATCGCATATTATGAATATTGATAGCGATGATTATTGGCTACGCGGTAATAAAATAGATTCAGACTAAATTATTAGTGAGTAGCTAATTGCCCATCAAATCCCTCATCCGTACTATTCCGCACTACCCCAAGCAGGGGATTCAATTTCGCGACATTACTACTTTGCTAAAAGACCCTGTCGGCTTTCGCATGGTAATTGACGCGTTGTCGCAGCATTATTCAGGTAAGAAAATAGATAAAATTGCAGGTATTGAGGCACGCGGCTTTATCATCGGTGCGGCTCTGGCTTACAAGTTGGGCGTGGGCTTCGTGCCTGTTCGCAAATCGGGTAAGTTGCCTGCTGAAACTATCGGCCATGATTATGCGCTGGAATATGGTGCTGATCGTGTCGAAATTCACATCGATGCCATCAGCAAAGGTGAACAGGTATTGCTGGTGGATGATCTGATTGCAACCGGTGGTACCGCAGAGGCCGCAGTTGCGTTGATACAGAAGTTGGGTGGCGATGTCATCAGCTGTGCCTTTGTGATTGATCTGCCTGATTTAGGCGGCTCAAAACGACTGACTGAAAGCGGCATTAAGACTTATTCGTTGTGCGAGTTTGAAGGCGATTAATACAATTTTTATCAATAGCAGTAGTTACTGATATGGTTGAAAATGTTAAAGTGCCTGAATAAATATTGTCGAAATTTTATTGCTTGTTAATCAAGAAGAAATATTATGCCTGTCACCGAACTTAACCATGTTAATTTACGCACGCCGTATGAGACGATGCTTAAACTTAAAGACTTCTATTGTGATGTAGTGGGTTTGAAGGTCGGGCCACGCGAAGGCTTTACCAGTAGAGGATACTGGCTCTATATTGGCGATGATACTGCTAATGCTGTGCTGCATCTTGCAGAATATCGCGGCGAGGGTGAGCCGTTGACTAACGTGCTGACTACGGTTGACCATATTTCGTTTACCTGCACGGATATTCCGGCAACAGAAGCGCATCTTAAACAGCACAATGTTGAATACACGATACGTGATTTGCCGGTTTTGAATGTAAAACAGATCAACTTTAAAGACCCCGTTGGCAATGGTATTGAACTATTTTTTCATCTGGAGCATGAGAAAGTCTAAAGTAATTTGTCACCGCGAATCAAGCAATCGAACTTAATAAGTTAGTTTTCTGTCATAGTTCAAATATTAGGTATTTATAACAAATAACGTTTTGGAGTGGGCGCATGGGTAAACAGACACAATCCTTATTTTTAAAGATGATGCTAATGGCTGGCGTTTCATTGGCATTTATATCTAATGCCTTTGCCGAGGCTGATCCTAAATTATGGCCGGTGGTTAAAGAGGCTTTTTTTGCCAAGCGTGATATTCAGGAAGTTGAATTTATCAAGATCGATGCGCCGCGTCGTGCCGAAAGTGGTGCGCAGGTTCCAGTCACTTTCAGTTACGACAAAACCGCAGCGAATGGCGTAGATATCAAAAAAATCTATGTACTGGTAGATGCCAATCCGATTCAGCTTGCCGCGATTTATAATTTGACCGACATGCTCGGCAATTTTCAATTAGCGACGCGCATCCGTATGGAGACTGACTCATTCGTGCGTTTAGTGGGTGAGACAGTAGACGGCAAGCTGTATATGGCCAAGCGTGAAATTCGTGCGGCAGGCGGCTGTGGCGGTACGGTAGATAACGATGAATCTGCAGTGCGTGCAGCAGCGGGTAAAATCAAACTGCATGTTGATGCGCCGGTTAAATTCGGCAGCCCTGCAGTGACTACATTTAACATCCGCCATGTGATGCGTACCGGTTTGCAGCGTGATCTGGTTTCACAAGGTTATGTCCCGGCTTTTTATATCAACAAAGCTGCATTTACTTATAACGGTAAACCTGTGATGACGGTAGATGTAGGTGTTGGTACCAGCGAGGATCCTTATTTTAAATTTAACTTCATCCCGGATGCGCCAGGTACATTGGAAGTAACTGCAACTGACAATGAGGGTAAAACCTTTACGCAGCAGCTGGATGTAAAAGGTTGAAGTAGCGTTAAGTCGTAAAGAAATGGCCTCCTTGTGAGGCCTTTTTTGTTAGTTTGCAATGAAGTGTTAAAATAAGACATTGAATTCAGGAGCATTTTAATGAAAAGTTATCGTAAAGAGCTTTGGTTTAATCCACCAACACGTGTAGCGTTTATCCGCATTACAGAACAGGTGCGTGAGTGCCTGCGCGAGAGTGGTGTACGTGAGGGCTTTGTGCTGGTAAACGCCATGCATATTACTGCAAGTGTGTTCATTAACGATGACGAGCGCGGTTTGCACCATGATTACACACAGTGGCTGGAGCGCCTGGCGCCGCATGAACCGGTGAGCAGCTATCGCCATAATGACACCGGCGAGGATAATGCCGATGCGCATATGAAGCGTCAGGTAATGGGGCGTGAAGTGGTGGTGGCAATTACCAACGGCGAGCTTGATTTTGGCCCATGGGAACAAATATTCTATGGTGAGTTTGATGGTCGACGCAAAAAGCGTGTGTTAGTGAAGATTATCGGTGAGTAAATATTTAGCCGCAGATGTACGCAGATAAAACCTTAAGCCGTCATTGCGAGCCGAAGGCGTGGCAATCCAAAGTTTTTAATGAGTAGTGTTGTAGTTATGCTGTTTTTGATTGGGCTGGATTGCGACGGGCTTCGCCCTCGCAATGACGGTTTAAAGTTTTGTTTGTGAATAAACAATGTTTTTAGAAATATAGAGTAAAAAATGAAAATACCTGAATTATTAGCCCCGGCGGGTGACCTTGACCGTATGCGTACCGCGTTTGATTACGGCGCAGATGCAATCTATGCCGGACAGCCGCGTTACAGCCTGCGCGCGCGTAATAACGATTTCACGATGGCGAACCTGGAAATAGGTATCAATGAGGCGCATGCGCGCGGTAAAAAATTCTTTGTAGCCAGCAACATTGCACCACATAACGCCAAAGTGAAGACCTATATGGCGGATATGGAGCCGGTGATTGCGATGCGTCCGGATGCGCTGATCATGTCAGACCCCGGGCTCATAATGATGGTGCGCGAGAAATGGCCGGAAATGCCGGTGCACCTCTCGGTGCAGGCGAATACGGTGAACTATGCCACGGTCAAATTCTGGCAGAGTATGGGGCTAACCCGTGTAATCCTGTCACGCGAGTTGTCTTTGGATGAAATTGAAGATATCCGTCAGCGTTGTCCGGAAATGGAGCTGGAAGTTTTCGTGCATGGCGCACTCTGTATTGCTTACTCTGGGCGCTGCCTGCTTTCAGGTTACTTTAATCAGCGCGATCCTAACCAAGGCACTTGTACCAATAGCTGCCGTTGGGATTACAAAGTGCATGATGCGGCGGAAGATGCTGCAGGTGTGATTCGTCTCGACGAGTTCGACTTTAAGGCGGAGATGGAAAAGTCCAGCTTGTCCGGCTGTGGAAGCTTGCCGCGCCATCCGCTGGCAGACAAGGTCTACCTGATTGAAGAAAAAGGCCGTCCTGGTGAACTGCTGCCGATTGAGGAAGATGAGCACGGTACTTACATTATGAACAGTAAAGATCTGCGTGCGATTGAACACGTGGAGCGACTGATCAAAATGGGTGTGGATTCACTGAAGATCGAAGGCCGCACTAAATCACGTTACTACGTGGCGCGTACCTGCCAGAACTATCGTAAGGCGATTGACGATGCTGTGGCAGGCCGTCCATTTGATTGGAACCTGCTTGGCGATCTGGAAAATCTGGCTAACCGCGGTTATACCGATGGTTTCTATCAGCGCCATCATACGGCGGAGCACCAGAATTACAAGCAGGGTTATTCAAGCTCGAGTCGTAGTCTGTATGTAGGTGATGTAGTAGCCTATGATGCAGAAAAAGGGCTGGCTGATATTGAAGCGCGTAATAAGTTCGGTGTAGGTGACCGTTTGCAGGTGATACATCCGACTGGCAACCAGGATATTATAGTTGAGACGATGTTCAATAAAAAAGGTGAGCCAATTCAGGAGGCCTCCGGCAGTGGCTATTATGTGCGTTTGCCGATCGCGGCTGGTGATTTAAGCAATGCGATGGTGGTTAAGTACCTGTAAGCTGATTTGCTATATCAATCATACAAAAGGGAGCCTTGGCTCCCTTTTGTATTTGAATTATGGATAAGATTAATTTTTAATGTAACTTTCCAGCTCTTTAATCAGGCGCTGCTGGTAATCAATGGTTTCTTTTGCAAGGTCGCCAAGTGAAAGCATTCCAATCACCTTGTCGTCTTTCACTACCGGCATGTGGCGAAAGTTTTTACTTGTCATCAGTGTCATGGCCTGTTGAACAGTATCATCCGGATTGCCGCAGATTACATCATGCGACATCACATCGGTAATATGCGTGGTTTTTGATGAACGGCCTTTTAGTATTACTTCACGCGCGTAATCACGCTCCGAAAAGATACCCACCAGTTTTTCGTTCTCCAGCACTACCAGCGCACCGATTCTATATTCTGCCAGTATCACTAAAGCATCAAACACCGGGCGATGTGGGGCAATTGAGATCACTTCTTTATATTTTTTGGCGTCTAGCAATTGTTGCAATGTTTTCATAGCAATCTCCTGACTGTAACTAAAATGCAGAGCGAAGTTTAAGGAAACACTGATTAAATGGCTGCGCGTGCGAATTGCTGCGTTGCGGCTATATTTTTAATAGACTCGCAACCTCGCTGTATAACACATACTATCTCGGCTTCTGCGTTCCGTGCGCCTAGCACTTCATCCTGCTCGCTCAATTAATCAGTACTTCCTTAAATATACACCAATAAATATTTTAACCAACAATTCTTAAATATTTCAATCAGCTATTGACTTAGTTAGGAAGCTAACTATAATGCAGCTAATCATGTTGCAATTAAAAGATCTCCCGACCACTAAAGTGCTTGGCAAATTTGCCGAACGCTATCCTGACGCCGATATCACGGCGGTGTCCGGCTTTTTGCATTTGCTACGTGTCGCGACTGATTTATCGGTGGCGCTGGATGCTTGCTTAAGTAAGCATGGCTTGCTGCAGGGGCGCTGGTGGGTGCTGATTTTGCTTATGCGTGAAGATTCAAGGATATCTACACCATCAGTACTAGCAGAAAAAGCAGGGGTGACGCGTGCAACCATGACTGGGCTGATTGATGGCCTGGAGCAAAACGGCTTGGTCGAGCGGGTTTATAGCAAAGATGACAGGCGCAGCGTGTTGATCAGGCTTACCGATGCGGGACAGGACAAGCTCGATGCAGTGATGCCAGACTATTACCGGAGGGTACGCAAGTGCATGCAGTCGCTGGATACTGAAAAGCGTACACAACTGCAACAGATATTGGAATTAATTAATGCAGGTATACCGGCACTTATTGAATAGATATGAATAGGTGCTGATTTTTTAAATTAACTAAAAAGGATACAAAACATGTCAAATATTCAAACACAAATATCAGCAATCAACGCAAAGTTCGATACTGCATTTAACAGCAAAAATGCTGAAGCGATTGGCCAGCTCTATGCTGATAATGCAGTTGTAATACCAGCTCCCGCTGGTGAGCCGGTACTAGGCGCTGCGGCAATTCAATCATTCTTTGCCGGTTTGATTACGGCCGGCGTCATTGAGCATCAGCTAACATTAGATGAGGCGGTAGAAGACGGTAACCTCGCATATCAGCGTGGTAAATGGGCAGGTGCAATGTTGAACGAAAAAGGCGAAAAACAGACATTTGGCGGTAATGTGCATCTGGTGTATCGTAAACAAGCGGATGGTGGCTGGAAAGCAGTAACACATATCTGGAATTAATCTTTTGCGGCTGTTTTAGCCGCAGAGGTCTAAACAAATTTAACAACCGATAGCAACTAATATGCATAACAGTAAAAAAATTACTATCCGTGCCTTTGCTGCGCTGATGCTGCTGACTGTAATCTGGGGTTATAACTGGGTTGTGATGAAAAGTGCCCTGGAATATGCAGGTGCTTTTGAGTTTGCGGCATTGCGTACAGTAATTGGTGCGCTATGTTTGTTTGCGGTAGTGATCTATATGCGTAAACCGTTGCGCGTTAAAGAAATGCCGACATTAATCCTGCTCGGCATTTTGCAGACCAGCGGTTTTACCGGTTTGTTAATCTGGGCATTGGTCGAAGGCGGGGCGGGTAAAACCGCCGTGCTGACTTATACCATGCCATTCTGGGTAATGGTGCTGGCCTGGCCTATGCTGGGAGAAAAATTGCGCGGGCTGCAATGGCCTGCAGCAATACTTTCAACCATGGGCATGCTGTTTATTCTGGATCCGCTGCATTTGGGCACGGATACATTCAGCATGTTTCTTGCCGTATTGTCCGGTATCTTCTGGGCACTGTCGGTGATACTGGCTAAAAAGCTGCATCAGCGTTCGCCGGATCTGGATTTATTGACACTGACAGCTTGGCAGATGTTTTTTGGGTCAATTCCTTTAGTTATTGTAGCGCTACTAGTGCCGTCAGCGCCGATTCAGTGGACGCCGTATTTTATCGGCGCAGTGATTTTTAACTCCGTATTCTGTAATGCACTGGCCTGGCTGCTGTGGCTATATGCACTACAGCGCCTGAGTGCCGGCGTTGCCAGTATGTCATCTATGCTGGCACCGGTGATTGGCGTACTGGCTGCATGGGTGCAGTTACATGAAGTGCCAAGTGCAACAGAGCTGATTGGCATGACCTTGATTGCAGCATCGCTGGTGATTATTTCCATGATCAGCATCCGTAAACATACGCCGATTGACCCAGCGATGGCGCAGGATTAAAACATATCCACATGTAAGTTAGCCTTTACTTAGTCCTATGCTTCGCCTGTGATAAAATCACGTTTATTTGATTTGTATTAAAGGGTCGGGACATGGCTGGTCATAGTAAATGGGCAAATATTCAACACCGCAAAGGTCGTCAGGACGCAAAACGCGGCAAAATCTTCACTAAAATCATTAAAGAAATCACTGTTTCGGCCCGAATGGGCGGCGGTGATATCAATATGAACCCGCGCCTGCGTGCTGCAGTTGCGCTGGCAAAAGAAGAAAACATGCCATCTGACAACATCACGCGTGCTATCAAAAAAGGTACCGGCGAGCTGGAAGGCGTTAACTACGAAGAAATCCGTTATGAAGGTTATGGCATTAACGGCGCGGCAATTATCATTGACTGTTTAACTGATAATAAACAACGTGCAGTTGCCGATGTGCGTCATGCGCTAACCAAGTTCGGTGGCAATCTGGGTACGGATGGTTCTGTTGCATTTATGTTCAAGCATTGCGGCAGCCTGGTATATGAGCCAGGTACCTCAGAAGATAAAGTCATGGAAGTTGCATTAGAAGCAGGTGCTGAAGACGTCGTGACTAATGATGACGGCAGTATTGAAGTGATTACACCGCCTGCTGATTTTGTTACTGTAAAAGAAGCAATGGAAGCCGCTGGTCTAAAAGCGGTGCTTGCTGAAGTTACAATGAAAGCCATGAATGAAGTAGAGTTCACTGGTGATGATTCAGTAAAAATGCAGAAAATTCTGGATGCGCTGGAAGATCTGGATGATGTGCAGGATGTTTATACTTCAGCCGTGCTGGAAGAGTAAAGCGCTAACTTGCAGCCAGAATTTTCCTTAAACGTCGTGTATTTGAGCAGAATTCGGACACCATAAATTTGGACAACATCAGAATCTTAGGGATTGATCCAGGTTTGCGCCTCACTGGCTTTGGCGTCATTGAAAAAGTTGGTGAGAAAATCATCTACATCGCAAGCGGCACGATTAAAACAGCAAGCGGTAAAAAAAACAAAATCGAGGGCGAGGATGACAGGGAAGAACTGCCCGCCCGCCTCAAGATTATTGTGGATAGCCTGTTCGAGGTCATCGATACTTATCACCCGAACCAGGTCGCCATAGAAAAAGTATTTGTGAATGTGAATCCGCAATCCACGCTGTTGCTGGGGCAAGCGCGCGGCGCAGCTATCTGTGCGGCAGTCATCCGCAATTTAAGCGTGGCCGAATATACAGCATTGCAGGTCAAGCAGGCTGTGGTCGGTAATGGTCATGCACAAAAAGAACAGGTGCAGGAGATGGTAAAACGCTTGCTGAACCTGCCGGCAGCACCCAAGCCAGATTCAGCCGATGCCCTGGCCTGCGCAATCTGCCATGCCCATGGCGGGCAAGGAATGGGCAAGCTGGCGACTGCCGGTTATCGCGTACGTGGCGGGCGCTTGATTGGGTAAACTGGCTCGGATGGATAAGCCTGTAACTGAGCCCGTACGTGCAAGTTTCTCTAGTTTCTTCACTCTTTATTTCTTTGCTACGCGCCCTGCATTTTTATCTGCAACGCTAGCGGCTTGTATGCTGGGCTTAGCCAGCGCAGCTTATTCGGGTGTTGCAATCCAGCCATTAATCGCAGTGATTGCTGTATTGCTTGCGCTGTTGGTACATGCCGGCGTCAATGTGCTTAATGATTATTTTGATGCACTGAATGGCACTGATGCCGGTAATGTCGACCGCCTGTATCCGTTCACTGGCGGCAGCCGCTTTATCCAGAATGGCGTACTGACCTTGGCGCAAACCATGTATTTCGGCTACTTGTTATTGGCTGCTGCAATGCTTGGCGGCTTGTGGCTGGCGTTCCAGCTAAGTTACGGTTTGTTACTGCTAGGCATGGTCGGTATGTTGGTAGGCTGGGCTTATTCTGCATCACCGTTGCGCCTGAATTCAAGGGGTTTAGGCGAGCTATGTGTGCTGCTGGGGTTTCTGGGTATAGTTATTGGTACAGATTTTGTGCAGCGGCGCTCATTTTCTTTTGAGCCTTTGATTGTCGGCATGCCATATGCACTGCTGGTTACCAATTTACTCTATATCAATCAGTTTCCTGACCGCAAGGCAGATGCCAGGGCAGGTAAGCATAACCTTGTAGTCAGGTTGCCGCTTAGTCTGGCAGTCTGGTTTTATTTTCTATTGGCAGTATTGGCTTTGCTGTGGATTACGGTAATGATCTTTAGTGGGCATTTGCCTGAACTGGCTTTGCTGTCGGCGCTGCCTTTACTATTATCTGCGCGTGCATTCTGGCTGCTGCGTCAATTTGCTACAAAACCCGAAAAATTATTACCTGCCATCAAGCTCACACTTGCTAGTATGCTGAGCCATGCGCTATTGTTAACCCTTATTATGTTATGGAACACGCCATGATTGGACGCCTGAGTGGAATCCTGCTTGAAAAAACACCGCCGCTGGTTTTAATTGACTGTAATGGGGTTGGTTATGAATGTGAAGTGCCGATGAGCACTTTTTATAACTTGCCGGCCGTGGGTGAGAGAGTCGTTATGCTTACGCATTTTGTGGTGCGTGAAGATGCGCAGCTTCTGTATGGCTTTGGCAGTAGTCAGGAGCGGGCAACGTTCAGGCAACTGCTTAAAGTGAACGGTATTGGCGCTAAATCTGCATTGTCGATTTTGAGCGGATTGTCGATTGATGAGTTGGTGCAGGCAGTCGCCTTGCAGGAAACAACCATGCTGACACGTGTGCCAGGCGTGGGCAAAAAAACGGCGGAGCGCCTGTTGCTTGAGCTTAAAGATAAATTTACCATTGATGGCGTGGCTGCCATGAATTCGAACCAGCCTAAATCCGCCAGCAGTGACATACTGAATGCGTTATTGGCACTAGGTTATAACGAACGTGAGGCTTTGGCTTCTGTGAAGTTGCTGGATAAAGAAATCAGCGTCACTGATGGTATCAAGCAGGCATTGAAGCTGCTCTCGAAATAGCCGTAAGTCTAATTTTAATTGTTTCGATTTGGAGTAAAATCAAAGCATGATACTTATAGTTCAAAATCAGCAGTTTAATAACGGGAATATATGATTAATACCAACCAGATTGCACGTATTGCATTGATTGCCTTACTGATCGTTGGTTGTTTGTTTGTATTGCATCCTTTTATGGCCGCATTGCTTTTTGCTGCGGTGTTTTGTGTTTTCACCTGGCCGGCCTACCACTGGCTGTGGTTAAAACTTGGCAAGCGAGATAATTTAGCCGCTATCACAATGACTGCGCTTTTATCTGTTGCAGTGATTCTGCCTATGGCGTATCTGGCAACGAATCTAGCTGATTCTGCAGCAATTCTAATTGAAGAAGCACAGGTTACTCTGAAAAATCTGCAGCCGGAGGCCCCGCAATGGATAAGTAATTTACCTCTGGTAGGTGAGCAGTTGGCAACATCATGGCAGCGTGCTGTGGTGAGCCATGAAGAGTTGATGAAACTGCTTAGTCAATACGCTGAGCCTGTGCGTAAAATTATGCTGCAGGCGGTGCAGATGATGATGGGTGGCTTTCTGCAGATGCTGCTGGTAGCTTTTATCGCTTTCTTCTTTTATCGCGATGGCAGCCGCCTTGCCAAAGGGGTTGTGCTGATGGTGCACCGCTTAGGCGGTACTTTGGGCGAGGAAATGCTGACACTATCATGCAGTACCGTGAAAGGTGTGATGTTAGGGATTTTTGGTACAGCGCTGGCTCAATCTACGGTAGCGCTGTTCGGCTTCTGGCTGGCGGGTGCACCTATGCCGCTACTGCTGGCATTGGCAACATTCTTTCTGTCGGTAATTCCAATTGGGCCGCCGTTGGTATGGGGTGGCTCTGCTTTATGGCTTTATAATCATGGAGACCACGGCTGGGCTATTTTTCTTGCAATTTATGGCTTGCTGGCAATCAGCACGGTTGATAATGTGATTAAGCCAATTTTAATCAGTCATTCATCACATCTGCCGTTGCTGTTAGTGGTGCTTGGTGTGCTTGGCGGCGCATTTGCCTTTGGATTTATTGGTATTTTTCTAGGACCAACGCTGCTGGCGGTTGGTTTAACACTCATTACACACTGGGTTGCGTTGCAGGACAGAGAGAACAGATAGCGCTTTATGATAGAAACCGATCGCTTAATTGCTCCAGATAATATTAGCCCGCAGGAAGAGGCACTCGAGCGCGCCTTACGCCCCAAGATACTAGACGAATATATCGGCCAGGAAAAAGCGCGTGCGCAGCTGGAGATATTTATCAATGCTGCGCGTGGCCGTAGTGAAGCACTGGATCATGTACTGTTGTTTGGCCCGCCGGGCTTAGGTAAAACGACACTGGCTCATATTATTGCCAAAGAAATGGGCGTCAATATGCGCCAGACTTCTGGCCCAGTACTGGAACGTGCCGGCGATCTGGCTGCATTGCTTACCAACCTTGAACCTAACGATGTGCTGTTTATTGATGAAATCCATCGTTTATCACCAGTTGTGGAAGAGATTTTATATCCGGCGATGGAAGATTACCGTCTGGATATCATGATTGGAGAAGGCCCCGCTGCGCGCAGTGTGCGTTTGGACTTGCCGCCGTTCACTCTAGTGGGTGCCACCACGCGTGCCGGGATGTTGACCAATCCATTACGTGACCGCTTTGGCATTGTATCGAGGCTGGAGTTTTATACGTCAGAGGAGCTAGGCCGTATCGTGCAGCGCTCAGCCGGTTTGCTCGAAGTTGAAATGGCAGGTAGCGGCGCACTGGAAATTGCCAAGCGTTCACGCGGTACTCCGCGTATTGCAAACCGATTGCTGCGTCGTGTGCGAGATTATGCGCAGGTTAAAGCCGATGGTGTGGTTTCAGCCGAAGTTGCCGACGCTGCCCTCAAAATGCTGGATGTAGATAAACTGGGTTTTGATGTCATGGATAGAAAATTACTGCTGGCAGTACTGGAAAAATTCGGCGGTGGGCCGGTGGGTCTGGATAATTTAGCGGCTGCTATCGGCGAAGAGCGCGATACAATCGAGGATGTACTGGAGCCTTATTTGATTCAGCAGGGTTATTTAATGCGCACACCGCGTGGCCGTGTCGCAACCAGTCAGTCCTACCAGCATTTTGGTTTGGCTGTGCCCGCTAGCCTGGCTTCGGGTGAACTTTGGCAGCAGTAAAGATGCATAGAAAAACTACTTTCAATTGGCCAGTCCGCGTCTATTATGAAGATACAGATGCAGGCGGCGTGGTTTACCATTCCAATTATCTGAACTTTATGGAACGCGCCAGAACTGAATGGCTGCGTGCGCTGGGTTTTGAGCAGCCGCAAGTTAAAGCAGACTTAGGCGTCATCATCGTCGTGCATAGCCTCTCGGTTGAATTTAAAGGCCCGGCATACTTTAACGATATGCTCGAAGTGCATTGCAAGCTCACAAAAATCGGGCGCGGCAGCATTGAAATGGAACAGAAAATTATGCGTGAGCATCATTTACTGATTAAAGCGCAAGTCAAGCTGGCGTTTGTGAATGCAGAAACATTCAAGCCGTTGGGTATTCCTGCGGATATTAAAATGGCCATGTTGCCGACATTGGCTGATTAGACATAGTTTTTTTAAAATAATTGTTATAAAAATAGTGTGCAGTAGAAACTAGTGGAGAAATTATGAACGCAAGCAGTGATATGTCGTTTTTTACCTTGATCGCGGGTGCCAGCTTACCCGTGCAGCTGGTGATGCTGCTTCTGGTCATTACCTCGCTATTTTCATGGTGGTATATATTCATCAAAGTCGCCACAATCAAGCGCGCTGAAAAGGATGCAGAGCAGTTTGAAGAAACGTTCTGGACTGGCGGTGACTTGAATAAGCTGTATGACAGTGTGACGGCCGGGCGCCGCAAACCGCAGGGCATGGCCAGCATCTTTGAAGCTGGCTTCAAGGAATACATCAAGCATAAACAGCAGGCACGCATGGAAGTGTCGGACGTGATGGAAGGCGCACGCCGTGCGATGCGCGCTGCCTACAATCGAGAAATGGATGATATGGATGCACACCTGCCATTTCTGGCATCCGTCGGCTCTGTGAGTCCTTATATCGGCCTGTTTGGCACGGTATGGGGCATTATGAACGCATTTAGAGGCTTGTCTAACGTCGCACAGGCAACACTTACACAGGTGGCGCCCGGCATTGCCGAGGCGCTGGTAGCTACTGCTATTGGCCTGTTTGCAGCGATTCCGGCAGTGATTGCTTACAACCGTTTTGCAAGCTCTGTAGACAGGCTTTCTGTGCGTTATGAGAGCTTTATGGAAGAGTTTACCAATATCCTGCAACGTAAATCTTAAAGGCATAACGCAATGTCACGCACTCGTAAACGCCGCATGATGAACCAGATCAATGTAGTACCCTACATTGATGTTACCTTGGTGCTGCTGGTCATATTTATGGTTACTGCGCCAATGACGAATCCCGGCGTAGTGGAATTGCCAGGCGCAGGACAAGCCTTGAGTCAGCCAAAATTGCCGCCAATCGTTGTTACCGTGAAGAAAAATGGAAACACAGAGCTAGATGGTAAAACTATGCAACGCGATGAATTATTGTCTCTGGTCAAAGTGCAGCTGGCTAAGTCACCAGAGCGTTCAGTCGTCATTGCGGCCGATAAAAGTGTCAAATATGAAGATGTGATCGGTGTCATGGATTTATTGAAAACCAATAAAGTGGATAAAGTCGGCTTGCTGCTTAAGCCACTTTAAAAGTGTAATCAGAATTTATTATGATGTTACGTCAGCGCGAAAATCCAGATTCATTCAAGGCCGGTGTGTTTTCTGTTTTAGTACACACCTTGCTGTTGGGTGCTTTGCTGATTTCGTTTAACTGGAAAACGACGCATCCGATCAGTATCGCGCAAGTTGAGCTGTGGGACAGTGTTGCTGTTGAGGAGCATAAGCCGCCGCCTGTGCCAGAGCCTTTACCAGAGCCGATGCCTGTAGAAAAAGAGGTTCCAGAACCGGTAGTAGCGCCTGAAGAAAAGCCAGAACCAAAGGTAGAGATTGCAATTGAGAAAAAGCCGGTCAAGAAAGAACCAGTAAAAGAAGTGCCGCCTAAACCTGTTGCTAAGACTAATGATGCACTGGCTAAACTGCAGGAAGAAGCACGTCAGGAAGCATTGAAAAATAAAAGCGTTACAAAATCAAACACGAATGATGCTTTAAAAAAACTGCAGCAGGAAAGTTTGAGTGAAGATAAAGCCACGGGTGAGCAAAAAGCTTCTGCAGCAAGTGCCGGGGTAGTCGATGAATTCAAGGCAAAAATCCAGGCAAAGATCCGCAGCAACGTAAATAAAACACTCTGCGGTAATGGTAACCCTGAATTGAAATTTGAGATTGGATTAATCCCGACCGGTGAGTTGAGTGGGTCACCTAAACTTATTAAGTCCAGCGGTAACGCAGCCTGTGACGATGCGGTAGAGCGTGCGATTAGAGTGTCAGAGCCATTACCGTTACCCCAGGATGCAAGCTTGTTCTCACAGTTCAGGAACCTTAAGCTGACATTCCGCCCTAATGACAATTAAGTGTTAAGCGTTGATTAGGCTTGGCTCATAACAACTCATATCAGTCATCGTTTGCTGTTTTTCTTTAATAAAATTAAATGCTTGTAGCTTCTTCCCCTTATTGCAGTAAAATTCATTAACTTTATGGATGCAACCCAAATTCAGCATATGAAAAAACTTTTTAAATTATTCCAGCCGGTTTTATTTCTGATTGCAACGCTCACTTCTACTGTTGCCCATGCAGCCTTGGAAATTGAAATCAGCGGCGGCAGTGCGCAGCAAATTCCAATCGCAATTGTACCTTTTGGTCAGGCTGCAACTGCAGGTCAGGATAAAATTGCTGACATTATTGCTGCTGATTTGCGCCGCAGCGGCCTGTTCCGAGTGCTGGAGACCAGTGGCGTTTCGAGTCGGCCAACTGAAGTATCGCAGGTAAAATATGCCGAGTGGGCCGTGTTGCAGGCACAGGCGATTACGGTCGGTAATGTGACGGCTTTGCCCGGTAACCGTCTTAAAGTGACATTTGGCTTGGCCGATGTACTTAAGCAAACGCAGCTGGTGACGATGGAGTACAACATCGCGCCTAACCAGTTAAGGTTAACCGCACACAAAATAGCAGATGTGATTTATCAGAAGCTGACCGGTGAAGGGCCTATTTTCGCTAGCCGTATTGCTTACATCAACAAAACCAAAAACCGTTATGCGCTGCAGGTGGCAGATGCTGATGGCGTTAACGCGCAAACCGTGGTTTCTTCCAGCGAACCGATTATTTCACCAGCCTGGTCGCCAGACGGCACCAGGATTGCTTACGTTTCATTTGAAAAGAAAAAGCCGATTATTTTTGTACAGTCGCTCACTACCGGGCAGCGCTTAACGCTAGCTAATTTCAAAGGTAATAACAGTGCACCAAGCTGGTCGCCGGACGGTAAAAAACTGGCGATTGTACTTAGCCATTCAGCTAACTCGCAGTTATATACGATTAATGCCGACGGTACCGGTTTGAAGCAAGTAACAAAGAGCAGTGCGATTGACACCGAGCCGAGCTGGTCACCGGATGGCAAATGGATTTATTTCACTTCTGATCGTGGCGGTAACCCTCAAATTTATAAGGTATCTGCATTTGGCGGTGAAGCGCAGCGTGTGACTTTTCAGGGCGACCATAACCTGAGCCCGCATTTTGCTCCTGACGGAAAATCATTGGTGATGGTGCGTAAAGACGGTGCAAAGTACAGCATTGCCTTGCAGGATCTGGTTAGTGGGCAGGCACAGTTGTTGAGCGATGGCGGTCAGGACGAATCACCGAGTTTTGCTCCTAATGGTCGTGTGATACTATATGCTACCCGAGTGGGTGGTCGCGGTGCTTTAGCTGCGGTGTCTTCAGATGGGCGTGTTAAACAGCGCCTGAGTGAATCTGGCGGTGATATACGTGAGCCATCGTGGGGGCCATTACTGAATTAGAAACGCATTGAAGTATTTCAATGCGGTTAGCTTACTGTTGCGAAATTGCAACTTAATTTGAGGAGAATAAAATGAACAAAAGCATCTTAAACAAAAAGCTCTTGGGTAGCTTGTTATTGGCGATGGCTTTGTCAGCATGTAAGAGTACACCTATGGTTGATAAGCCGGCTGCAGTAGAAGATAAAAGCCCTAACGCTACGGCTACTGCTCCAGCCACACCTGCCGCTGATAGCGGTGCTGATACTTCTGGTGTTCAAGATAGTACAGTTAGTGGTAATCCTTTGACTGATCCTAACAATATCTTGTCTAAACGCACGGTTTATTTCGATTTTGATAAAGACACGGTTAGAGAAGAGTTCCGTCCGCTGGTTGAGGCGCATGCTAAATACCTGGCTGAGCATGGCAGTGCAAAAGTTATCCTGCAAGGTAATGCCGATGAGCGCGGTACACGTGAGTACAATCTTTCATTGGGTCAGCGCCGTTCAGTTTCAGTGAAAAAATCATTGAATATCTTAAGCGCACAAGACAAGCAAATTGAAACAGTGAGCTACGGCGAAGAAAAAGCCACTGCAAATTGTAAAGATGAAGCTTGCCATCAACTGAACCGTCGCGTAGATATTGTCTACGAGGGCGAGTAATTTAAAGCATAGAATAGATACGATGAGAAAACTGATTCTGATAAGCCTGTTTTTAACGGCACAATTATTTTCATATAGCAGCCATGCGGCGTTGTTTGACGACACTGAGGCACGTAAGAAGATATTTGAACTTGAAAAAACCATGCAAAGTCAGAATCAGGCGACTCAGGCCACACTGGCTGAACTGAAAAGAAATCAGCAAGCGTTGGAGCAAAGGCTTACTTCGCTAGAGGCGATTGCTAAAAATGGCTTGGTTGATGTGCAGGCGCAGCTAGAGACGTTGAAGCAGGAGAATTCAAGATTAAAAGGCGATCTGGAACTGGCGACGCATAATCTTGATTTAGCCCAGCAACGTCAAAAAGATTTATATACAGATACTGACGTCCGCCTGCGTAAGTTAGAAAGCGGTGCGGCCCCGGCAGCGCAAGCCTCAGCAGCTACAGAGTCTGCAACTGCGGTAAAAGAGTCGGAAGAGCAGAAACAGTTAGAGGCAGCTAATGCTTTATCAAAAGATGCTAAGCATAAAGATGCTTTTGCTGCGTATGATAAGTTTTTAAAAGACTACCCGAGTAGCGCTTCAGCCGCAGATGCCATGTATGGTTTGGGCTATTCGCAGTTTGCATTGAAAAATTATAAATCAGCAATTGCTACTCAGCAAAAATTACTGGATGCGCACCCTGATAGCGCCAAGGCGCCTGATGCAATGATGAATATGGCGAACAGCCAGATTCAGCTGGGCCAGGTAGCAGCCGCCAAGAAAACCTTGCGCGAACTGGTTAAGAAATTTCCTAATAGTGAAGTAACGCCAACAGCGCAAAAACGATTGAAAGTTCTAGAGTCCATCAGGTAATTCTTAGAAAAAACATTTACTTAGTTAACCTGAGTGTTAACTTGGATTTAGCGTATTGCACCTTTTAAGTTAAAATAGCGCCAATTAAATTGGCGCTATTTTTTTAGCGTGCATATACAGCGCTATAAATATCAAATGAAACTTAAAATCCACGAAATCTTTTATTCACTGCAAGGTGAGTCCAGTCGCGTAGGCTTGCCTACGGTATTTGTGCGCCTCACAGGCTGCCCGATGCGCTGTGTATATTGCGATACCGCCTATGCATTCAGCGGTGGCAGCAATATGGAGATTAGTGATATTTTAGCCAAGGTAGCGGACTACGGTACCAAATATGTCACGGTTACCGGTGGTGAACCGTTGGCACAAAAAGGCTGCCTGGTGCTGTTGCAGGAGTTGTGTGATGCCGGTTACAGTGTATCGCTCGAAACGGGTGGTGCGATTGATGTCAGTCCTGTCGATAAGCGTGTATCAGTGATTCTGGATGTTAAAACACCAGATTCCGGTGAAGTTGCAAACAACGTCTGGAGCAATCTGGATCATCTCAAAAAAACGGATGAGGTGAAGTTTGTGCTATGCAGTCGTGCAGATTACGATTGGGCCAAAGAGATTTTAAATAAATATCACATTGCCGATAAATGTCCGGTACTGTTTTCCCCAGTTTACAGTCAGATTAATCCGACTGATTTGGCGGGTTGGGTGTTGGAAGATAAGCTGCCGGTGCGTATGCAGGTGCAGTTGCATAAAATATTATGGGGCGAGAAGCCCGGGGTTTAATCTTAATCTAAGTATGAGCAGTCTGATCTGATATGAACAATCAAATTAAAACGCCCGCACAGGGCATATCCGCGGAGCCTGTAGCGCAGCAGGGCCACGTAGGCGCTAAAGCCGTAGTGCTGCTTTCAGGCGGCTTGGATTCTGCGACCGTGCTGGCTTATGCACGCAGTCAAGGGTATGAGTGTTACTGCCTGAGTCTGGATTATCATCAGCGCCATATTGCAGAATTGAACGCGGCCAAGAAAATTGCCACTGTAATGGGTGCTGCTGCACATAAAACGGCGCAGCTCGATCTGTCTCTGTTCGGCGGTTCTGCATTAACAGATGATGCAATCGCGGTGCCGGAAAAAGCCTCTGAAGGCATTCCGATCACTTATGTACCGGCACGCAATACTATTATGCTGTCTCTCGCTTTGGCCTGGGCAGAAGTGCTGGGCGCACAGGATATTTTTATCGGCGTGAATGCGCTGGATTATTCCGGTTACCCGGATTGCCGCGGCGAATACGTGAAAGCGTTTCAGAATATGGCCAACCTGGCCACCAAGAGTGCGGTGGAAGGCAAAACCATCACCGTGCATGCACCGTTGATTGATATGACCAAAGCACAGATTGTGCAGCTGGGTACAAAGTTGGGTGTGGATTACGCCATGACTGTTTCCTGTTATCAGGCCGATAGTCATGGCGAAGCATGTGGTGTATGTGATTCTTGCCGCTTGCGTAGTGAAGGATTTGCTGCGGCAGGCTTGGATGATCCAACGCGCTATAAAAAGCACGTGTAAATGTATTAAAAAATGGGTTTTTGGCACGACTATGTTTGTTCAGTAATTAGTTACAAAAACAAATAGATACATTAATAATGAAATTGATGGATAAATAGCTTGCCAAAAGGTTCGGATATAACGTAAAATCCGCGCCTTTCTGCTTTAAATTATTCAAAAGAGAACAAAGATTATGGTTATTATTCGTTTAGCTCGTGGTGGCGCGAAAAAAACTCCTTTCTACAACGTTG
>DATCVB010000010.1:0-19470 GCA_036567185.1 Methylotenera sp.
ATAAAGTAGAAATAAAAAAAGCGAGTCCTAAGACTCGCTTTTTTTATTTGGCGGAGTGGACGGGACTCGAACCCGCGACCCCCGGCGTGACAGGCCGGTATTCTAACCAACTGAACTACCACTCCATAAAATCTGCGTTTCTATATCGTAAAGATTTTTCACAAAATAAAGAGTGCTTAAACTACTAGCACTCTAAATTTAATAAAATAGAAACGGCTTAGTCACTTAACATCATCGTCGGTTTTTTGGTGGGTGCTAACGGGGTCGAACCGCTGACATTCGCCTTGTAAGGGCGACGCTCTACCAACTGAGCTAAGCACCCTGCCTAACCAACGAAAACGCTAGTTTACAGCATCTTTAAGCGCTTTACCAGCCCTAAATTTAGGAGAATTTGCAGCTGCAATCTTAATTGTGTCACCAGTGCGAGGGTTGCGACCATTACGAGCCTCACGTTTACCTACATAAAAAGTGCCAAAGCCGATTAATGTTACGAGATCACCCTTTTTTAACGCTTTTGTCACTGCAGCGGTTGTTGCATCTAATGCACGACCTGCAGCAGCTTTAGAAATACCTGCAGCACTTGCAACCTGATCAATTAGTTCTGATTTATTCACGTGTAATCCCCTTTTAAGGTTTATTAAAGAAAAACAACGGTAATTTCTATGAGGAATGATCCTCGCACTGCCTTTATATCAAGCCTATAAAGGCCATGTCAAGCCTTTATAGCCTATATCAGCACTTATTTTCTTAATGTTTTATAGCGTCTAATGTTGTGGATTGCGTTTCCTGAGAGTTATCAGCAAGTTGAACCTCTTTTGCAGGATTTTCATTAACATCTGTAGCGTCCGGCAAAGGTACCGGTACTGAAGCCAGAGCCAATGCCAACACATCATCAATCCATTTTACCGGATGAATATCCAGATGGTTCTTAATGTTCTCCGGCACGTCAGTCAGATCCTTGACGTTTTGCTGAGGGATCAATACGGTTTTAATACCACCGCGGTGCGCTGCCAGTAGCTTCTCTTTCAAACCGCCGATAGGCAATACCTCGCCTCTTAGCGTAATTTCTCCAGTCATTGCAACATCTGCACGTACAGGAATACCTGTCAAAATAGAAACCAGCGCGGTAGTAATCGCAATGCCGGCACTCGGGCCATCCTTAGGCGTAGCCCCTTCAGGGAAGTGAATATGAATATCATTCTCTTCATAGAAGTTGTTTGCGATACCTAAACGCTGTGCGCGGCTTCTCACTACGCTCATCGCTGCCTGTGTAGATTCTTTCATGACATCACCGAGCTTACCGGTAGTTGTGGTTTTGCCTTTACCTGGCAGCAATACCGCTTCAATCGTTAACAACTCGCCGCCAACTGACGTCCAGGCGAGACCGGTAACCTGGCCAACCTGATTTTCTTTTGCGGCAACGCCATAATCATAACGCTGTACACCCAGATACTTATCAAGGTTTTTAGGTGTTACGTTAATTTTCTTAGGTGCTGCTGCAGCCTTCTTCGCTTTGGCAGTGAGTAATTCTTTCACAACTTTTCTGCACACTTTAGCAACTTCCTGCTCCAGTCTGCGCACGCCTGCCTCACGGGTGTAATAACGTACAATATCGCGCACCGCTGCCTCAGATACATGCAATTCATCATCTTTCAAGCCATGTGACTTCAACTGCTTAGGCAGCAGATAACGCATTGCGATGTTCACTTTTTCATCTTCTGTATAACCAGACAGATTGATGATTTCCATACGGTCCAGCAACGGCGCAGGAATATTCATTGAGTTGGCAGTTGCCACGAACATCACATCAGACAAGTCATACTCAACTTCAACATAGTGGTCGACAAACGTATGGTTCTGTTCCGGATCTAACACTTCCAGCAATGCAGATGAAGGGTCACCTCTAAAATCCTGACCAAGCTTATCTACCTCGTCAAGCAAGAACAGCGGATTTTTAACGCCGACTTTAGACATGCTCTGCAGGATCTTGCCAGGCATTGAACCAATGTAAGTACGTCTATGACCGCGAATTTCAGACTCATCACGCACACCGCCCAAGGCCATACGCACAAATTTCCGATTTACCGCCTTGGCAATACTTTGCCCAAGCGAAGTTTTACCTACACCAGGAGGCCCTACCAAGCACAAAATTGGCGCTTTGATTTTATCTACACGTTGCTGCACAGCGAGATACTCGACAATACGCTCTTTAACTTTTTCCAAACCGTAATGATCATCATCCAGAACCGCCTCTGCCTTAGCCAGATTCTTGCTGATTCTGGTTTTTTTGTTCCACGGCAAGCTAATCAGGGTATCAATATAATTACGCACCACTGACGCCTCTGCTGACATCGGTGACATCAGTTTCAGTTTCTTCAGCTCGCTAGCGACTTTAGCCTGCGCTTCTTTAGGCAACTTAGCCTCTTCAATACGCTTCTCAAGCTCATCCATCTCGGCATTTTCATCATGCTCGCCAAGTTCTTTCTGAATCGCTTTTACTTGTTCATTCAAATAATACTCGCGCTGGGTTTTCTCCATCTGGCGCTTTACACGACCACGGATACGTTTTTCAACCTGCAGAATGTCAATTTCACCTTCCATCAGGCGCAACAGATGTTCCAAACGCTCCGCAACGTCAAACATCTCAAGAACTTTTTGTTTCTCTTCAAGCTTGAGCGTTAAATGCGCCGCAATCGTATCAGCCAAACGGCCGGCTTCATCTATCGTAGCCAGTGAAGTCAGAATTTCAGGTGGGATTTTCTTATTCAGTTTGACGTACTGATCAAATTGCGCAAATACGGTGCGCATTAATGCCTGTATTTCTACATCTGTTTCGGATTCTGCAACCAATTCAGGACGTGCAGCAAAGCACTCCTCGGTCTCGGTAAACTCACTGATTTTTGCGCGCTGCACGCCCTCAACCAGCACTTTAACGGTGCCGTCAGGCAGCTTCAGCATTTGCAGTACAGTTGCTATCGTACCTACTTCATGCAAATCGCTCGCTTCCGGATCGTCTTTGCTGGCAGATTTCTGCGCAACCAACAGAATCTGCTTATTGCCTTCTGACGCAAGCTCAAGTGCCTTGACGGATTTTGTGCGTCCAACAAAGAGAGGGATTACCAGATGCGGATATACAACGACATCACGCAACGGTAAAAGCGGTATCAAACCACTATCTGGACTATATGAAGGTAATAATTGTGCCATGTGTAGACTTCCAAAATTAAGCTAAAAATAAGTAATAAACACTTATATAGCTGTTGATGGGGTTAATTCTTATGAGTTCAAGTGCTAGTTGATATTTAAGCACCAATTTAGTGTCTTAAAAATAAATTTATAAGAAAAATAACAGGCTTTCTGTGAAATATGAAAAATAGTCTAGTGAGAAACAGTCTCTAGCAGACTGCAGTGATGCTACTTTAAAAAATTAAGCCCAACAGAACTAGAAGTTTGCTGGGCTAAATTCTGACATTAGATGTCGACTACTTTAAATCGATAAGGAAAAGAGACTAGCCTGCAGCTTCTTCTGCCTTATCTTCATAAATCAAAATAGGCGGTGTATCACCACGGATAACACCTTCGTCGATCACTACTTTACTTAAGTTTTTCAACGATGGCAGCTCATACATAATTTCGAGTAGAGAGTGTTCCATGATTGATCTCAGACCACGCGCACCTGTTTTACGCTCTAAAGCTTTTTTCGCAATCAGCAGCAAGGCAGATTCTCTGAACTCTAGATCAACGCCTTCCATCTTAAACAACTTAATATATTGTTTAGTGAGGGCATTTTTAGGTTCAGTCAGAATTGTCATCAACGCGGCTTCGTCGAGGGATTCCAGCGTAGCAACCACTGGCAAACGTCCAATAAACTCTGGGATCAAACCGAACTTGATCAGATCTTCAGGTTCAACATCACGCAACACGGTGCCTACTTCGCGCACATCAACCTTACTTTTCACTTCAGCGCCAAAACCAATGCCGCCCTTTTCTGAACGAAGGCGAATAACTTTTTCCAAGCCATCAAATGCACCGCCGCAGATAAACAAAATATTGGTCGTATCAAGCTGCACAAATTCCTGATTAGGATGCTTACGGCCGCCTTGCGGTGGAATTGAAGCTACAGTACCTTCGATCAGTTTAAGCAAGGCTTGCTGCACGCCTTCGCCGGATACATCACGGGTAATAGAAGGATTATCTGATTTGCGTGAGATTTTATCCACTTCATCAATATAAACAATGCCACGCTGTGCTTTTTCAATATCGTAATCACACTTCTGCAATAGTTTCTGCATGATGTTCTCAACGTCTTCACCTACATAACCAGCTTCAGTCAATGTGGTTGCATCTGCCATCACGAATGGTACATCGAGCAATCGAGCCAAGGTTTGTGCCAGCAAGGTTTTACCTGAACCGGTTGGGCCTATGAGCAGAATATTACTTTTTGCAATCTCCACTTCATCTTTTTGACCACCGTTGGACAAGTTGTTATGACCCAAACGTTTATAGTGGTTATATACCGCTACTGCCAGATTTTTCTTGGCTTGCGTCTGACCAATAACGTATTGATCCAGAATTTTGCAGATTTCCTGAGGTGTAGGCAGATTCGCTTCAGTAGATTTTAGTCCATCTGAACTTAGCACTTCTTCCTTGATGATGTCATTGCATAAATCAACGCACTCATTACAAATGAATACTGAAGGCCCAGCAATTAACTTCTTAACTTCGTGTTGGCTTTTGCCACAGAAAGAGCAATAAAGTAATTTATCGTCGTCGGCTTTAGTGGCCATGGATTTAGTCCTATTAAGTATTTTGCGCGAAATAGCCTAAGTTAATTAGGCTATTCTACAAATTAGATGCAATTACTATACTATCAATATAGTAACTTGTGCAATTATGCAGCTTCGTTGCGGCTACCGATCACTTTATCAATCATGCCGTAGGCAACAGATTGTTCGGCACTCATGAAGTTATCACGCTCGGTGTCACGATCAATCTCTTCAGACGTTCTACCGGTATGATAGGCCAAGATGTCGTTTAGTTTTGAACGCAAGTAAAGAATTTCTTTTGCGTGAATTTCAATGTCAGAAGATTGACCCTGGAAACCGCCAGAAGGCTGATGGATCATGATGCGTGAATTGGGCAAACTAAAACGCTTGTCTTTTGCACCGGCTGCCAGCAAGAAAGCACCCATACTGGCCGCTTGACCAATACACAAAGTACTTACATCAGGTTTAATAAACTGCATAGTGTCGTAGATTGACATGCCGGCAGTCACAGAACCGCCAGGAGAGTTGATATACAGATAAATATCTTTATCCGGATTTTCAGCCTCCAGGAACAACAACTGTGCCACCACAAGGTTTGCAGACATGTCATTTACCGGACCAACCAGGAATACTACACGCTCTTTAAGCAAGCGTGAGTAAATATCATATGAACGCTCGCCGCGACCACTCTGCTCAACCACCATTGGGATGTAACCCAGGCCAGTTGGTGCTAGATCAAACTGAGATTGCGGTTGCGTCATTATGTTCATTAGGCAGTTCCCATTAAATCGTCAAACTTAACTTTTTTGTCAGTTACTTTAGCTTGTGTAAGCACCCAGCTAACTGCATTCTCTTCAGTAGCCAAAGCTGCTGGCTCATCCAGACGTTTTGGATCAGCATAGTACCAAGTAACTACGTCCGCAGGACGCTCAAAACTTTGTGAGAACACATCAACCATTGCACGTACCTGGTCAGCATTTGCATGCAGACCGTTTTTATTAATCAACTCGCCAAGCAACAAACGCAATTTGCTGCTGCGTTTAGCCTGATCTTCAAACATTGATGGCTCAAGTCTGATGTTAGACAGGTCTGCACCGCGTTGTTTCAGGTTTTGTTCAGTGGTTTGCATCATACGATTGATTTCAACTTCCAGAATTGCACGTGGAATATCAAACTCTGAATTATCAGCTAACGCCTGGAAAACCTGTTCTTTCAGTTTAGCACTAACTCGTTTAGCAACTTCTTGCTTCAGGCTTTCAGTAATTTCAGCCTTCATCTTCTCAACATCGCCATCTTCAATGCCTAAGCTCTTAGCAAACTCAGCATCAATTTCAGGATATTTAGGTTGAGATACGCTGTTAAATGTAACTTCATAACCCACTGTTTTACCAGCAATCTGGGCTGACTCGTAGTCTTCCGGATAGGTAATATCAAACTTTTTACTTGCGCCTGTTTTGCCGCCGATCAATTCGTCATCAAACGTAGCAACACGTCCGCCTTCACCAATCACCAGATCGATACCAGCGTCGCCGGTTGATTCTACTTCCTGGCCATCCATGAATGCTTTCAATGTCACATTAATGCGATCACCTTTTTTAGCGGCACGTTTAACCGGCTCGTAACTTACGCGCTGTTTAACCAGCACATCTAATGTCTTTTTAACATCAGCATCGGAGATTTCAGTAACCGGGCGCTCAATCTTCACTTTAGATAAGTCGCCGATAGCAACTTCAGGGAAAATTTCAAAGGTAGCTGTGTACTCTAAAACTTCTGAAGCTGCATCAAAAGGCTTGTGCTCAATGTTTGGGAAACCGGCAACGCGCAATTTGTTTTCTTCAACTGCGTCACCAAAACTTTTTTCAACCGCGCCTGAGTAAACCTCATCACGCACTTGACTGCCGTAATGCTGACTCACCAAACCCATTGGGGCTTTACCTGGTCTAAAACCAGCAAATTTTGCCGTACGTGAAATTTGGTTTAATCGTTGCTTAATCTGTGCCTCAAGTGGCTGAAGTGGAACGCTGATAGTGATTCTGCGTTCAAGGTTGCCGAGGGTTTCAACATTCAGAGCCATGCTGTAATTCCTAAAATTTTTAACCGCACGTCATGATACAGATGCACCTAGAAAATCATATTCTAGAAAAGCCATCTTGATGACATGCTATTTAAAGTAAAGTTGGTGCGAAAGAAGAGACTCGAACTCTTACGCCTTGCGGCGCTGGAACCTAAATCCAGTGCGTCTACCAATTCCGCCACTCTCGCAGGTAGTGTACGGCTTACAAAACATCAGCCGTTCAGATAATTCGCTATTGTATCTCAAGTTTTCACATTCAGAAAAGACATAAAATAAAAAAGCTAAAAATTATTCATTACGGGCGCATTATTTAATCATCTTGCCTTATCAATCATTATAGATTGCTGAAAATCTAGCAGTGCCGCCAATGATTGTGCGAGAATAACACTCAATCTTATAGACTCAATTAAAAGCTGACCATCATGCCAAACACTATCAACCAAAATGAAATCAACATGCTGCGTGCAGAATTAGAACTTCTGATGCGTGAAAGACAGGCTTTGCTCAAAATTGCCGGCGTTGCTGCCGGCTTCATCGCAGAAATGGATAGTCATGAGCTGCCGATTTTCGCTGTAGAAGCAGCGGACTTACTTGCAACATCAATCAATAGCCTCAGCGAAGAAACGCTACAGGATGCATTACATGCTGTGCATGCTGAAATCGTTGATTAAATACTATCTTCCAAAATCACCAGCAAACTTGATTAACGATCTTGAGTAATTCTGCCTATTCACATCCTGCGGCAACGCTAAAAGTCGCCCTGCTTTCGCTACTATGCTTAGGCATTACTGCCTGTGGCTTTCAGGAATATATTGCCAAGCCAATAGATACTGCAGCACTTACTCAAAAAATTGCCAATAGACGCGCTGATAATGATCAGTTTCACCAATATCTGATCAACAACGGCTATGCATCTGAACAACTGCCGATTCAGCAATGGAAATTAGATGACCTGGTTTATTGCGCTCTATTTTTCAACCCAAGTTTAGATATCGCACGTGCGCAATGGCGCAGTGCTGAAGCAGCAAAACTCACCGCAGCAGAAATGCGGCTGCCGACAATAGGCGGCCAATATTCAAAAAGCAATAATGCAAGTGAAGAGATCAGCCCGCATGCTTACGGCTTAAGCATTGACATACCTATTGAAACAGCAAATAAACGTAACATTCGCATCGAAAGTGCGCAGCACCTCGCAGAAGCTGCCAAACTCAGAATTGCGCAAGCTGCCTGGCAATTGCGCAATGAAGTTACAAAAACTTTTAACGAATACCAAGCTAATCGACAGCAGATCAAACTCATGTCAAAAGAGCAGGCTTATCGACAAGACATCGTTGCCATTTACCAGAAGCGCATTGATCTTGGGGAGTCGTCTAATATTGAGTTAAGCCGGGCTAAACTTCAGCTGCAAACACTCAATACCGAGCTGGAATTAAAGCAGCGCAATCACCTGATATTACTTGCCAGACTGGCAAGCAGTCTGGGGTTGTCGCTAGCCCAGGTTGAGCAAATGCAGATAGCAGACACTACAAATACTGTAGATACAAAAGCGCTGGTTAGCCCAACCACCACACCTGATTTACAAACCCGCGCACTATTTAACCGCCTGGATATTCGCATTGCACTTGAGCGCTATGCAGTGGCAGAAGCTAAATTAAAATTGGAAATTGCGAAACAATATCCTGACCTAGTCATCAGCCCCGGTTATGCCTACGAATTTGGCGACAAAATATGGTCACTGGGTTTATCTAGCCTAATGACCATTTTGACCAAAAACAAATTAGCGATTGCAGAAGCGACCCAATTACGTGAAGTCGAAGCCAAACAATTTGAAGCGTTGCAGACCAATGTCATTTCTGAAGTTAACGTTGCAAATGCCAAGCTGACACAGGCGATGCAACTGCTGGACAATAAGAAAAATCTATATCAGCAGCAACAGATCAATACCAAGCGCATGGATAACCGATTGCGTGCGGGCGAAAGCGACAGGCTGGAGCTGACCTATGCCAAACTGGAGGAAGTGATCGCTGAGCAGCAAATAGCACTGGCCAGCTTTCAATTGGCTGCCAGTACCAACGATCTGGAAAATGCAATACAGGCACCATTAGCCGATAGCAATATCAAAAATGAAAAGATTGAAAATCTGACTATGACAAAATAAACATAGAATAAATCAGCACCTGACAAACAAGTGTGCATTAAAAAACAATGACATTAACCGCAGACGCCAGGCGTCACTTTTTAAGTTCAATGGAAATATAATAAAAATGAATCGTAAACTGACCATCATCATTGGCTTACAGGCATTTTTAATCGTGGTGCTATTCTGGGTGCTCGTGTTTTATGGCAAAGATGAATTTGAAGCCATGACACAGCAAACAGAAGAGGAAATCGAAACCCCAAGCCGTGTTGTGACTGCAGAAGGTATAACGATCATCAACATAAGCGCTGCTACCCAGCAGCAAAGTGAAATTACCACAAGCCAGCTAAAATCAGGCAAGCATCAATCCAGTGTCAGCAGTTATGGCAGTGTGGTTAGTATCGATAATCTTATTGATCTCCGCTCACGTTATCTGGCGGCTAAGGCGGATATTGAAGTGTTGCGCACTGCACTGTCGTATAACAAAAGTGAGTTTATGCGCTTGCAGGCACTCAATCAGGATGACAAAAACATCTCCGATAAAGTGGTGGCAACTGCCAGGTCAAATATCAAAGCGGATGAAGCAAAAATAGCGGCTGCTGAATCCAGCGCTAAAAGTATTACCGACAGCATGCGTCAAATGTGGGGCGACACCCTGACTCAGCACGCTACCAAGCTCGAAAAAAGTGAATTACTGCAAAACCTGATTTCCAATCAAGAGGTACTGATACAAATCACACTTCCGTTCGATGCCGCAGAACCAGCGCAGAACAGCAGCATTATGATTGCTCCAACCGCTGCACCTGGACAATCGATTCGAGCACTATACCTGTCACGCGCGCCTGCAAGCAGCGTTACGATTCAAGGTAAAACTTATTTTTATCATGCCAAAACTAAAGAATTGCGCGCAGGTATGCAGGTTAATGCAATCAGTGCGACAACTGCCAAAGTAAGCGACGGCGTCATCATTCCTAATGCAGCCATCATCTGGTACGCAGGCAAATCCTGGGTTTACAAAAAAACTGATGATGACAAATTCAGCCGCATTCCGGTAGTGACTGACACTGAGATAGGAAATGCCTGGTTCTATCAAGGCAACCTGAAAGCTAATGATCAAGTGGTCACCAGTGGTGCACAACTACTGCTGTCAGAAGAATTTAAATCACAGATCACCAATGAAAACGATGACTAAATTGTTTAATTTAGGAAGAGTTTCAGTGAAGACTAATATAGCGAAGCTATGTTATGTCGTAGCTAAAACGATGACTCATTCAATCATTAGATCCATAGTGGGGACCCGCTAGTTATGATGTCGGCTTTAGTACGTTTCTCTATCCGTTTCAGCGGCGTCATTATCGGCTTGGCTACTTTGGTTGTTTTATATGGCTTTTATAGCCTGACCCGTAGTAATCTCGATGTGTTCCCTGAGTTTGCGCCTACGCAGATCGTGATCCAGACCGAATCACCCGGCCTATCAGCCGAACTGGTTGAAAGCCTGGTAACCCAGCGCATTGAAACCAGTATCGCCGGCACAGTAGGTATTGCCAGCATGCGCTCGCAATCAATCCCCGGTCTGTCCATTGTTACGATTATATTTGATGAAAAAACTGATGTTTACCGTAACCGCCAGGTGATTGCCGAGCGATTATCTACGCTCAATAATAAATTACCGCAAGGCATTACCCCTAACATCACCCCGCTCACCTCCTCTGCCAGCACTGTACTCGGCTTCGGCGTTACGTCTAAAAGCCGCAGTCTTACCGAATTAAGAACGCTGGTAGACTGGACTATCGTTCCGCATCTGATGGCAATTCCTGGCGTTGCCGATGTCAACGTATTTGGCGGCAAGGTGCGCCAGCTTCAGGTACAGGTTGAACCTGAAAAGATGATCAAATACGGCATCTCTTTATTGCAGGTAGAAGAAGCAGTAAAAAAAGCTACTGGCGTGCGCGGCAATGGTTTTATTGAAAATAAAAACCAGCGCATTGTCATCAATACAGAAGGTCAGGCCACCACACCTGACAAACTGGCGATGGTTGCACTGCTGCACAAAAATGGCCAAACCATCAGGCTGGGTGATATCGGTAAGGTCGTTGAAGGTTCAGTACCCTCTATCAGCGCTGCGGCCATTAATGAAGAAACTGGCGTATACCTGTCGGTACAGGGTCAGTTAGGCGCCAACACGCATGGTGTAACACTTGCGATTGAAAAAGCACTGCAAGAACTGAAGCCGACACTGCAAGCTGAAAACGTAACGCTGCATGAAGGTTTATTCAGACCGGCCAACTTTATTGAGGTCGCGATCCAAGGTGTACGCACTGACATTTTGATCGGTTCAGTATTGGTAATCACGGTACTGTTCCTATTTCTATTTAATGTGCGTACGGCGTTCATTTCTGCCACCGCGATTCCACTCTCCCTGCTCACCGCGATTGTAGTCATGAGTTACTATAATATCGGGCTTAACATCATGGTGTTAGGCGGCCTGGCCATCGCTCTCGGTGAAGTAGTGGATGACGCTATTATCGATACCGAGAACATCTTCAGGCGCTTACGTGAGAATCGCATGTTAGCAGAGCCGCTGCCAACCTATCGCGTGGTGTTCAATGCGTCGATGGAAGTACGCAGTTCCGTCGTTTATGCAACGATTATTGTTGCGCTGGTATTCATGCCGCTACTCACCTTGGGCGGAGTCGCAGGTAAGCTATTCGCACCGCTCGGTATTGCTTATATAGCAGCAATCATGGCCTCTTTACTAGTCGCATTAACGCTGACACCGGCACTATGCTACTTATTGCTCGGCAACGCCAAACTTGAGGCAGAAGACCCGCCCATGATACGCATCATCAAAAAATGGTACGTCAGCATGCTGATCAAAATTGAAGCGCATTATAAATATATTCTGGCAATTAGCTTCATGCTGATGGCCATCGGACTGGGTATCCTGCCTTTATTCAAAAATCAGTTTATTCCTGCACTGCATGAAGGCCATTACATCATGCATATGACAGCCGTACCCGGCACTTCCGAACAGGAATCTTTACGCATCGGCAAAAAAGTATCTGCCGCTATCCGTAGCATTGATGGCGTGAAGTCAGTCACGCAGTGGGTAGGCCGCGCTCCAAACGGAGCAGATACCTTTGGTACACACTACAGCGAATTTGAAATTGAAATCGGTGCGATCTCAGGTACAGAGCAGCGACGCATTCTGGACGAAATTCGAGAGAAACTTGGCGGCGAGGCATCGGATGATGATGGCGATGGCAAAGCTGAAGCAGGTTTTGTTGGTATCAACTTTGCCATCAATACATTTTTGACCGAACGTATTGAGGAGACCATCTCCGGCTACGCCGCATCTACCGTGATCAATATCTATGGTCAGGATCTGGATGCACTGGATAGGGATGCCAATGCCATTGCCAGTATATTGAATAGCATACCAGGTGCCGCTGATGTCATGGTGCAGTCACCTCCGGGTACACCGCAGCTGGTGATGCGCCTGCGTGCTGAAAAGATGGCCAGGCTCGGCCTGCATCCAACCGATGTGCTGGATAACATTCGTGCGGCTTATGAAGGCGTTCCCGTCACGCAGGTATATGAAGGCAACCGTGTAATCGGCGTCAGCGTTTTACTCGTGCAGGAAGCACGTGACGACATTCAGGAGGCAGGCAATCTGCCATTGTTTAATACTGACGGCAAACTCATCAAGCTGCGCGATGTTGCCGATATCGTGCAGGAAAATGGCCGCTCAAAAATACTGCATGCAGGTGCCAAACGCATTCAAACCGTCACTGCAAATGTAGTAGAACGCGACATTGGTTCTTTTACTGATGAGCTAAAGGCTAGATTAAAAACTGATCTTGCACTGTCACAAGGTGCCTATTTAGAGTTCACCGGCGCAGCTGAAGCCAATGCAAAATCAAGAGAAGCGCTGATTCTGCAGTCCCTGCTAGCCGGTGTCACTGTGTTTCTGATGCTGTATATTGCATTTGGTCGACTGCGTAATTTATTGCTTACCTTTGCCAACCTGCCTTTTGCCCTGATTGGCGGTGTACTGGCCGTGATGTTTACCGGTGGCTGGATTTCGCTAGGCTCGCTGGTTGGCTTCGTGACGCTATTCGGCATTACTTTACGTAACTCAATCATGATGATCTCGCACTACCAGCACCTGATTGATGAAGAAAACTGCGTATGGGGAATAGACACCTGCATCCGCGGTGCTTCAGAACGACTGCCATCGATTCTGATGACAGCACTGGTAACAGCACTGGGATTGCTACCTTTGGCAGCCGCCAGCGGTCAGCCAGGGCGCGAAATTGAAGGCCCGATGGCAACCATTATTGTAGGCGGTCTAGTCACATCGACCATTTTGAATTTGCTGATACTGCCAACTATCATGCTGCACTTTGGCAGATTTGAACGACAGCGGCAGATTTGAACGGCAGAAAATTGTGTAATCAGAAACGATTCTTCAATTTAGTTACGCATCGTATTTAATATATTTAAATCTTGCATCGTCATTAGGTGTGCCAGTCAAAGCGCCGCCCTCTTTAGCTGGCTGCCAGCCGATGACAGCCTCAATCTTGGCAGCTAGTTCAAAGTCTTTATCGGTAATTCCTTTAGCATCATGCGTGCATAATTTAACAATCACAAATGCATACGATACTGATAGATCAGGATGATGCCAGGCAGCCTCAGCTAGATGCCCAACAGTATTTACCACCATCAATGTGGCTTTCCAGCCACTGGTTTTATACTTACGGCGTATCCAGCCATTTTCCAGAACCCAATGCGGCAACTCGGCTTTTAATCTCGCTTCAATTTCCTGATCTGTATAGGTTTCATTAGTTGACATAATAGTCTCCGGTGAGTCGTGCTTCATTTAGATTTTACTGACAGTTAATGCCTGTTCTTTAACCTTGACGAGATTCAAACCTTGTGCAAAAACATTGTAATCAGCTTTATTCAGCACCCATATTTGCGCATTCGACACCGCACCAAATTCAGCAAACGCATTATCTATCAGCCCATCAGCAATGAGTGTCTGCATTGCTATCGGCGATGCTTTTGCATAGCCAGCTAAATCTTTGGATTTCACCAAAACCAATTGCTCGGAACCAATTTTATTAGCGACCCAGGCGCTTAAACTATCAGATGTGACATGCCAGTTTTTAGGTATATTTTCATCGGCAAGCACCATGCGGCTTGGTAACCAGACGATGCCGCGATGTTGCCAGCCACGCTCGGCGATCTCAAGCTCACTACTTGCCGTCACCAAACCAGGATTCATGCCGGCTAGTAGTAAACCAAACTGATCCATAGCTAGCAGTGCCAGATGATGCGCTACTGCATCATTAATCAGGGAAGTTTCCTGTGCCTGACGCACGGCATCTGCAAACATACCGCCACCGGGTACAATCAGCACTTTGCCATCACTGATTTTGACTAATGTATCAAGCCAACGGGGAAGTTCAGGTGAGCCGAGTAAACTGCCGCCTAATTTAACTACCCACATCATGTAACTCCAAACATTGAAAATATTTTAGGAAATACTCATTTATTCCGTCATTGCGAGGAGCGAAGCGACGTGGCAATCCATAAGATATTAATTTATATGAAGCCATGGATTGCTTCCTGCCGCGCTACGCTCGCGGGCTAAAGACTAAATCGTTCGCAATGACCGGTTAGGAATAAATCAGCGTTCCTTTTATGTTTTACTAAAAAACTGCATAACCTTCATCATACTGGAAGCCTTATCCAGCGTTTCCGTATATTCTTTTTCCAGCTCTGAATCTGCCACAATACCGCCGCCGGCATAGAAACTGATTTCACCTTCAGCATCGCTGTTTTTAATATAAACAGCAGTACGAATCGCGATATTGGTATCCATATTGCCATCAAAACCGATATAGCCGATTGCACCGCAATATACGCCGCGACGGTGCGGCTCCAGTTCCTCAATAATTTCCATTGCCCTGAGTTTAGGCGCACCGGTGATTGAGCCGCCGGGAAAACATCCACGTAATAAATCAATTGCCGTTTTTGCTGCCTGCAGCTTGCCGGTAACTATACTCACTAAATGGTGCACATTGGCAAAGCTTTGCAACTGGAACAATTTATCAGCTTTTACTGAACCCGTCTCACAATTCTTGCCAATATCATTCCGTAGCAAATCAACAATCATCAGATTCTCGGCTTTGTCCTTAATGCTGGATTGCAGATCTGCTGCATACTGCGCATCAAGAACAGCGTCATCAGAACGCGGTCTGGTGCCTTTTATCGGCCGTGTTTCAACATGCCGCCCGTTAACCACCTGTAAAAACCGCTCCGGCGAGCCGGAAAGCACCTGCATACGGTTTAGATTCATATACGCCATGAACGGCGCGGGACTTATCTCTCTTAGTTTTTGATACGCAGACCAACCATCGCCAATCGCCTTGGCAGAAAATCTTTGCGCCAGATTAACCTGGTAACAGTCGCCTTCAAGGATATAATTTTTAATCGCAGCAAAAGCACGTGAATAGGCAAGTTTATCCATATTCGACTGAACCGGAGTCGTTATCGCAAAGTGCTCTGAACTGATACTGAGTGCATTAACAGGCGTATCAAAAAGAGCACATAAAACATCCCAGTTTTCACGTGTTTTAGCATCAAAACCGTTAGATACCAGACAGGCAGTTTTATTATAGTGATCAACCACCACAGCCCAGTCATAAATGCCAACCTGCATAGGGGGAATAGCATCGCTGTTTGCTGCGATACTTGCTAATTTTTCCAGGCGTCGTGCCAGATCATAGCCAAAATAACCCACTGCGCCGCCTGTAAACGGCAAATCGTCTTGTGCTGCCAGGTAAGGCTGCATTGCCTGTTTAAGCAGCTCAAACGGGTCTGCAGTTGAAACATAACTATGGTTACGTTCAGATACTTCGGTTTGCGACTCACTGCTGACAAAGGTGATAAACGGATCAGCCACCAGAATATCATAACGGCCATATTGGCTACCGGGGCTACCGATTGCAGGATCAAGCATCTGACCACTATCAAGAAACACAGCCCATGGCTGGTGCGCAATGCGCTCGAATAAACGTGCACTGTCATGATGATAAGTCAGATGATGCTTCAATAAGGTCACGCAAAAACTCCTGAATCTTTAACACTTAAATAAGCTGCGGCATTAGCCGGAAAGCATACAGCAGCCATGTCTCTGGCGTCCTTATCAAACCCGGTAATAAATTCAGAAACAGGGTGATATTCCAGATCAAGCTGTACTGCCAGCTCGGCTACCAAGAAAGCACCTACCCCTGCCCCTATTAGTTGCAAACCCTGGCAATCTTTCAGTAAAAACATTTTCTTTAACAGTGCCTGCCTGATTTGTTCAAGCTGCATACTTTTAAAAGAATTAGCCAACTCAACCCATGATGCTAACGGCGCATCAGCAGCATCGCAACCTATCATACGCGCAATGCGGCAAGCACAAGCTTCAATAGTCTTGTCAGCACCATCAGCTGTTTCTGCCATATTTTCAGCCGGTTCCAAATCACCTGTTAATGTATAAACATCCGCTGCGGTAGCAAAATATTCTGCAGCTACATTGGTCATTTGACCTGCAAAGGGAATCTTTTGTGCCATTGCCATCAGCGGTGTACGCACCACGCCGGTATAAACCAGCTCATCACACTGCATACGTGTTGCGTCAGTAAAACCTTTGATCTGAGGGCTTGCATTGTCAATCAAAGCAATATCAGTCGTTGTACTGCCAATATCAACAAACAGTGCTTTAGGTGCCTTGCGTGCGGCATATTGCACACTTGCCAGCCAATTCATTGACGCGATATCCAGCCAACGCTCTTCAACCGCATCTTTATTTACAAAACCAACTCTGCCGGTGTAATAACGTATCTCACCATTAAGTTTTTCAGCTAATGTAGATGCAATCTGCATGACGCCGTCGCGCCTGTTAGCAAAAATATCTGCAAGTTCACCGGTCATCGTAACAGCATGCTGATCTGCATTAAATTCCTGCAAAACTTTATCGATAGCAATTTCCAGCTCACTTAAGCCGCGCCACAGCGGGCAATACACCTGTGTAGCAGCCAGTACTTGTCCATCCATATTGAGTAGCACTGCTTTTAAATGCGCCCCGCCTACATCCCAACCGATACAAGTACGCGTCATAGCTGAACTTCGATCCGATTTTGTAACAAACCGCTTTTTGAAAAACTAGGCATTTCAAATTGATCTTTTAACACGCAATCCAGAATAAGTTTGGCGGGGTTGAAATTAAGGGCATCATGTAAGCCCACATAACTTGTGGTTAAACGTGGGTTAATTTCTAAAACATAAATTTTGTTATTTGCTGTATCCACAATCAGATCTACACCAATATAGCCCAGTGCATCCGGCAGCACTCTGGCGATTTTTCTGGCAATCGTTTCAAACTTCTGCCAGTAAGCCGACATGCCGTTTACCGTAACTCCGTTTAACTTGAACTGACTGCCATCAGTCAAAATATGCTGCTGATTACAGCTTAACAACCACGCCTTGCCATTACGACACAGCATGGAGAAACTTGCAGCCACGCCTGCCTGATAAGGCTGTGCTAAATAATGCAAGTAGCGCTCATCCTGCGTTATCCAGAATTTCAAATCCTCTAAAGAATCAAAAATCCGAATTCCTTCGCAACCTGCACCGTCCTCTGGCTTGGCTACCCATTTTTCTATATTCAGTTTAAGCAATTCATCATAATAAGATGGCTGCATTAAATCTTCACCGGCATGTACGGGCAAAGTATGAATGTTAGCCGCCTGCAGCGCCTCGAAACATAACGTTTTACTTGTCCCCGTTAACATTGCATCAAAACCGGAGCCCAGAAAGAAAGGGCCATTTTCAAGCTTTTCTGCCTCGTAACATTGCTCGCTCAATTCCAGCAAGACGCCTTCGCTCTCCGGTGCAATCAACCAGACCATATCAACCTGACTGAGTGCCTCTGTAAAGCACGCTTTAAACTTGCCCGCATCAACAGCGATGCTCTGTTTAGCTTGAATCGGCGGCGCCAGCCTGACGTCATGCATGGTGATAATATCAAACCGGTTTAATTCTGCTAAATCACGCAACACGGCATCGCGCATTAACATGCCCTCTTTAGCCAAAGATTCCGGCAAAGGCTCTGCACTAAGGCCACCGCCAGTGATAAACTCACAGACCAATAATTTTTTATTCTGTTCGATGATGCAAATAATTCCTGTAATTGATTTATTAAAGGGCATGGTCGTACATGCCAAAAAAGGTGATCGAAACAATTATCAACCGATTCAATCTGCATTATGCCATTCTAGCGAGCCCATAGACGTCGTTAACGCCCTGTTGGAATTATACCCATTTGAACGCATATATATCGCTGATCTTGATGCTATTACAGGGCTAGGTAATCATATAAGTACCATTAAATATATTCAGACACAGCACCCGACGCTTGAAATCTGGTTAGATGCGGGGATCAGAAATGCATGCAACCTGCTCGCATGGCACGACCTGAAGCTGTCACATGTAATTGGCAGTGAAAACATAGCATCAACACGTGACTTAAGCGAAATCAGCAATAATCTGAAGAGAAATTTCATACTGTCACTAGACAGTAATCAGTCCGGTTTTTTAGGCTGTGCCGATTTAGAGACCAATACTGATCTGTGGCCTGAAAATGTAATATTGATGTCGCTAGCGCAAGTGGGAGCGAATCTAGGTGTAAATCTAGAATTGTTAGAGAAATTTAAAGATTTTAGCAAAAAATTTAATCTTTACGCAGCCGGTGGCGTGCGCAATATTAAAGATGTAAGCACATTAAAACCGCTGGGAATTTATGGTGCATTGATTGCCAGCGCACTGCATAGCAAGCAGATTTCAGCAGATGAAATCAGGAGCGTAATCCAGTAAAAAAGCCCGACAACTGCCGGGCTTTTATCAAACTATTGTTTACTAAAAACGATTATTCCAGGTTAGCGTGAATTGCACGCATGCCTTCTTCAGTTAAGCCTTTAGCAAAAATCAAGTCAGCAATCGCAGCCTCAAGGAAAATCAAGGTTGAAAGCTCAAATTGGCTGCCCATTGGCATACCTTGAGTTAATGGGAAGCTGCTGTCGTTACCGATTTGAACAACCAGATCAGCAACATCTGCCATTGCAGAAGATTTCTTCATGGAAATCACAACCAGTTTAGCGCCCACTGATTTTGCTTTTTTAACGAATGGTAATAATGTTTCTGTACCGCCGGAACCAGAAACCAGAATCAACAGATCACCTGCTTTGATTGCTGGAGTTACTACTTCACCAATCATGCTAACGTTGTAGCCAGCGTGCACTAAACGCATTGCAAAGAAACGTGATACGAGCAGAGAACGACCAGCACCACCAATAAATGTACGGCCAGCTTCTTCAACCATTTTCAACAAAGTAGCTGCTTTGCTGTTATCTGTTTCTGACAAAATAGTAGTTAGTCTA
>DATCVB010000011.1:0-52299 GCA_036567185.1 Methylotenera sp.
CAAACCAACTGTGAAGCTGAAGCCATTCCAGTTAGGTGATGAGTAAGCAACTTGTGATTTCCAGTCAGCATACATGAAACCTGTACCGATACGACCTAATGTTGTTGTGTTACCAGCTAGTGAACCAGCACCGCCGCCAACGCCCAACAATGTCATGTCGTTCAAAATAGCGTCTGAGGCATAAATACCCAGATCTTTACCTAACTTGATAGAACCCCATGATTTGTCACCGAATGTCAAGAATGCTTGACGGTTTTCAGCACGACCACCGTCGCCGCCGCCGTTGTCTTGAATACCTGAACGTGTTGATGATGAACCTGGGTTCATGCTGATTGTGAAGCCAACGTCTAAGTCGTTCTGACGTGTTTTACCTGAAACTGACAGGTAGTTAGGCAGCAGACCAGTTGTAATGTTTGCTGAGTTTTCAGCGTTACCTGCACCCAAGCCCAAAGGAGCTGTAGCGCCAGAATTGTCGCCACTGAATGTTGTGTGTGTGTAGTAAGCGTTTACAACACCGCCGATGTCCAATGTCCAATCGCCAGCTGGAATGATGATACCAGCGTTAGCGCTTGAAGCTGCAGCAACTAATGCTGAAGCAACTGCTAATTTAATTGTTGTTTTCATACAAATCTCCTAAATATTTATTGCTTTAGTACTTCGTAACCTCATTAGCCTTTCACTATTGCTAGTGAGCAACCAAATGAGAAAGTTTGCAAACTATCTCGATAAAATTTAAATCTATCAAGAACGTACGCATCAGTATGCATAATCGCTTTGATGCATACAACCTAAAATTTGTATTTTCGTCAAAACTACTTGCATTTGTTGCAATTATGCAACAAATGCAAGTAGTTTTGATGTCTAATTTCAATTGACACTTTAGTCCGTTTGTAGATTTAGCCATGAGTAGCCTGCTATCAAATACACACTAACACACTGAAACATAAAATAAATCGTCGCAATATACCTAGGTGTCCCATTTTAAAATAAAAAAAACGGCATCCGAAGATACCGTTTTTAAACCAAGCCATTAGGTTTTAGTTCACCCGTCTTGCGGCTAAAGCAGCAAGACAGGTGTTACAGGGTTACCTTGCCTTATCCTAGAAGAATAAAATAGCACCTAAAGAAACAGTTTTAGCTTTAGCTTGCTCATCATAGCCGCCACGCTCTTTATACTCGCGCTCTGACTGTGAGTACTCAGCAACCAAGTTCAAGTGTTTTGTCAATGGGTGGTAAGCGCCAACTGTCCACATTGAGTCTTGAAGCTCTTTGAAGTCAAAATCTGTGGCTGCACTATTACCATCCAGAGTTGACTCGCCGTATGAAGCGCCCAGTTTAGTACCTACACCTGGAAGTGTATATGTAGCTTGAACGTACCATTGGTCTGAATCACGACGTTTTGCTGACTCATCAAAACCATTTAACAATTGGAATGTTTGACCGATACCTTTACCTTGACCGTAATAACCAGTCAAACCAAAACCAGCAGCATTTACATTAGCACCGATATCCCATGCAGTTGCACGTTTAGAATCTGTTTGACCAGTACCTAAGTCATAACGATATACATCATCAATTTTTTGAGAAATTGCAGATGCCCAAACTTTACCTGCCACGTCGCCAGCCCACTCATATGAAACTTTACCTTCGTAAGCAGTTTGACCAGCACCACGATTGCTGCTGCTGCTTGATGCCAATTCTTTATAATCTGAGTAGTCTGTATTCCAAGCCTGTGTCAAACCAACCGTGAAGCTGAAGCCATTCCAGTTAGGTGATGAGTAAGCAACTTGTGATTTCCAGTCAGCATACATGAAACCTGTACCGATACGACCTAATGTTGTTGTGTTACCAGCCAGTGAACCAGCACCTGCACCAACGCCCAGCAATGTCATGTCGTTCAAGATAGCGTCTGAAGCGTAGATACCCAAATCTTTACCTAACTTGATAGAACCCCATGATTTGTCACCAACTGTCAAGAATGCTTGACGGTTTTCAGATCTACCGCCGTCAGCGCCGCCGTTGTCTTGAATACCTGAACGTGTTGATGATGAACCTGGGTTCATGCTGATTGTGAAGCCAACATCTAAGTCGTTCTGACGTGTTTTACCTGAAACTGTCAGGTAGTTAGGCAACAGACCAGTTGTGATGTTTGCTGAGTTATCAGCGTTACCTGCACCCAAGCCCAAAGGAGCTGTTTTACCAGCATTGTCGCCACTGAATGTTGTGTGTGTGTAATAAGCGTTTACAACACCGCCGATGTCCAATGTCCAATCGCCAGCTGGTATGATGATACCAGCGTTAGCGCTTGAAGCTGCAGCAACTAATGCTGAAGCAACTGCTAATTTAATTGTTGTTTTCATATAAATCCTCTTTATTTTTAATTTTCTACTTGATTAATTACCGCTTACAACCAGCTAGCTGTAACAAGTGGATAGATTATCCATAATCAATGTAGTGGTAACAAGTTAAATATTTGCATTTTTGACACAGCCATTCAAGACTGTTGTAAAACTGCAACGTCGCCTATAAATACTCATCCACCGCAAATAACTTACGATGTTCACGGATTGCAAAGCGGTCAGTCATGCCTGCAATGTAATCTGCTACTGCACGGGCTTTGTCGATTTCTGCATAGGCTTGGAACTCATCTGGCAATAATCCTGTATTTTCAAAGAAAGCTGTAAACAATTCACGCACAATACGGGCGGCCTTGGCGCTCATGCGATTTACCTTGTAGTGATGATACAGATTTTTACGCAGAAACTGTTTCAAGTTAAGGTTTTGTGCTGCGATGTCACTGCTGAAATGCACCAATTGTGGCAGTTTGCGAATGTCAGCAATGCTTGTCGGCTGATGTAAAGCGATATTTTGTGCAGTTTGATTACACAAATCTACCACCAGCGTGTTAATCATACGGCGCACGGTTTCGTTTACCAGCCGCCTTTGTTCAAGCTTTGGGTATAGCGCTTTTACTTCGCCCAGGTTACGTGCAAACAAATCTACTTTGGAGAGCTGATCAATAGTGATTAATCCGGAGCGTAAACCATCGTCTATATCGTGATTGTTATAGGCGATTTCATCGGCATAATTTGTAAGCTGCGCTTCCAGGCTTGGGCTGGTTTTATTTAAGAAACGCTGGCCTACTTCGCCCAGTTGCTTGGCATTTTTAATTGAACAGTGTTTGAGTATGCCTTCACGCACCTCGAATGTGAGATTAAGGCCGTCGAATTCTGCATAGCGCAGTTCCAGCTGCTCAACGACACGCAGTGATTGCAGATTATGCTCAAAACCACCGTAATCGCGCATGCAGTCATTAAGTGCATCCTGGCCGGCATGACCAAACGGCGTATGCCCTAGATCATGTGCAAGGGCAATTGCTTCGGTCAGGTCTTCGTGCAGTTTAAGGGTACGCGCGATAGCTCGTGCTAATTGTGCGACTTCTATACTGTGGGTTAGGCGGGTACGGAATAAATCACCTTCATGATTCACAAAAACCTGGGTTTTGTATTCCAGACGGCGAAATGCCGTTGAGTGGATAATGCGATCACGGTCACGCTGAAATGCATTGCGGGTAGATGACGGCTGCTCGTCGTAAACGCGACCGAAAGTATGTTCCGGGTTTGCGGCGTAAGGTGCAAGTTGCAGATGATTCATATTCAAACCCTGTATTATTAATTCGACATGCGTGATTCTGGATTGCAAATCACCACGCTATTCTCGCAGTTAAAGGCGAATGCTAGTGCTAACGTACGCGCACCAGTAGCAGGCATCACCATAAAACATAGATAGCACCTTATTTATACGAGAAGGCCGCCAGTCAGCCGCGATCTATAGTTTTTTGTCATTGCGAGGGCATCGCCCGTGGCAATCTATAAGGCTTTGCTTTTTTGTTTAGCTGGACTGCCACGCCCTTCGTGCTCGCAGTGACGGTTGTAATTGCGAACTTTTATTCTTTAGCCGTGGGCGCAGCGCGGCAGGCGGTAATCCAGATCTATTCACAAGTTAATCGTGCCGAATCAATAGTTAGAAAGTTAAGGTCGCTCTAAGTTTATCAACATCGTAATCACTGGTAATTACAGATTGGCCGATGCCTTGCTGCAATACGAGCCTGATCTTGCCATCCGCTACTTTTTTATCCATCTGCATTAGTTCAAGGTATGTATCTGCACCCAATTTTGGTGCATCTAACGGTAGCTTGGCTTTAATCAGTAGCGCATGAATGCGGGCAACTTCAGCAGCGCTCAGCCAACCCATGCGCTGCGAAAGATCAGCCGCCATCATTGTGCCTGCCGCGACCGCTTCACCATGCAGCCAAACGCCATAGCCCATTGCGTTTTCTATGGCATGGCCAAATGTATGCCCTAGATTAAGCAATGCACGCTCGCCGGTTTCATGCTCATCGCGTGCTACTACATCTGCCTTATTCTGGCATGAACGGAAGATTGCCTCACTGATTGCATTTTCCTCCAGCGCCATTAGTTGCTCAATATGCGCTTCCAGCCAGTCAAAGAATTCAGCATCACGAATCAGGCCGTACTTGATTACCTCGGCCATGCCTGCAGAAAGCTCACGTGCCGGTAGCGTTTTTAATGTATCGATATCCGCCAGAACTACTTGCGGCTGGTAAAAAGCACCAATCATGTTTTTACCAAGCGGATGATTGATGCCGGTTTTACCGCCAACAGATGAATCAACCTGAGACAGTAAAGTAGTTGGTATCTGAATAAAAGGCACGCCGCGCAGATACGTTGCTGCCGCATAGCCTGTTAAATCACCAATGACACCGCCGCCAAGCGCAATGAGTGTTGTGCTGCGTTCGCAACGATTTTGCAGCAAAGCATCATAAATTTTATTAAGCGTTTCTGTATTTTTGTAGGCTTCGCCATCCGGCAGAATAATCGGGATTACACTAACCCCGGCGGCCTGTAGCGTTTGACTTAACTTATCCAGGTATAACGGCGCAACGGTTGTGTTGGTTATAATGGCAACATGCTTGCGTTTTAAATGCGGCAATATTAAATCAGCGTCTGCCATTAAATTGCGGCCTATGTGTATCGGGTAACTTCTATTTGCCAGGTCTACTTTGAGTGTTTGCATATCAATTTAAAATTTAGTTATCTGTTTTAGTTAATTCTTGCGTTGGGTCTGTACATAGCCGCAACAGCAGTTGCTCTATGTCATTGGTAATTTCAACAGCTGATTGCGCGCCGGTATCTACAATGTAATCAGCCAATTCTGTATAAATCGGGTCACGCGCGACATATAGCTGCTCCAGTTTTTGTTTTGGATTAGCCCCCTGTAATAACGGGCGACTTTTATCATTACGTGTACGCTGGTATAGATCATGCACCTTTGCGCGTAAATAGATAATCTTTCCGCTATTCTTTAAAAGTATGCGATTCTCTGGATTCAGCACTGCTCCGCCACCGGTTGCTACCACAACATTATCAAGCTGACTTAACTCTTCAATGGCTGTGGTTTCGCGTTTACGAAAACCGTCTTCGCCTTCCAGCTCAAAAATCAGCGGTATCTTGACGCCGGTTTTGCGCTCGATTTCAACGTCAGAATCGTAAAACTCTCTGCCCATCTGCTTCGCCAGCAAACGACCGATGGTCGTTTTGCCTGCACCCATGAGGCCAATAAAATAAATATTATTCAATTGAAAAAACCCTTAATTTTTATCCGCTACTGATCACACATACACAGCACCGAATAAAACAAAATGCCCATCACTATTATGATGGGCATTTTATGACAATCTAATGCTTCTGTCAGATTTTGCTTTATTTTTCCAAATTCATGTTACTGCAAAGTCATGCGGTCATCCATAATTTTAGGCGTGATAAAAATCAGCAACTCGGTTTTGTCAGAGACAGTTGATTTACGCTTAAACAGATTACCCATAATCGGCAAATCTCCGAAAAATGGTACTTTATCCAGCTCTGTACGGTCAGTCTGCTCATAAATGCCGCCTAGAACCGCAGTTTCTCCGTTACCTACCAGCACTTGTGTGTTAATTGACTGCGTATCAATCGCGACAGCCTCACCCAAGCCTACTCTTACCGTTTGTCCGACCTTGTCTTTTTTAACTTCAAGCTCCATGATAATTTTATCATCCGGCGTAATTTGCGGCGTCACCTCTAAACTCAACACTGCTGGCTTAAACGTTACGTTGGCAGCACCGCTGCTAGAAGCCTGCAGATAAGGAATTTCAGTGCCTGCTGATATTTTAGCCTTACGTTGATTGGCAGTTGTAATACGTGGGCTGGAAACCACCTTACCGCGCTTATCAGTCTCAAGCGCTGATAACTCCAGGTTCAATAACAAACCTGCAGATAATCTAAATAGAGTAAATGCAAAACTACCGGCACCTGCTTTAGTCACTGGCAGGTTTGACATCAAATCAGGCAAACCATCACTACTGGTTAATGTGCTATTAGTATTGCTCGCCTGATCATAACGCAGCGTATCGGTTAGTGCTGTTTGCAAGGTACCATTATGCGTACCTTGCGTAATAGTACCGGTACTTGATACTGTTGTCGGTCTGTTACCTATCGAGCTACCAATAGTCGCTACACTACTGCCAGGCCTGCCAGTTTGCGTTACACCAAAGCGCGCACCTAAATCTTTACCGAACTTCTCATCTGCAATAACCAGACGCGATTCAATCATGACCTGTTTCACAGGAACATCGGTTTTATTAATAATTGCCTGCACTTGCTCCAGATATTTAGGAATATCCTGCACAAACACAGTGTTAGTACGTGGATCAAGTACCGCACTACCGCGTTTAGATAAAATCTTCTGTTTAGGATCGCTCAAAATATCCTTCAACGCTTCGGCCTTCATGTAATTTAGCGTGAAAACCTCTGTGCGTAGCGGCTCTACATCATCAATTTGCTGCTGGCTTTCAAACACTTGTTTTTCCTTAGCAGCCAATTCGTCTGCCGGGGCAACTAATATCACATTGCCGTTTTTACGCTTATCCAGCCCCTTACTTTGCATAATAATTTCCAGGGCCTGATCCCATGGCACATCTTTCAAACGTAGCGTCAGGTTACCAGTTACGGTGTCGCTCGTAATAATATTGAGTCCGGTAAAGTCAGCAATCACCTGCAACACAGCACGTACCTCAATATTTTGAAAGTTCAATGATAGTTTTTCACCGGCGTAACCAGGCTTGCTGCCACGTACCAATTTATTTGGGTCTTCTACAATCTGGCGAACATCAATAATGAATTTTTTATCTGCCTGATACGCTGAATGCTCCCAATTACCTTTAGGCTCGATCACCATGCGACCGTTTTTGCCTTGTTTCATCGTATCCACATAAATTACAGGTGTATTGAAATTGGTTACATTAAGGCGACGTTGCAGATTCTCCGGCACTTCAGTGTTAATAAAGTCGACTAAAATCGTCTTGCCTTTTTGCTTGATATTAATGCCGGCAGATGGATCTGACAGATCAACAATAATGCGTCCTTCGCCATTTTTACCGCGTGCAAAATCAACGTTATTAATTGTTATGGATTTGCTGCCCAGTTTAGGCTCTGAAAATCTCGTTTCAACAGCGGTGCCAGCCACCGCCTCATTGGCTTGCAGAATTACAGTCACTTCATTACCGCTAATAGTAGTGTTATAGCCTACATTCTTGGATAAATTCAGCACCATACGGGTACGTTCTTTACCTTGCGCTAAAGTGACACTTTTAAGAGAACCCTGGTCCGCAGCAATATTGCTTTTATTTAAGCCATTGGCAACCTGAGGAAAATCCAGCGCGATTCTTGCTGGATTACTGAGCGTGAATCCAGCTGGAGGATTGGCCAGGGGCTGCGTTGTTTTAACGCGGATAGTCACCCTGCCGCCGGGTAACGATGAAAAGTCTACGCTTTCAATCTTGTTCACTAAAGTCGATTGATCTTCGGCCAGTAATGCACCTGAAAACATAGCCATAACAAGCAACATTACTGCCTGTAAAAATTTTGATATCAACATATTCGTTTTCATCGTTTCACCTTAAATCTATTTTTTTGATCCGAATGGTCAGTTTCGCAAGTTCCGGATTATTCGCAACTCACTGGATTACATCAAAGTTGGTCATCACTTTTTTGTAACCCAAGTTTTACTAATGTACTATTCCTGTAAAGCTAAATTCGACACGCGTTCTACCCAGTCACCAGAAAGCTCATCTTGCACAATCTCATTAAGTATTATTTCGCTATCAGTAATTTGCGTGATTCTGCCGTAATTCTGCCCCACATAATTACCAACTTTTACCTGCTGAACATTGTTATCCGGCGTTTTCAATAATGCATAACTCAGCTTCTTTCTTGACAGCATGCCTACATATTTCAGGCTCTCAAGCGGGTAAGCCTCCATTGGCTCTTTGGGCCGATTCAAGTTAGGCTGCAACGTACTGGTTTTAGTAGTAGCTTTGCGCGCACGAAACGGGTCAACCAGGCTGCCATCAGCGTTATATGGCAATGCAGTATAAGGCTTAACCTCGGGCAAAGGCTTAACGTTAGGTTTTATATCCTTTGCCGCATCACGCATATACTGATCGAGGTCATCGCCTTCATCACCGCTACATGCAGTCAGTAAAACACCTAATGCCAAAATCGGCAGGAGCTTGAAATTTGCAAACGGCACCAACTTAAGATTCAAACTGTGTTTCACTTAATCAGCCTTTCTTTCCAGATTTTGCTTTTTCAGCCTTCAAAGCTTTCTGTTTTTCCGCAATCTCATCCGCATCCAAATAGCGGTAAGTTTTTGCCACAGCTTCCATCACCAGTATTGCATCAGCATTAGATTGCTTAGCATCTTTGGCATCTTTATTGATTTGAGGCTGCACAGAAACATTACTTATTGTGACGATACGAGATAACCTGGAAATATCATACGCAAATGCACCCAGATCATGATAAGTACCAAGCACTTTAATTGCGATCGGCATTTCTGCATAAAACTCTGCCTGTATCTCACTACCAGGTTTAAACAACTCAAACTCAAGGCCTCTACTCAAACCAGCCTGGTTAATATCCGTCAGCAAACCATCGATCTGTGACTTATCCGGTAACTGCCTTAACAGCACGCCAAATGTTTTCTCAATTTCGACCATCTGCGCACGATAGGCTTCCAGGTTAATTGCCTGACTCTTTTTCGCCAGGAATACATCTTTTAATTGCTGCTCTTTGGCTTCTTCCTGATCCAGCGTCTCAAGTGCAGGGCTCAACAAGAAGTAATAACCCAGCCCCAAAAGCAGGATAAAAACAACAGAAAGCAGCACAGCCTTAACCGGCATGGGTAAATTACCGGCATTCTTGATATCAATGTTATTGAAATCATCTAACTTCATGGCTTAGCTCCTTCTGCGGCTTTATCTTTTGCTGCGTCAGCTTCATCTTCCGTCTGCGGAGCTTTAAGCTTTACCGTAAGCGTAAACACATTTTGCTTCTGACTATTTGCCGTAACCGCTTTAATCTCAACCAGCCCCGGAGTTTCCAGCCAGGTAGAACTATTGTAATTGCGCACCAGCGTAGCCACTCTGGCATTGGTATCAGCTACACCTTCAAGCGTAATAACATCACCTACCTGTTTGATACTTCTAAAATACATGCCCTCAGGTAATTGTCGACTCAATTCATCAAACACTACCACTGCCTGACTGCGATTGGTTTGCAAATTCTCAACAACTTGTTTGCGCTCTAGCATAGCCGTGATTTGATCTTTCAAATCTTGAATATCTTTAATTTCTTTATCCAGCTTAACAATTGCAGCATCCAAGCGTGCATTTCGCTCAGCTTGGGAGTCGATTCTGGCATTAATCACGGTATAAGCCATAAACACAATTGCACTTGCTGCAATAGCAGTAAAAGCTGCCATCAGGCCAAATTGACGCTGCCTGGCCTCTCTCTTGAGTTGCCGATGCGGGAGTAAATTGACGCGTATCATATCTCTATACCTCGCATTGCAAGTCCACAAGCTATCAAGAGGGATGGAGCATCAACAGGTAATTGCTGCGACCTTACTCCGGAACCCATCGCCATACTGTGGAATGGGTTTGCTATAACGGTATGCACCTGCGTACGGTCCTGCACCGTGACTTCAATTTCCGGGATTGAAGCACAACCACCCGCAAGCACAATATGATCTACATGGTGATATTGCGTTGAACTGGTAAAAAACTGCTGCGCTCTGGCGACCTCTGTTGCAAGTAATTGCACAAATGGTTGCAGAACTTCACTTTCATAACTCTCAGGCAAGCCACCCCTGCGTTTAGAAATCTCAGCTTCTTCAATCGACAAACCGAATCGGCGCTGAATTTCCTGCGTCAGCTGGTTGCCGCCAAAACTTTGCTCGCGCGCATATACCGGCTTATTATCATGCAACACGTTAATGTGCATCATGGTGGCACCGATATCTACAATCATCACCGTTTGTTCGCTACCGCCATTAGGTAACTGCACTGATACCAAAGTATAGGCAGCCTCAGTTGCGTAGGAATCAACATCCATCACAATAACCTTGAGGCCAGCAACTTCTGCTGCTGCGACGCGGTCTTCAATTTTTTCTTTACGTGCTGCAACGATCAGCACTTCAACTTCTTCTTCTGCGTTATTTGGTGCGGGGCCCAGTATTTCAAAGTCGATATTCACTTCGTCCAGCGGGAACGGGATATATTGATTAGCCTCACCCTCAACTTGCGCCTCCATGTCTTCTTCACGCAGGCCAGCCTCCATAATTACTTTTTTACTGATCACCGCAGATGACGGCAAAGCAAGCGCAGCATGCTTCTCACGCGTGCCTAGCAACTTACACGCCTGTCTGACTGCGTCAGCGACTTTCTCAAGGTCAGCCACATTGCCGTCGATCACGGCATCCGGCGCCATTGGTGCTATTGCGTATCCTTCCAGTTTATAACCGCCACGGCTATCGCCGGATAACTCTACGGCCTTCACTGAAGTAGAACTGATATCAATACCAATAAGAGGAGGGGTATTTTCTGTAAATAGACTGAATTTCAAATTGAAATTCCTTTTCTAATTTCGTTAGTTACGAACATTTCTAATAATTTACATTAAATCCTAGCAACAACTTTAGACCCTGTAAAGCAATTTCTTTTTTAATCATTTTAGTAATTTATGCATCACATTAAATTCGCAAGGATGCGCTAGGCAATTTATAATGGCCGAATTGTATTTATTTAAATCAATAAAGAAATTAGATGACTCATGATACTGAATAAATGGTGGCACTATCTTGTAATGACCGTGATTGTCGGCAGCCTGTCTGTGCTGGCATTAATTGGCGTTGCCGCAGCGCTGATATACCCAACGCTGCCTTCACTTGAAGCATTAACCGACTATCAGCCAAAACTGCCATTAAGAGTTTATTCTGAAGATGGTTTCTTGATTGATGAATTCGGAGAAGAGCGTCGCGCCTACATCAAAATCGAGCAAGTGCCGCAGAACATGAAAGATGCCGTGCTGGCGATTGAAGACAGGCGCTTTTATCAGCATAGCGGCGTCGATTTTAAAGGCATATTACGCGCTATCAGAAACAACATTACCGGCAGAAGCCATGAAGGCGCCAGCACCATTACCATGCAGGTTGCAAAGAACTTTTTCACCAAGCCTAATGGTAAACGTACCATCGTTACTAAAATTAATGAGGCGATGCTGGCATTAAAAATTGAACATGCTTTAAATAAAGATCAGATCCTTGAACTCTACATCAACCAGATCTATCTGGGTCAACGTGCCTATGGGTTTGCCGCAGCGGCACAGGTCTACTATGGAAAACCATTAGAAAAACTCAACCTTGCTGAAACGGCACTACTTGCAGGGTTACCAAAAGCGCCATCCGGATACAATCCATTCGTTAACCCGAAGCGCGCTATCGCACGCCAACAAGAGGTTTTACGCGATATGCAGCGCTTTGGTTTTATCAAAGAAGCCGTTTATGAGGCAGCCTTAAAACAGCCGCTTCGCTTTAAAGCGTCAAAACAGGCACGTGATCTGGCGGCAGATTATGTTGCAGAAATTGTGCGTGAAAGTCTTTATGCGCAATATCAAGATGACATTTACAGCAGCGGCTTACGCGTTTACACCACGATACGCAAAGCTAATCAGGAAGCTGCGAACGCTGCCATACGAGAAGGCGTTCTAGACTACGACTCACGTCACGGTTTCCGCGGGCCTGAAAAAACGCTGAATCTAGCCAAAATTTTAGCCGACAATCCATCCGATGGTTTAAATGAAGCACTGGATGACTTTGATGAATCCAATGGGTTTATTCCTGCGATTGTGACCAGCCTGTCACCGAAATCAGTGCATGTGCATACAAAATACGGTGACGATGTTGAGATCACCGGCAAAGGCTTAGCTCTTGTTGCAAGAACGCTTAATCAGAAAGATCCTGAGAAAATTTTATTAAAAGCCGGTTCCGTTATCAGGGTTACCAAAAATGCGAGTCAGAAAGATAGCAATGGCTGGCGCATAGTGCAGATACCGCAGGTTGAATCAGCGCTGATTGCGCTTGACCCCGAGACTGGTGCAGTGCGCGCCTTAGTTGGCGGTTTTGACTTTAATCGCAATAAGTTCAATCATGTAACGCAGGCATGGCGCCAGCCCGGCTCAAGCTTCAAACCTTTTATTTATTCTGCCGCACTGGAGAAAGGCTTCACGCCGGCAAGCATAGTAGAAGATAGTCCTTTGAATTTTTCTGCACAGGAAACTGGGGAGAAAGCATGGTCACCACGTAATTTTGACAATACATTTGAAGGTCCGATTCGCTTAAGGCAAGCGCTGGTAAAATCCAAAAATCTGGTTTCAATCCGTGTAATACAGTCGATAGGACCACGTTATGCTCAGGATTACATCACCCGCTTTGGTTTTGCAGCCAAAGAGCACCCAGCTTATCTCACCATGGCACTAGGTGCGGGCTCGGTCACACCGTGGCAGATGGCAACAGCCTATGCAGTATTCGCTAATGGCGGTTACCGCGTTAAACCTAATCTGATTGCAAAAATTGTAGACCAAAACGGTAAAGTGCTGGCAGAAACCAAGTTTACCAAAGCCGGCCAAGGCGCACCTCGTGTCATTGACGCCCGCAACGCCTTTATCATGAACTCCATGATGAAGGACGTGATCAGGCGTGGCACTGCAACCAGAGCACTGCAATTAGGCCGCAATGACCTTGCCGGCAAAACCGGCACCACTAACGACCACTTTGATGCATGGTTTGCGGGCTACAATCCTAAACAAGTTGCAATTGCCTGGGTAGGTTATGATAAGCCGCGTGCACTTGGCGGCAGTGAAACTGGCGGCGCCGCTGCACTGCCTATCTGGATCAAGTACATGGCATCAGCGTTAAGAGGTGTACCTGATACAGAGCCTGTTGTTCCTGATGGCATTATGGCATTAAGAATTGACCCTGCTACCGGCATACGTGCAGATAATGATGAAAATGGAATTTACGAATATTTCTATCATGAAAATCCGCCGCCGGAAATCGAAGAGCAACTGCCATCATTATTTGATGATCTGGAGGGTACAGAAGACTTGCAATTAAATCAGGCACAGAAATTACTACAGCCTGAAATTGTATTACCAGCTAAACCACCAGTTGCAAAACCTGCTGAAAGTGCGCCAAAAACTACAGAGAATATCAGCAGGAATCCGTTAAACGGACATTAGGGAAACGATGATCTTATTCATCAATCTGTCATTGCCTATACCCGTAAAGTGCATCCCCATCAAACTAAACTACTAAAGTAGCAAGTTTGATGTGAAGGAGCGTAGCGACGCGGCAATGCAGAATCTCCTTTTGAAATAAAAACACTGGAAGCTGCCCGCCACGCTATGCTCGCGGCTAAAGGCTAGATCGCTCGCAATGATAATTAAACGGCGTTTACTTAGGGTGCCAGCTCTAACACCACCGGAGTGTGATCAGACGGGCGCTCAAGTTTACGCGGTGCCTTGTCTATATGGGCTGCTGCACAATGTGGCTTCAGTGCATCACTGACTAGAATATGGTCGATACGCATGCCCAGGTTACGACGGAACCCCGCCATACGGTAATCCCACCAGCTGAAACTTTTTTCCGGCTGTTCAAATAACCTGAAGCTGTCATGCAATCCTAGCTGAATTAATTGCTGAAATGCCTCACGCTCGGGGGGTGATACCAGCACCTGCCCTATCCAAGCTGCGGGGTCGTGGCAGTCACGGTCTTCCGGAGCAATATTGTAATCACCCAGTAAAACTAGCTTGGGATGCACAACCAACTCCTTCTGCAGCCAGTTATGCAGCGCATTCAGCCAGCGCAGTTTATATTGATACTTGTCTGAATCGACTGCCTGCCCGTTCGGAATATAGGCACAAACCACCCGTACATCACCGATATCAGCTGCAATCACACGCTGCTGCTCATCAACAAAATCGGGGATGTTACGCTGAATATTAACCAGAGGATGCCGACTCAGAATGGCCACACCGTTATAGGTTTTTTGCCCGATATGTACAGCCTCGTATCCAGCCTCTTTTAAGGCTTCATAAGGAAACTTGCTGTCTTCTTGCTTGGTTTCCTGCAGGCAAAGCACATCGGGCTCAGCTTGTTTCAGCCAATCCAGCACATGCGGCAATCTAACGTTTAAAGAGTTAACGTTCCAGGTAGCAAATTTCAAAGGGACAACCTCGGGTATTCTGTCATTCATGAATACACCTTCACGCCGCCAGCTGTAGCGGCGCAAGGGTGCTTTTTTAAGCAGTCATGCCGCTATGACGCAGCAAGGCATCAATACTCGGTTCTCTGCCACGGAAAGCAGCAAAGGACTCCATCGCCGAGCGCGAGCCGCCTTTTGCAAGAATTTCCTGCCAGTAACGCTGACCGGTTTCTCTCGATAGCACGCCATCTTCTTCGAACATGCTGTAAACATCGGCAGACAACACCTCAGCCCACTTATAGCTGTAATAACCGGCTGCATAACCACCTGAAAATACATGCGTGAAGTTATGCGGAAAGCGGTTCCACTTCGGTGGACGCACCACTGCAACTTCATCACGTACTGACTCAATCAGATCCAGCGCGGTAGTTGCGCCATGCGGATCGAACTCGCTGTGTAGACGGATATCGAACAAAGAGAACTCAATCTGACGCACTGTTTGCATGCCGGCTTGAAAGTTTTTGGCAGCGACCATTTTGTCGAAAAGTGCACGTGGTAATTGTTCGCCACTATCTACATGCGCTGTCATATTGCGCAGCACTTCCCATTCCCAGCAGAAGTTTTCCATGAACTGGCTTGGCAGTTCTACCGCATCCCACTCCACGCCTTTAATACCGGATACGCTGTAATCATCCACTTCAGTCAGCATATGATGCAAACCATGGCCGAACTCGTGGAACATGGTCAGCACTTCATCATGCGTGAATAATGCCGGCTTATCACCAACCGGTGCCGAGAAATTGCAGGTTAAATAGGCTACCGGCTTAGTGAGGCCGCCGGCAGATTTACGGCGCGTAATGGCTTCATCCATCCAGGCGCCGCCGCGTTTGTTATTTCGCGCATACAGATCCAGATAGAACTGGCCGATCAAGCCACCCTTGTCATCTTTAATGTCATAAAAGCTTGCAGATTCATGCCATACCGGCGCATCTGAGCGACTGACATGGATGCCGAAAATAGTTTCCACGACTTTAAACAAACCAGCCAGCACTTTATGCTCTGGAAAGTATTGTTTCACTTCCTGATCTGAAAACGCATATTTATCTTCGCGCAGCTTCTCCGAAACATAAGATACATCCCAAGCCTGCATATCGGTGATGCCAAGTTTAGCGGCGTATTCATCGAGCTCTATTTTATCTCTGAGCGCAAATGGCTTCGCTCTGGCGGCAAGATCCTTCAGAAAAGATTCTACGTGCTGCGCCGAATCTGCCATTTTTGTGGCAATTGAAAGTTCGGCATAGTTATCAAAACCAAGTAACTGCGCAGCTTCGTGGCGCAGTTTGAGGATTTGCGCAATAACAGGCGTGTTATCCCACTCCGGTTTCGCAAACTCAGATGCACGCGTCGCGTAAGCGCGATAAAGCGTTTCGCGCAATTCACGATTATCCGCATACTGCAGTACCGGCAGATAAGACGGGAAATGCAAAGTAAATTTCCAACCGGTTTTATCCTCAGCTTTTGCTGCATCAGCGGCCGCCTGCAGCACATCCTCAGGAATGCCTTTCAAGGTCTCTGCATCATGTATGTACAGCGCATAATCATTGGTAGCATCGAGCACGTTTTCCTCAAACTTGGAAGAAAGTTTTGAAAGCTCTTCCTGAATTTCTTTAAACCGTACTTTTTGCTCAGCAGGTAACTCTGCGCCACCCAGACGAAAATCGCGCAACTCATTCTCAACGATCTTTTTCTGCGCAGTCGTCAGTGCTTCAAATGCAGCGCTGTTGCGCAAAGTACGGAACTTTGCATAAAGACGCTCATCCTGCCCCAGATCGGCATAAAAATCCGTGAGTTTTGATAAGTTGTCATTGTAGGCTTCACGCAGTTCCGGGCTATTGACTACGGCATTGATATGGCCGACCTGTGACCATGCACGTGACAGGCGCTCTTCCATATCTTCCAGCTTGCTGGCAAAGTTATCCCAGGTCACAGCACCGTCAGCGGTAGCCAGCGTCTCAACTGTTGTTCTAGCGTCGGCCAGTAAGTAATCGACTGCCGGTGAAACATGCTCGGCCTTTACCTCATTAAATTTAGGTAAGCCTGAAAAATGTAAAAGCGGATTACTCTCTAATTGTGAAATAGTCACTGTGACGGATCTTTCTTTTTAAAAACGAATTAATTAAAAGTCTAATTGATTAAACGTAAGGTGAGCGGGTAACGGTAATCTTCACCCTTACTGCTTGATATGGCGGCGATAATGCAGAAAACAATATTGAATATCCAGATTAGCCCCAGCAATAAGAACCCGACTAATATAAAAATTAACACGTATGCAACAAATTGCGCCAGCAGCAATGTAATCTGAAAATTCAGCGCTTCCTTGGCCTGAGCTGCAATGTATTCGCTGTCGTCTTTTTTCAGCAGCCATACGATTAATGACGGAATAAATGAAAACAATATGCCGCCTAAGTGGGTAATGGTAACAATGTTTTTATCATTGCTATTGGGCACGGTAATCTCGGTAGACATGTGATAAGCCTTTAATTAAAGTTTGCTGTTAAATAGTGAATGAATAAGGCAGGAGCCAATAGCCACCATTAACAAGCTATTAATTGAGATTAAATTTATTGACTACAAGTTCAATTTTCTCAATATCCGTCAGGCCAAGTACCTTACGCGCCTGACCAGACAACTCACTTAACTGGCTATGCAGCACCTGCTGCTTGATACTGAGTACATGCGAAGGATGCATGGAGAATTGTCGTAAACCCATACCCAGCAATAGCTTGGTCAGTTTAGCGTCACCAGCCATTTCACCGCATACCGAAACCGCTTTGCCCTGTTTTGCACCCGCTTTAATGGTCATGGAAATCAATTTCAATACTGATGGATGAAGCGGATTATACAAATGCGCCACCGCATCATCGGTACGGTCTATCGCCAATGTATATTGAATCAAGTCATTAGTGCCGATGGATAGAAAATCCAGCTCATCGGCAAAAGCCTCGGCATTAATAGCCGCCGCCGGGATCTCTATCATGCCGCCAAGCTCGATATCTTCATCAAACGGAATATTTTCCTTACGCAGACTCGCTTTGGCTCGTTCCAGGAACAACTTGGTCTGCCGCAATTCTGAAAGCATACACAGCATTGGAATCAGAATCTTGATTTTTCCATAATGTGATGCGCGCAACAGTGCACGTAACTGCGTATGAAAAATCTGCGGCTCTGACAGGCACAAACGTATTGCACGCAACCCTAAAGCCGGGTTTGGAGAATTCACCACAGTATCAGGGTTCATCTGTTTATCCGCACCTAAATCCAGCGTACGAATCGTCACCGGTGCGCCTTTCATGGCTTTTGCCACTGACTTATATGCCTCGAACTGTTCTTCTTCATTCGGCATATCATGCCGGTTCATGAACAGAAATTCAGTACGATACAAACCAATACCGGTAGCGCCGGATGCTTTGACTGCTGCCACGTCTTCCGGCACCTCGATATTGGCCATAAGCTCTATCTGTGTACCGTCTATCGTCAGCGCCTTGGTGCTCTTAATGCGCTGCAGCTTTTGCTGTTCCAGTTCCCACTGTTCCTGCCGCAGCTTGTATTCCGCCAGGATTTCTTTAGACGGGTTAACAATCACAACGCCCAGATCACCATCAACAATGATGAGTTCGCCATCATTGATTAAATCGCGTGCGCGCTGTAACGCAACTATAGAAGGAATATTAAGACTGCGCGCCAGAATCGCCGTATGTGATGTCGCGCCGCCGACATCGGTAATAAAAGCTGCAAACTGGTGCTGCTTGAATTGTATGGCATCTGCTGGCGAAACATCATGCGCAACCAGAATCAGTTTGCGCTCCTGATGCAATGCACTGGTTTGCTGTTCGGTACTTAACTGCGCCTGATGCCCGAGCAGTACCTTGATAATACGTTCAACAACCTGAATGACATCCTGCTTGCGCTCACGTAAATAGCTGTCTTCAATCTGCTCAAACTGGTCGACGATGTCATCCATCTGCAGTTTAATTGCCCATTCGGCATTGCATTGCTCATTCCTGATGATGTCCTTAGGCACTTCGGAAAGGGATTTATCTTCCAGCATCATCAGATGCGTGCCAATAAATGCTGCCAACTCAGCTGGCGCATTCTTACGCAAACTTGCCTTAATTTGCACTAAATCATGCTTAACTGCTGCAATCGCGTCACTAAAACGCTTTATTTCATCATCGATTAAATGTTTAGGCAGTTGGTAATGCACAACTTCCAACAGTGCGTTGGAGAGAAGATGAGCCTGGCCAATAGCTATGCCACTGGAAACCCCTACACCATGAATACTGAAACTGGTCATTCGCCTTCGCCGAAGTAGTCTTCAATCAAGGCGGTCAATGCATCGATAGCTGCGGCCTCGTCAGCGCCGTTAGCCTCTAGCGTAACAATCGCACCTTTTGCCGCCGCCAGCATCATCACACCCATAATGCTTTTAGCATTGACGCGGCGACCATTACGCTCAATCCATACCTCACTGGCAAACTTACTCGCAGTTTGCGTGAGCTTGGTTGAAGCACGGGCATGCAGGCCCAGTTTATTGATAATTTCCAATTGCTTGCTAATCATATAAATCTAAACCTTATTATTTAATGGGGCGTTGATCAAAGCGTTCGCAGCTTTCACGGTCAAATGCAACGACTCCCTCACGGCCTCCGCTGAGTGCCTTATCAACCAGGACCAACAACGGCTCGTGCCGATAAGTCATGACTCTAACCAGCATTGGCAAATTAACGCCAGCCACACCTTCTACCAAGCCTGGTTGCAGTACTTGAGTCACGATATTACATGGCGTAGCGCCGTACATATCTGACAGCACCAGCACGCCATCGCCACTATTGACTTTAGCGACTAATGCCAGCGCTTTAGGTATCACAGTATTAGGGTCATCTTTACTGCTTATTGCCAGTGAAGCTATCTGCGGAGGCGTTTTCCCCAGCATATGGTTCGCACACTCCAGCAGACTATCGCCGAGTGTACCGTGTGTGATAATTAAAATACCAATCATTGTTTATGCTTACCCAATATTGTTACTACTGCTATTTAAGCTCTCTATGCCGCGTCAGTACTTTTTGCTGTGACTGAAAATACTGGCTTAGCTGCTCAACCATATAAACCGAGCGATGCTGACCACCCGTGCAACCGATTGCCACAGTCAAATATCCACGGTTATCCATCACAAAACAAGGCAACCATTTTTCCACATAGGCCCGAATATCCGAGAGCATTTCCTGTACCGAATCATGCACTTCCAGATACGCTTTAATCTGTTCATCTTTGCCCGTTAGCTCACGTAAATTCGGATCATAGTGAGGGTTAGGCAAACAGCGCACATCAAATACAAAATCAGCATCCAGCGGAATGCCATGCTTGAATCCAAATGAAGTAAACAATAGCGTAAGTCCGGCATGCTCACTGGACACCACATCTTTTACCCAGCCACGCAATGTGTTGGCACTCAGGTTGCTGGTGTCGATCACGTGACCCAGGCTACCGAGATTACCCAGCAAATCACGCTCAAACGCGATACTTTCGGCCAAAGTCGTAGTATCTTTACTTAAAGGATGCTTACGCCGGGTCTCACTGAAACGCTTTACCAGTGTTTCCACGTTAGACTCTAAATACAAAACACGCGTGTCAACATTTTGCGATTTTAGTAATTCTATATAGGCTGGCAGCGTTTCAATCGCTGCACTGCGGCTATCAATGCTAATCGCTACTAGGTTATGATTCACAGTAGTCAAGTGATCTGACAGGCTGGGCAGCATCGTTGCCGGCAAATTGTCGATGCAGTAATAACCGCTATCTTCAAGCGCACGCAATGCGATACTTTTACCTGAGCCGGAGAGGCCCGTGACTATTATTAATTGCTTCATTTTATGAAATTAAATAGCTATCGGTTCTTTTTCATTTCACGCTGGTGGCGCTGTGTAAACTGCTTGGTTGCACTGATACCGCGCAATAATAACACGTGGTTGCGAATTGCAACTTCTACCAGCACCGCAATGTTGCGCCCGGCTGCAATTGGAATCTGCACTTTTGGCACTTTAACACCCAGCACTTCTTCATGCAGGGTTTTGATATTCAGTCTGTCTAATAGTTGCGGAGCCAGTTTATCTGCCATCTCCAGCTGAATAATCAAATCCAGAGGCTTGGTTGGCTTAACGGAGTTATCGCCAAAAATAGCGCGAATATTCAAAATGCCTAAACCGCGCACTTCCAGAAAGTCCTGCAGTAATGAAGGGCAGCGCCCTTCCACCCGCTCCGGTGAAATGCGGAAAAAATCTACGATATCATCTGCGACCAGGCGATGCCCGCGTGAAATCAGTTCCAGAGCCAACTCACTTTTACCGATTGCTGCCTCGCCTTTAATCAGCGCGCCAAAGCCCTGCACTTCCATAAATACGCCATGCAGACTAACAGACTCTGCCACCGCCTGCGCAAGATAATGGCTCAAAAAATCCATCAGCGCAGGGCTGCGTAAAGTTGAAGTAAACAAAGGCGCAGCATGCGCGTCGGCAGCAGCAATCAGTGATTCCGGCACTTTCTCGCCGTTAGCAACAATCACCGCGGCCAGATCAGTCGAGTACAGGTTTTCAATTGCACGCACAGCTTCTGCGGAAGGCAAGCTGCGCAAATAATCCATTTCGGCACAACCCAATACCTGAACGCGGTTGGGGTGCACGAAGTTAAGATGGCCTATGAGGGCCAGAGATGGTTTTGTTACAGTTTCGCTTGTGAGAGTATTTGACCCGCCGTTTAGCCCGGCAATCCAATTCAGTTTGAGCTTACGGCGGGTTTGTTTGAATAGCTCAGCGACGTTTATTTGAGCCATAAATGATGATTAAAAAATATTAAAGTACTTAATTATTCAACATTCTGATGCTTAACGGCACCATTCGCTTTGTGGTGATCTGCATTTTTTTCTTTGTGTTTCACCACTTGACGGTCTAGTTTGTCAGTCAGCATATCAATCGCACTGTACATATTTTCATCCTGACATTCCGCATGTAAATCATTACCAGGAACATGGAGTGTAGCCTCTACCTTTTGGGCGAGTTTTTCAACACTCATGGTCACTTTGACATCGATCACATGATCAAAGTGGTTACTAATTCTAGCGAGCTTGCTCGTTACATAATCGCGCAAAGCTGGAGTAATTTCTAAATGGTGACCAGTTAATTGTAAATTCATGTCTTGCTCCTTTTGAAAATATTCTTCGAGTCTGAACCAGCTTGATGCATTCAAAACTCGTCGAACAATTTCAGTTTACTACGTTCATTTGCATCTGTGGCATCGAAACAAAGAATTTTTTTGTAACGGATTATTGCTGCGGGATAAATCACTCCAAATTACCGCCCGCCCTACTTGGCTGCAATAAAAAATATGGTTTTTATAGATAGTTTTAAGTAAAAATCAACTTTAAGCCTGCAATAAGCAGCACTAATGCCAACAATTTTTTAATAGCGGCCGACTGAATGCGGCGGCTGCCAAAATAAGAACCAAGACTGCCACCTAACGCCGCTGCAACAAGCAAGGGAATGATAAATGGAGGCAGTGACTTTGTAGCAGAGAAGTTACCAGCTAACCCGGAAATGGAATTAACCAGCACGAATAAAGCAGAAACAGCGGCAGCTCGCTTGGCATCTGCCCAGCCCATAAAAAGCAAAAGCGGCGTAAGGAAAATACCACCGCCAGTACCGGTCAGCCCGGATAAAAATCCGATGCCGGCACCAGCCGCTAAAGCCTGCACGCGCGGCGGCTCTTGTATTTGCAATGTCTGTTTAGATTGTATGAAAAAACGTAGTGCAGAATATAGCAGCACAACTCCCAGCACCATCTTAAAAAGATGAGTCGGCAGATTAAGATGCCCGCCAACAAACGCAAACGGCACCGCAAGTGCGGCAAAAGGCCAGAATAATCTCCATGAAAAATGACCTGCCCGATAAAACTGCCATGTGGCAATAGTGGCTACCAGAATGTTGAGCGACAAAGCAGTCGGTTTAATCACAGCAGGCGCCATAGATAACAGTGACATCACGGCAATATAGCCTGATGCGCCAGCATGGCCTACCGACGAGTAAAGTACTGCAATAACAAATACACCTGCCACAAGCAGAATTAATAGTTCGATGGTCATTTTTTAATGTCTAACATTTAAATTAAGGGGCTAGCTTTAGCCAGTCCATTTTGAATGATGTGTTAGGCCGCTTTTGTCTCTTACTGTACCCTCAATCGAAGCGAGCCAGTTTAATACGCCCTCACAAAACAAGCTCGTGGAAACATGCAATACCCATGAAATATTCTGATGCCTACCACGAACTTGTGTTATTGGTTGAGCAGTTCCGTCATTAAGCGGTCTATTGATTGATTCGGCGTGAATTATCTTGTCGCAGACGTCTTTAATCGTAAAGGACTCAATCGACTCTTTGTCAGCGACGAGGAGAAATGCTGAGTGTGAAACGAACTTCTCGGTGCCTTTGCTAGGAATACCTTGATAGAACTTTGTTCGTAGTGCGATAGCTAATGAGAGTAGCTTTTCTGAGAAGAGCTCTTCGTAACATGTTCTTAGGCCGTTCGGCTCATCAATAGTGGTGTCAATTAATAAGCGAACTGCACAAATATCAAGGGCGTGACATTCAACTGCAAGTCGTCGAATTGTTTCAACACTGATTCTATGAGTTCCGAATAAATCCATAATTGCGCGTTTACAGCCTAACGTAAAGCTGCCATCTTATTTGATGCTTTCAGATACATCTAAAGTGAATGCCATGCAAAATTGTTAATTAAAATATTCAGTAAAATCATTTAGTTATTATTTTTTTAGCGCTATCTAAAATTTTATATTGAATGCAGCGTTATTGCACACAGTCGGTTCGCAACTGCCAGGCAGTCTGCCAATGTTGTATGAATAAAATAGATCACCTTTCAATGATGATGCCTCATTTTTACTTAGCAGTTTTTATAACGATTTTCTTAAACTAGCTGGCGCAATATTCAATGATTCACGATATTTTGCGATAGTGCGGCGCGCCACGACGATGCCTTGTTTTGCGAGTAAATCAGTAATCTGATTATCTGAATAAGGCTTTTTAGGGTTTTCCTGCTCAACCAGTTTTTTAATCAGCGCACGAATTGCCGTAGCTGAACAAGTGCCGCCAGTGTCGGTCGCAACCGAGCTACCGAAAAAGTATTTAAGCTCAAAAATACCGCGCGGCGTCAGCATGTATTTATTGGTGGTGACGCGGGAGATGGTCGATTCGTGCAAACCCAGCTCGTCTGCAATTTCGCGCAGCACCAGCGGTTTCATTGCTACTTCACCGTATTCAAGAAAGTTACGCTGACGATCAACAATCGCCTGCGAAACGCGCAGTATCGTAGAAAATCGCTGCTGGATATTTTTAATCATCCATTTTGCTTCCTGCATCTGGCTTTGCAGATACTGGCTGGAACTGTCACGGTTACGCTTTAATATGCCGGCGTAGAGCTGGTTGATTCTGAGTTTTGGAATCACGCTCTCATTCAGGCTCGCGATCCAAATACCTTTGACTTTTTTCACGACCACTTCATGCTGAATGTAATGCTCGGAGCCGATGTTGCTAAAATCAGCACCTGGCCTTGGGTTTAAGCTGGTAATCACTTGCTGCGCCTGCTTAAGGGTTTGCTCATCACACCCGAGCTCTTTACGCAACTTGACGAAATCGCGCGCACCCAATGCCGGTAAATGCTTTTCTGCTATCAAACGTGCCAATGCAAGGTGCGGTGTGTTGTCCGGCATCACTTCAAGCTGAAGCAACAAACATTCACTTAAATTACGCGCACCAACACCCGCCGGGTCCAGATGCTGAATATGGCGTAATGCCGTTTGCAGTTCCATTGCATCAATCTCAAGTTCCGGCGGCATTTCTTCAGCCACTTTTTCAAGAGATTGCTCCAAGTAGCCATCTTCATTAATACTATCTACCAGCAACAAGGTGAGTGTTTGATCGCGCTCTGACAGTGGCATCAGTTTCAGTTGCGACATTAAATGTTCGCGTAAGCTGATCTGCAAAGTTTCCTGCGGCTTAAAGTCACTGTCGTCATCTGCCGGCGCATTATTCTCGTCCCAGCGACTGCCGTTAGAGAAAACATCGAACTCTTCATCAAACTCTGCCGAAAACGTATCTGAAAAATCCGGCGCTGTTGGCTCGAAGTCTGCAGACTCTTCAAACTGCGTTGTTTCAGAAGCGCTGGTCTCACTAGTACGGCTATCATTAGTGCCGGGCTGAAAATCCTGATTGCTGAATTCAGCATCAAAATTATCGGTACCGGCATTTACAGAAACCTCTTGGTCAGAGGCCTGCGTTGAAGCGGCTGATGTAGAGTCTTCTGCACCCTGATCTACAGGGTTACCGTACTCATCTTCATTATCATCGCCACGCTCCAGCAATGGATTGGTCTGCATCAGAACATCGATTTCCTGATTCAGCTCCAGAGTGGAGAGCTGTAGCAGACGTATTGCCTGCTGCAGCTGCGGGGTAAGCGATAGATTTTGAGAAAATTTGAGCTGTAAGCCTTGCTTCATAGACGAAAATCTTTACCCAGATAAACTTCTCTAACACTTTCGTTTGCTACGATTTCGCTAGGAATGCCAGAAGCAAATACATGCCCCTGGTTAACAATATAAGCACGGTCGCAAATACCTAAAGTTTCGCGCACGTTATGATCAGTAATTAGCACGCCGATATTGCGTGAACTCAAAAAACGAACAATCTGCTGAATATCAATCACAGCAATCGGGTCAATGCCGGCAAACGGTTCATCCAGCAATACAAAGCTAGGGTCTGAAGCCAGACAGCGCGCAATTTCAACACGACGCCGTTCACCACCGGAAAGGCTTATGGCAGCACTATCACGGATATGCGTGATATGCAGTTCTTCCAATAGCGACTCCAGCTTCTCTTGCATTTCCTCTTCAGAAATCTCCTGCAGCTGCAATATAGCCAGAATATTTTCAGTCACTGTCAGCTTGCGGAAGATTGAAGCCTCCTGCGGCAGGTAAGACAAGCCCATTCTTGCACGCATATGAATAGGCATACGGCTTAAATCCACACCATCGAGCAGAATTCTGCCTTCATCCAAAGGTACCAGACCCACCATCATATAAAAACTGGTGGTTTTACCGGCACCGTTAGGCCCGAGCAGCCCGATTACTTCTCCGCTTTTTATCGTCAAAGAAATATCCTGCACCACGGTACGTGCTTTATAAGATTTGCGCAGATTTTCTACAACGAGTTCACTCATCACATGCTCTCTTTTTATTTAAGCTGGGGGCTAACTTCTAAGTTACGGCTAAGACGCATATTTTTTACCGGCGTTGCAGTTGCAACATTGTCTGCAGGATTAATGCTCATAAAACTTGTTTTGGCCGGAGGCTCACTAGATTTGGCAGGTGCAGGACTCACCGGCGCAGCAGGTTTCTTGCCTTTCGGCTGAATAACCGCGCGCACGCGACCGCCGCTAGTTCCCTGCGGGCCGCCGCCTATCACTTCTGCATATTCGGCATTGGCGTCATACATGATGTAATCGCCGTGCACGATATCAGCACCGCGCTTTACCCAGGCCTTGGTATAAAGCTGCACTTTATCCATACGCCCATTGTATTCAATACGCTGTGCGCTACCTTCCATATATTCGTTTTTACCTTCCATCTTCTGTTTGAAAGTGGTCGGGTTGCCTAAAGACGTACTGTGCTGGAACCCCAGATTATCCTCACGCACGATCAGCTTATCGGCATGGATTACCAACGTACCCTGCGTCAGGATCACGTTGCCGCTGTAGGTACTGATTTGTTTGGAATCATCGACCTTAACAGTGTCTGCTTCTAAATCGATAGGCTTGTCCCTATCTGCGGCTTCTGCCATGGCGCGGCCTGAAACGCTCAGCAATGAAAGGCTCATCACCATGACACCTATCATTAAATCTGCTTTTACTGTGAAATACGGCTTATTCATAACGTCTCCGAATGCGCTCATCGTTAATGTTGGATTTTTCCTGTTTGAGAGCTTCTTGCTCTGTAGTCAGCTTTTTAGAAAGCTGACTATTTTTACTGGTACCGTTTTGACCAGCGCCGTTTTTTGGCTGGTTTGAATTACCCGCATTGCCCGCAATGGCTGGCCTTTCATAATGCGCACGTACTTTATGCAGCAAAGTCATAGTTTTTTGTTTCTTTTCATACACCATACCTGTGGCATAAATGACCGTTTTTGGTGCCTGCCGGATAATAACCGGTCGGTCTGTGGTCACCAACTCTTCATTAGGGCGAATATTAAGATAATCGGTTTCAACCGTCATTTCACCTTTATCTGCGAATGCCTGGCGCGTCACTATCACATCATCAAATAACTGAACTTCTTCGCCATCGGATGATACCAAACCGCGCAAGCCCTGCACTTCTGTATAAGGTTTGTTTATTGCAAATTGTGTATAGCGCGGGCGCTGCAGTTCTGTACTATCGTCATCAGGAAAATGACGCATTTCGACAGCCGCCAATTTATAGCGCAAATCACCATTAACATCCGTTTGTGTTGTTACAAAATTGCTCATGATGTAATCAGGGTCATGGCGGCTACTGCCGTCCAGTTTCGGTAGCGGCGGCTGTACTGTCCTGTTAATCCAGAACGTCAGCAATGCCAGAAGAATCAGCAATGCCAATGGAAATGTAATCGCTGCCCGCGTGCCGGAACGCATACTCATTTACGCATTTCTATAGCGTGGAGCTGTATACAGCAGCACGCTATGCAACGGCACGGTATAAAACAGTAAAGTGGAAAAGTCGCAGTCAATAACATGTACTTAGCCTAATTACTGATACTTGCCTGCGTTAAAAATTTTTCCATCTGCGCATCAAATGTGCCCTGCGCCTGCATAATCAATTCACAAACCTCACGCACCGCACCGCGCCCGCCTGATTTATAAGTCACATAGTGCGCATATTTCAGCAGCAGTGCCGGGGAATCCGGTACCGCAATAGCCAACCCGCATTGCAGCATAGGCGGTAAATCCACCACATCATCACCCATAAAAGCACACTGCTCGGCCTGCAAGCCACTGGATTTCATCAAATCTTGAAATGCCAGTAATTTATCGTCCACACCCTGGTAGAAATGCGCAACACCAGTAGTCTCGGCGCGTTTTTTCACTACATTCGAAGTGCGGCCGGTAATAATCGCCATTGAAACACCGGTAGCTTTGAGCAGTTTCATGCCCAAACCATCATGTGAATGAAAGGTTTTATATTCCTGCCCGTCGTCACCGATTGTTAAGCCGCCATCGGTCATTACACCGTCTACATCCAGAATCAGCAGCTTGATTTTCTGTAAGCGCTGATTTAAATCTATATTGTTATTAGTCAAGCTCACCTAAACCACCTTTGCCAATAAAAGGTCATGCATATTCAACGCACCGACCAGAACACCCGAATTGTTAACCACCAGCAGTCCATTAACCTTGCATTGCTCCATCATTTCTACAGCCACCATCGCCAATTCATCACTATCAATTGTTTTGGGATTCTGGTGCATCACATCTCTGATTGCAGCATTGGCAATATTGATATTCTGCTCAAACGCACGTCGCAAATCACCATCGGTAAATATACCCAGCGGCATACCATGCGCATCGACTACGGCAGTCAAACCCAACCCCTTACGCGACATTTCAAGCAAGCCCTCTGCAAGTGTCGCACTAATTGGCACTTGCGGCACATTGGCATCTGTTCGCATCACATCGCTGACACGAACCAACAATCGGCGCCCTAAGCTGCCGCCCGGATGCGAGCGCGCAAAGTCTTCAGCCGTAAAATCACGTAAATCCAACACGCACAAAGCTAGCGCATCACCGAGTGCCAACGCTACTGTAGTGCTGGAAGTTGGCGCCAACCCAAGCGGGCACGCCTCTTTTGCCACATGCGCACTCAAATGTATATCCGCTGCCTGCGCTAAGGTAGATGCATCATTACCGGTAATCGCTATGATTTTCGCACCTAATCTTTTTAACGGCGGCACGATAGCCAATATCTCGTCACTCTCGCCGGAGTTCGAAAGTGCAATCACGACATCGCCAGCGGTGATCATGCCGAGATCGCCATGACTAGCTTCAGCCGGATGCATGAAAAATGCAGGTGTGCCGGTGCTGGCAAATGTAGATGCAATTTTGCCGCCTATATGCCCGGACTTACCCATGCCACTCACAACTACACGCCCCTTGCATTCCAAAATGCATGCTACCGCAGCAGTGAAATTACCATCCAGTCGCTCTGCGAGCAATTCAACCTCGCGCGCTTCCAGCAGCAGAATCTCTTTAGCTAAATTCAGCGTTTTGTTCTGAACTATGGCTTGATTTGTGCTGTGACCCGTGGCTTGCGGCGTTTCTCGCAACTGGTCAGGCCTGATATTGTTATTTGATAATGGCATTCGCTATGTTTTATAAGGACTAAAGATATATCGCCAGGGCTTTAACGATTTAGATCAAAGAAAGTTAACGGCTAGTATAAAAGGGAATTCTGAAGTTATAAAGCCTAACGGCTAATTAATAACACCTTTTTTAGGCAAAATACATAAAAAAACGCTGGCCGGGCACAGATTTTGCTATTAGCGCCACGCCAATGCTAAAAAAATCGATTAAAACCCAACTGATAAAAAAATTTCATAAGTCATGCGCCAATATGAAACAATATAAGGAAAGGTAGGCTTAACCCTCTAACATCATAAAAATATGTTCAACACATTACCATTAATTTTAATACTGCTGATTAGCTCAGTGTTTGCGGTAGCATTATTCCGTGCATTCAACTTGCCAGCGATGCTTGCCTATTTTCTGGTAGGGTTGGCATTAGGCCCGCATACCTTCGGCCTGCTGCCGGATAGCGAAGCTAATCGCGAGTTTGCAGAATTCGGTATCGTGTTTTTAATGTTCAGCATAGGCCTCGAATTCAGCCTGCCACAGTTGTATGCGATGCGAAAAAAAGTGTTAGGCTTAGGTGGCGGTCAGGTAATTATTACACTGATACTGACCATGGTCATTTCAAAAGTAGCAGGACTAAGCTGGGCAACTGCATTCGTGATCGGCGCTGCGTTAGCCATGTCATCGACGGCTATTGTTTCTAAAATTCTGGCAGAGCGCATTGATTTAAACTCACGCCATGGCCGCTTAAGTATCGGCGTTCTGCTGTTTCAGGATATTGCAGTGGTACCTATGCTGGTACTGATACCGGCACTGGGAATGGCCAGCTCAAACTTGATCGATGTGCTGGGCCTGGCAATGCTCAAAGCAGCTGCCATGCTGTTACTGCTGTTCACGGTAGGTAAGTGGCTGATTAACCCGTGGTTCAATCTGGTTGCAAGCCAGCGCTCACGCGAATTATTTGTGATGAACGTGCTGATGGTCACTTTGCTGCTGGCTTTTGCCACCAAGCTCGCAGGATTATCTTACGCACTGGGCGCCTTCATTGCCGGTATGCTGATTTCAGAAACCAAGTTCAGATATCAGGTGGAATCGGATATCTCTCCATTCCGCGACATTCTGCTGGGGCTATTCTTTATCAGCGTTGGCATGCTATTGAATCTGCAGCAGATTTATAACCATGTTGGCTTGATACTGTTAATCCTGTTTGGGTTTATTCTATTCAAAGCGTTAATCGTTGCTGCTGTGGTTCGGCTGTTCAAATATGAAGCCGGCGTAGCCATCCGCACTGCAGTCATTCTGGCGCAGGCAGGTGAATTCAGCTTTGTAATTCTCGCGTTGGGTGCTGAACATAAGCTGATTAGCGGCGTGCCTCTGCAAGCCGTTCTGGCCGCATCACTGCTATCCATGGTAATCGCGCCATTTTTAATTCAATACAACGGAAAAATAGCCAGGCGACTGGTCGGCAGCTATACCCGCAACAGCGGCAAAGTTGTAGAGGAGATTGAGGAAGCAGGCCGGCATCTACATGATCACGTCGTGATTTGCGGCTATGGCCGTAGCGGTCAGTATTTAGGACGCTTTCTGCGAGAAGAAAAGATTCCTTACATCGCACTGGATATTGACCCGGCACGTGTGCTGGAGGCTGCAGCGGCCGGCGAAAACGTCATGTTTGGCGATGCAGCAAGACGGGTTGTACTTTCAGCTGCCGGATGCGCACGCGCCAAAGCACTGATCATCAGTTATGCCGACAATCGTGCCGCAATGAAGATTTTACATATCGCACAGGAAAGCTATCCGCATGTACCCGTCATCGTGCGTACTGTAGATGACTCACATATGGAGCAGTTACGTGCCGCCGGGGCTGCCGAGGTTGTGCCTGAGATTCTTGAAGGCAGCCTGATGCTGGCCTCACATGCCCTGATGCTGCTTGGTGTGCCGCTTAACCGCGTAGTAAAACGCATCCGTTTGTTCCGTGAAGAACGTTACAAGCTATTCAAAGGCTACTTCCATGGCGCGTCAGATACTGACAGTGAAGACCTGGAAAAACAACAGGTGCGTTTACACTCGGTGATTATCACCAACGGTGCTTTTGCGATTGGCAGAAGCCTTGCCGATATGCAGCTGGATGTTTTTGCTGTTGAAGTGAAAGCCATTCGCCGCCCCAATTCAAATGGCGCGGTACTGACAACAGATAGCCTGCTTGCTGAAGGTGATGTAGTGGTGCTGCTTGGCCAGCCTACTGGCTTAGCCAATGCTGAAAATGCTCTGCTCATTGGACGTGTTGCTATTAAATAATAGGGCACTTCTATAAATGCAGAGTTTGGGATGCATATTACCCGTAAAGGGCATGTCCGTAGAATATATGCGCTGAAGCGCATTATTCATACGCCAAGGCGCACGGAACGCAGGAGCCGAGATAGTATGCGGTATACAGCGAGGTTGCGAGTCTGTTTGAAATATAGTCGCAACGCAGTAATGCGCCCAAAGAATGTATTTATAGAAATGACCAGAATAAATTATGACTAAACATGTAATGATTATCGGCGGCGGCATTGTAGGCTGCATGACCGCAATGGAACTTATCAATCGCGGTCAGCGCGTCACCATTGTTGAACGCAATCAAATTGCCAGCCAGACCTCCGGCGAATCGTCTTGGGCTGGAGGCGGCATTATTTTTCCGCTGTTGCCGTGGCAATATTCAGAGCCGGTCAATACCCTGACGCGCACAGGCGCTGGTTTCTACCGTGAACTTAGCCAAAAACTATTACGCGAAACTGGTGTAGATGCGAATTTTGTGCAATCAGGCTTCCTGCTGCTGCCAGCGTTCGATAAAGATGCAGCTCTGGCTTGGTGTGAAAAGAATCAGATTGAAGCACAGGTAGTAAAAGCCGCAGATTATGATGTGCAATCGCCAAGTGGCGATGATGCATTATGGTTACCGAAGGTATGCCAGATACGCCCACCATACCTGATGCAGGCGATCCGCAAATGGCTGGAGCAGCACAACGTGACAATGCTGGAACATACGCAGCTGCTGCCGTTGCAGGAGACCGAGGAGCTAAATGAGTGGCAGACGACTAACGGTGAAAAATTAAGTGCCGATCAGTTTGTAGTAACCTCGGGCGCATGGAGCTTTGACCTTTTAAAACAAACTAGCGCCAAGCTCAATATCAAGCCGATGCGCGGGCAGATACTGCTATATAAACCTGAAAAAAACCTGCAGCAGATGGTTTACCGCGAAGGCTTTTACATGATACCGCGTCTTGACGGCCACTTGCTGGCAGGCAGCACGCTGGAAGATGTAGGCTTTGATAACGGCGTCACTGAAAGTGTACGTGATGAATTACGCATAAAAGCTGAAGCCATTATGCCAGAGCTGAAACACCAGCCCATTATCAAGCACTGGAGCGGACTACGTCCGGGTACTCCAGAAAACCTGCCTGCAATCTGCGCCCACCCTAGTATTAAAAATCTATATCTGAATACCGGGCATTTCAGATACGGCCTGACGATGGCACCCGCCAGCGCCAAATTGATTGCAGCACTGATGGCTGGAGAAACACCGCAGATTGACCCTGGTCCTTATACCTGCGCCAGCTAAGCCAATATCATCAGCAGCACAAAATTTTCCATGCTGTAAAGATTACGCGGCGGGCAATCTTTTTATGCATTTACCTGTACGTTCATTTTAAGCATTGGTAAAATGATAAGTTAATTCAATTCTTTCCAAGCATTCAAGACTTTCCTAGTTTGGAAAGCCGGCAAATAGATTAGGATGTTACATGCTGTTAATGATAGATAACTATGATTCGTTCACCTACAACCTGGTGCAATATCTAGGTGAACTGGGTCAGGACGTGCTGGTATACCGCAACGATGAAATTGACCTGGCCAAAGTTGCCGAGCTCAAGCCTGATCATATCGTTATCTCCCCGGGTCCATGCACGCCGAATGAGGCTGGTATCAGTGTCCCGCTCATTAAAGAGTTTGCAGGCAAGATTCCATTATTAGGCGTGTGCCTGGGGCATCAAAGTATCGGTCAGGCCTTTGGCGGCAATATCGTTCACGCAAAACAACTCATGCATGGTAAAACTTCACTGATCTACCACAATGACGTCGGCGTATTTAAAGGTTTGCCAAACCCATACACCGCAACACGCTACCATTCACTGGTCATTGAAAAAGAAACTTTGCCAGATTGCCTGGAAATTACCGCATGGACTGAAGACGGCGAGATTATGGGCGTGCGCCATAAAACGCTGGCGGTGGAAGGCGTGCAATTCCATCCGGAATCTATACTTACCGAATATGGCCATGAGCTTTTGAATAATTTCTTGAAAGCCAATTAATTTTTTGAAAGCTATCACCAAGTGAATTATTCGCAAATTCTAAACCAGCTTATCAACGGCCAGGACTTGAGCTTTGAAGTCATGCAAAGTGTGATGCATCAGGTCATGTCTGGCGCACTTACGCATGCGCAGATTTCAGCTTTTCTGGTAGCTTTGCGTATTAAAGGTGAGACTGTTGATGAGATTGCAGCGGCCGCCAGTGTAATGCGTGAGCTCTCAAGCAAAGTAAATATAGAAGAATCAAGGCATCTTATCGACACCTGCGGCACCGGCGGCGATGGTATCCAGACCTTTAACGTTTCTACCACTAGCGCCTTTGTGGCCGCAGCCGCCGGCGCAAAAGTCGCAAAACATGGCGGACGCTCAGTATCTTCAGTCTGCGGCAGTGCAGACGTACTTGAATCTTTAGGTGTTAATGTCAGCCAAAGCCCTGAGCAAGTTGCCAGCTGTATCAACAAAATTGGCTTGGGTTTCATGTTCGCGCCCAACCATCACAGTGCAATGAAACACTCAGCCCCAGTGCGCAAAGAGCTTGGGGTGCGCACCATGTTCAATCTGCTGGGCCCGCTCACTAATCCCGCACACGCAAAGAATCAGCTACTAGGCGTATTTTCAGCAAACTTAACTGGCAAGCTTGCACATGTGTTAAAACAGTTGGGAAGTGAGCATGTCATGGTCGTATGCGGCGCTGATGGCATGGATGAAATCTCTTTCACCGGCGATACTTATGTCGCTGAACTGAAAAACGGCACTGTGCAGGAGTTTGTAGTCAATCCGCAGCAATTCGGTATGCGTTTGCATGAATTAAGCAGCATTAAAGTAGCCGATGCTCAGGAATCAAAAAACATGGTGCTGGACGTGCTCTCCGGAAAAACCGGCGCTGCGCGAGACATTGTGTTACTGAATGCCGGTGCCGCCATTTACGTGGCCGGATTAACACAGTCGCTACAAGATGGTATCGCCACCGCAGCAGAGATGCTTGATAACGGCAAAGCGATGCAGAAGTTACAGGAACTGGTGTCGCTGACTAACACATGAGCGATCACCTAAAAAATCTCCTTTTAGCGCTATATTTAGCGTTAGCACTAGGCGCTTGCGGCAAGCCTGATGCCAATAACTTGCAAGCACTTGAGGCTGACAGCACAGTAACAGTTGCTGAAGTTAGTAATGCCGAAATAGAGCAGGCTTTTAAAGCTAGAAAAAGTGATGTTCAGGTTAGCGGGCACGGTGTTGTCATCAAGCTGCTGAAAGATGACAACAAGGGCTCAAGGCATCAGAAGTTTCTGGTGAAAATCAATGCGCAGCAGACATTATTATTTGCTCACAACATTGATCTGGCACCAAGGGTGCCCGTGCAGACAGGTGATGAAATCAGCTTTTACGGTGAATATGTGTACAACCCCAAAGGCGGCGTAATACACTGGACACATCACGCACCGCAGGGTGACCATGTAGCAGGCTGGGTGATGCACAATGGCCAAAAATACCAATAGAAGTCCTCTAGTAACTCAAACAGTATTTATAAATAGTGAAATTAAATCATGTCAGACATACTGAATAAAATCATTGCCACCAAGGTTGTAGAAGTTGCCGCTGCAAAAGCACAAAAACCACTTAGTGAAGTTCAGGCCGAAGCCAAAGCCGCAGCAGCGCCGCGTGACTTTGTCGGCAGCATTCGCAGCAAAATTGCCAACAACAAATCAGCCGTGATTGCTGAAATTAAAAAGGCGAGCCCGTCCAAAGGTATTATCCGCGAAGACTTCAGGCCAGCAGACATTGCAAAAAGCTATGAGCAAGGTGGCGCTGCGTGTTTGTCAGTGCTTACTGACATTGAGTATTTCCAGGGTTGCCCAGAATATCTGAAGCAGGCACGCGCTGCCTGCAATCTACCGGTATTACGCAAAGACTTCATGATAGATCCATACCAAGTCTATGAAGCGCGTGCAATGGGTGCTGACTGCATTCTGCTGATTGCTGCTGCACTTGATTTAGCGACCATGCGCGAACTGGAAAAAATTGCACACGAATTAGGCATGGCGGTACTGGTAGAAGTGCATAATGGCGAAGAGCTGGACCTTGCCTTGCAGCTGGAAACGCCGCTACTGGGCATTAACAACCGCAACCTGCGCACTTTCGAAGTAACACTGGATACCACGCTGGGTTTACTGTCACGTATCCCCAACAGCAAAATCGTTGTCACTGAATCCGGCATTTTCACCGCGGAAGACGTGGCACTGATGCGTAAAAATAACGTACATACTTTCCTGGTCGGTGAAGCGTTCATGCGCCAGCCGGAACCAGGTGTTGAATTAGCGAAAGTGTTTGCCTGATATCATTCAGGCAATCTAAAGAATAAGGAATCAATTATGAGCTACCCCTACGCCCGTCCGCGCCGTATGCGTAAAGATGAATTCTCACGCCGCCTGATGCGTGAAAATGTACTCACTACTAACGATCTGATTTACCCGGTATTTGTGCTCGATGGTGAAAACCGTACCGAAGAAGTTACCTCCATGCCCGGCGTTAAACGCCAGAGCATCGATGTACTGCTGAAAACCGCTGCTGAGTGTGTACAGCTTGGCATTCCGGCCATTGCCTTGTTTCCGGTAGTGGATAGTCAGTATAAAAGCCTGGATGCTGCCGAAGCATTTAACCCGAATGGCCTCGTACAGCGCACGGTTGCCGCATTGAAAGCAGTCTACCCTGAACTGGGCGTGATTACCGATGTAGCGCTCGACCCTTACACCACGCATGGTCAGGATGGCCTGATTGATGAATCAGGTTATGTGCTCAATGATGAAACGATAGAGGTACTGGTAAAACAGGCGATCTCCCATGCTAACGCCGGTGCTGATATCGTCGCGCCTAGCGACATGATGGACGGTCGCGTTGGCCAGATCCGCGAGGCGCTGGAAAGCACGCGCAACATTCACACCAAAATTCTGGCGTACTCAGCCAAATACGCTTCAGCATTCTATGGACCTTTTCGTGACGCTGTCGGTTCTGCGGCCAATCTGGGCAAAGGCAATAAATACACCTACCAGATGGACCCTGCCAACAGTGATGAAGCGATGCAGGAAGTTGCGCTGGATATTTCCGAGGGTGCAGACATGGTGATGGTTAAACCGGGCATGCCTTACCTGGATATTGTGCGTCGCGTCAAAGACGAATTCGGCGTGCCAACTTATGCTTATCAGGTAAGTGGCGAATACGCGATGCTGAAAGCTGCCGCATTAAATGGCTGGCTGGATGAAAAATCCTGTGTACTGGAAAGCCTGCTCGCTTTCAAACGCGCCGGTGCCGACGGCATTCTGACTTACTTTGCAATGGACGTAGCGCGCTGGTTAAAAGCTGCTTAATCCATATACTTTTATCAGGAGCGTGCTGACGCATGCTCTTGACAAATAAATACTAAACTCACTGCCCTAGCAAAGCCTTTACACCATCAATATTCAATCTGTCGGCGTTGCTACCATCCGCCGCGCGCTTGGTTGCCACGCGGATATCATCAACGTCAAACACACTGAGCCTGATTAAACCTTTTTCGGTTTCCAGCGTAAAAACAGGTACCGTCTTGCGACTATCCCCTTTTTTATCACGTTTGCCGTCATTCAGGATGCGATAGGATTTTTCGTTCACATCAAACGGAATTCTCTGGTTGAGCAGAAACATTTCCACATCTTTGACACTATCGGCAAATAAGTGAATATGGGTTTCAGACATCAGTCCGGCCGTACCATCCAGTACCGCGCCGGTTAAATGCGGGTTAAATCTGTCCAATAGCTGCATGGTAAATAGTGCATTAGCCCGTAGATCATATAAATTTTCTGGCTGTTCTTCGCTTAAAAACAATGCATTGTAGAGCTTGAGCTCTTCTTCAATCTCGGCATTAGATGGCATGATGCTATTTTCAACAGCACCTAGCTGCCGCCCGGCTTTCTTTTTAGCATAGGCAAAGTCAGAAACGCCATCTTCAGCCATCATACGTGCCGCCTGCTGTGCGATAAGTTGTCGCAACTGCTGCAGATTCTCTTTTGCCATTTTAATTACACTCTTTTTTCTTGCCAGACTTTTACACGATAGGCAGTAAATTACTTATTTGCCTAAGACCCAAGCTGCATAATTAAATAATGAGCTTGTTGTCGGCCAACTTTAACCGCCTGTTTGACTATTTAAACACTAACCCTTGATCTTGATATCGAGCTGCTTAAGCTTACGATATAAATGTGTACGTTCCAATCCGGCCACTTCTGCAAGTTTACTCATATTGCCCGCAACATTTTTTATATGGTAAGTGAAGTAAAGCCGCTCAAACTCATCACGCGCTTCTCGTAACGGTTTATCAAAACTAGTCTCAATAATTGCAGGTAACGCGTCCGAATCAGAAGATTCAACCTTGGCAAACAGCTGCGCCTCGCCGAACTGTGTCATTACGCGATTCACATCATCCAGTGTTATTTTTTCACCCAGACTGGTTTGAATCAAATTGCGTATCACCGCATCTAGCTGGGCAATATCACCTGGCCATGGCGCGTTACGCAGTGCATTTAAAGCAGCTATGTCAAATTCGCAATAGGGAACACCCGCTAGCTCGAATTGCAGATTGGCAATCGCTACGGCCAGATCAGGAATATCCTCTTTATGCTCCTCCAGCGCCGGAACGCGTAAAGAAACAGCCGATAAAATTTGCAGCAGATTGTGATCAAACAAACCTTCAGCCTGCAATTTAGGCAGATTCTCACTGGTAGCACAAACAACACGCACATTGTACTTTTCAGATTTGGTGATCAGCAGCAGCAACCCCTTTTGCTCGGTCTTGTTAAGTTCGGCAATCTCACTGATATACAGCACACCATCCCGTATCGGTTCCAGAATATCCAGTGGCGCTGTTACCAACTGGCCAAACTCCGTCAACTGCAACCATGGCGTATTTGCAACCTGCAAAAAACGCGCGCAAAGCTCGGCACCGCAACCTTTAGGCCCAATCAGCAGCACGGGACTAGGGCCATGATTAACGCTGGAAGCAATTTTTTCCAGACGCTCTTTCAGAGCCGTCACAATCTGGCTTTTGCCCAGATTTGTCAGACTCATTTCTGACTTGGGCAACTGCTCGCTATGCTTTAATGCGGTCGCTACTGTCTTGAGTAATTTTTGCAGCGCGATGGGTTTTTCCAGAAAATCAAATGCGCCGATACGCGTGGCCTCCACTGCGGTATCAATAGTGCCGTGACCTGACATCATCACTACCGGCATGGTTAACAGACCGCCATTCGCCCATTCTTTGAGTAAAGTAATGCCATCGCAGTCCGGCATCCAGATGTCCAGTAGCACTACGTCAGGACGCTCGTGCAAGCGCATAGCACGGGCGGCGGCGGCGTTCTCTGCTAGATCGACACGGTAACCTTCATCCTGCAGAATATCTCGCAATAGTTCGCGAATACCGACTTCGTCGTCAACGACTAATATATGTTTTGATGCCATATTTTTATCTGAATATTTATCTAGTTTTAGGTTAAATTATCTTTGGTTAAATCAATTCATTGCTGCTTCAATAAAAAGCGGAATACTGATCGTAACAGTTGCCCCCAATGCAACACCATTATTACCACTTACATTCTCTATCTTGATACTGCCTCTGTGTTCGTCAATAATCTTTTTCACAATCGCCAGACCAAGCCCGGTGCCATGCGGCTTACTGGTCATGTAAGGCTCAAATATATGCGGCATCATATCTGCAGAAAAACCGCCACCATTGTCTTGCAGCGTCAATACCAGCATGCCACTCACATTTTCTGTAGTCACAGAAATCACTGGTGATTCTTTTCCGGCCAATGCATCCTGAGCATTCTGCAGCAAATTATGCAGCACCTGACGCAGCATGGTGCTGTCACCTTTAATAGTACATGCCTGTGTTGTTAAATGCTGCTCCATCTTTATTTTTGGCAAGTCGTAGAGTGACATCACCTCACGAATCAGCATATTCAGATCCAGTTTATCTAAACGCGGTGCCGGTGAGCGTGCGTATTCGCTGAATTCATTCACCATTTTTTTCAATGCATCTACCTGATTTACGATAGTTTCGGTAGAGCGTTTCAACATTTTCGCATCATCATCCTGCAGCTTATCGTGCAATTTATGCGCCATGCGTTCTGCTGAAAGCTGGATAGGCGTAAGCGGATTTTTGATTTCGTGCGCCAAACGCCTAGCTACCTCGCCCCATGCCGCGTCGCGCTGCGCCTGCACCATCGCAGTTGCGTCATCAAACACTGCCACATAGCCGCCATCCGGCAGGCGTGTGCCGCGCAATGTAATAATTTGCTTACCTTGTGCCGTTGCTATCTCTATCTGTGTCTGATTCTCTTCTTTCTGGCCATTTTTCTGGCTGGGATCCTGCTGGCTATTTAATGCAATTGCCTGAAAAAAATTTGCCAGCTGCGCCTGCTTTGCAATAATCATATCCGGAGTGAATCCAACATAACCCTCAAGCGAAACGCCCAATATATTCACTGTTGCTTCATTAAAAGTGCGCAATTCGCCACGCTCGTTCAACGCTAATACACCCGATGATAAATGCGCCAATATGGTTTCAAGATAACCGCGCGCCGCCTCGACCCGAGCACGGTTTCTATCTGCAGCTTTTCTGGCATCCCCCAACTGCTGCGTCATGCTATTAAATGACTGTACCAGCACTCCCAGCTCATCTTTACCGTGTGCCGGTAAAATAATACTGTAATCACCACTGGCAATCGCTCTGGTACCCTCAGTTAGCACCGTAAGCGGCGCCGATAGCCTGCGGCTTAACACAAACGCAATGGCTACCGCTGTAAACATTGCCAGCATCATGACCAAGGTCAGCGTAAGTGCGAATACTTCCCGCAATGCTGTTCGGCTGTAAGATAGCTGCTGGTAGTCCTGATACACATCCTGTACTGCCTCTGCCGTAGTCGCAAGCGACTTTGGTACTGGCTGCAACAATTGCAATATACGTGTTTCACCTGCAATATCCTGCACGCTGACCGGCACTAACACACGCAAAAACAGCCCCTTGCCTGCAATCGGCTCAATATTGCCGTAAATACGCTGACGTGCCTGCCTGAGCTGAGTAACAGTTGGCAGCTCCGGTAAAAAGCTGCTCGAATCGCTACTTGATACCGACAAAATCCGACCCTGCGGCGTCAGCAAGGTAGCGTCCTCAATACCGCTTTTTTCGCGCAGATCATTCAGCAACGCGTAATGTGTATTTGCAGGCTGAAAAGCAAGACTGGTGGCCATACTCTCGCCCTTTTCCTTCACATCTGCCAGCATAATATCCAGGGCGGTACGCCCCAGATTCAAACCGCCTTCAAGCGCCGATTCCACCTTGACGTTGAACCATGACTCAATGGAACGTGTTAAGAAATTGACCGACACCATGTACACAATCAATCCCGGGATAATCGCCATCAACGCAAACGAGCCCAACAGGCGCAGTGTAAAACGGCTGCCCATGACGCGTTCACGGATATTGCGATACAGGCTGAAAAGCTGATAACCGATCAGCACCAGCAGCAGCACCGCCAGCGCAATATTCAGTGCAACCAGCAGAGTGTAATATTCACCCGACGCAGCAGTATTGGCACTGGCATTTGAAAGCAAATACAGCAGCACCGCACCTAATAACGCACTGATATATACGATGTATTTCATTTAAATATATTCGGCGTCCACTCAAAACGCTGCGAGCTCATTTTCCAGTCATTTGAGCCCATACCTTCTACCTGCAGTGCTTTAGGCAGCTTTTTATGATCAAGGCGCATCAGTAATGCCGCAGTATATTGCTCATCCTTTTCCATATCAGATTTCTCAAATACTTTTAAATCCTGAATAACCGACAAATCTTCTATTGCCCCATCCAGACTGGCATAAGTTCTCTGCTGTTCATTACGAATCACAATGTATTGTCGCGATAAAGCGTGATAACTCAAGCTCACCTGCTGCACTGTGGTTGCCAACTCATCATCAAACCAATACTTGCGTGGCGATATTAGCTGGAACTCAATCAGGAAGTTAAAGGTAAAACCCTTCAGAATCGCTTTTTCCATCTCCGGACTGAAATTGATTTCGGCGTCCGCATTCAGCAATACTTCATTTTCAAAGGTGATCAGGTTGGCACTGCGGATATGCAGGCTGTTACCCGCAGCCAGTGCTGTATCCACGAATAGCAGCAGACTTAGGGCAATAAAAAACTGCTTAATTTTTTTGCAGAAGTGCATAGAAAAAGCCGTCATGCGCGGTTGAAGGTATCAGCTGGCCATTGAGCTGGGTAAGATCTTTGAAAGAATCTACAGGCAAGGGTAACTGCTTTGCATCAGGATGTTGTAATAAGAATTTATCCACTTGTGTTTGATTTTCTTCATTAAATACAGAGCATGTTACATAAAGCAATTTACCGCCTTTTGCCAATAATTGCCACAAATTAGGCAAAATTTTGGCCTGCTGCGCAGCAAAAGAAGCCACATCCGTCTCGCGCCGCAACCACTTGATATCAACGTGGCGACGTACAATGCCGGATGCAGTACAAGGCACATCAGCCAGAATTCTATCAAAGGGCTTTCCATCGTGCCAATCTGCGGCTGCGGCATCAGCCGCTACAAGATCAGCACTCAATTGCAATCGGCTAAGATTTTCCTGCACACGCTCTAAACGTGCGGCATCGCTATCCATTGCGGTGAGTTGCACGTCAGCCAGCTCCAGAATATGGCCGGTTTTACCTCCGGGCGCACAGCACGCATCCAGCACGCGCATACCGGCTTCGGCATCAAGCAATTGTGCCGCAAGCTGTGCGCCGTAATCTTGCACAGAAACCACGCCATCACTGAAGCCGGGTATTTTTTCAACCGCTACCGGCTTGGTTAACACCACCGCCTGGCCGCCAACATGGCTGGCCTCAATGTCTTGGCGCTCCAGCAGTTGCAAATATTCTTCAACACTGATCTTTTTGGTATTCACACGCAGGGTCATGGGCGGATGCTGATTGCCAGCGATCAATATAGACTGCCAATGATCAGGATATTGTGCTTTGAGCCTGTTAATCCACCATTGCGGATACGAGTAAGTGGCCACTTCAGTTTTGGCAAGTTTGGCTGCGAACTCATCTTTTTTACGCAAAAAATTACGCAGAATGGCATTCACCAAACCTTTTGCCCATTGCTTGGGGGTTGGCTTTCTAAAATGGCTGACCGCATGCACCGCCTGATTTACCACCGTAAATGCATCGGCTTTGTCATGTAACAGCTGATAAATCGCAACCAGCAATAAAGTATAGATTCTATCGTCAGTTAACGGCCTTTCCAGCAGGCAGGTTAAATAGGCATTGGTTTCGCCATAGAAGCGCAATGTGCCATAACTTAAATCTGCTGCTGCACCGCGCTGCTGCGGCGTAGCATCGGGAAAAGCCGATAGTGCATCAGGCAGCGCCAAAGTAAGGTTACGGCCGGACAACACTTGATTTACTGCGTCAGCAGCGATTTGTTGAGAAATATACAAAATGAATTCTGACTATAAATGCTAAAGCCCAATTTTACTTGATAACGATCACAATAGGGGTAAGCTATTGATCGGCTGTCATCGTAATAAAGTATTCAATCGTTAAATCACACTCTATCAACAAGGAGTTTTGTCATGAATAGTATGCATGTTTTAAAACGTTTCCTGATTTCCGGGTTACTACTTGCTGCTTCTGGCTCAGCACTGGCTGCTGATGTTGGCGTTTCGATCAGTGTCGGTCAGCCCGGATTTTATGGCCGTATCGACATTGGTGACTACCCCTACCCCGTGCCACGCCTAGTCTACAGAAACCCGATTATCGTGCATTCACATCCCGGCGTATATTATGAGCCGCTTTATTTACGCGTGCCGCCAGGCCATGCTAAAAACTGGAAACGCTATTGCAATCGCTACAATGCCTGCGGCCATCCTGCCTATTTTGTACAGGATAACTGGTACCGCAATGAGTACGCGCCAATCTATCGTGAACGTCATCATCATGGCGGTTATGACAGGGATGATCGCTATGACAGGAATGATTACCGTGATGGTCGTGGTAATGGTCATGGCAAAAACAAAGGTGGCAACGGAAAAAGAAGAGATTAATTCTGCCTGGTACCACAGATTGACTAGTGTCACAGATCAAGATCCCCATAGCGCTATTCAGCGCAGGAGGCTCTTTTTTTGTCAGCGGATTCAGGTCAACGCTAAAAAAACAAGCGCCTTAATATAAAGTGGCAAGCTGCATTAACTTTTCAATACGCTCTTCAGTTCTCGGATGCGTACTGAACAAGCTATCAAATGAACGTCCAGACAGCGGATTGATAATCATCATCTGCCCGGTTTCAGGATGGGCCTCTGCTGTTTCGTTTGGAATCTGATGCGCATAGTTGTGGATTTTCTCCAGCGCACTTGCGAGCGCTGTAGGGTCACGGCTGATTTCTGCACCGCCACGGTCGGCTTCGAATTCGCGTGAACGCGAAATCGCCATTTGGATGAGTGATGCAGCTAATGGAGCTAGCAGCATGACCAGAATACCAAGTATAGGATTCACGTTACGCTCACCGTTATCATCGCGGCCACCGCCAAACAGCATGCCAAATTGTGCGATAGAGGCAATTGCACCGGCTACCGTGGCTGAAATGGTGGAAATTAAAGTGTCTCGATTTTTCACATGTGCCAGCTCGTGCGCCATCACACCGCGCAACTCGCGTTCACTCAGAATCTGCATGATACCCACCGTAGCAGCAACCGCGGCATTCTCCGGATTACGGCCGGTAGCAAAAGCATTGGGCTGAGTTTCGTTAATGACATACACTTTTGGCATCGGCAATTGTGCGTTTTCGGCCAGAGATTTCACCATCTGGTAGTAATTACGAAACTGCATGTTATCTACAGTCACTTCTTCGGCACCATACATTTTAAGCACTGCTTTGTCCGAGAACCAATAAGCGTAAACATTCATCGCTGCTGCGAATATCAAAGCGATGAGCATACCGCCCGCGCCACCCAAAGCGGCACCAACCACACCAAACAGCGCCACGATTGCTGCCATCAGAATCGTTGTTTTAAGCCAGTTACCTAACATTTTTCATCCTTATTTATTACGCACTTACGCTGTATAAGATGATGCCAAGCTGTAAAAATTCAAGGTGTATCATCTGGAGTAGAACCAGAACAGACTCTATTCAGAACAAAATAAATCGCCTGCTTTTAAATGATGCCCTTGTATAAAAGCCTGCGCATTCATGCGCTTGCCGCCCGGCGCCTGCAATTCCATAATATTCAGTACACCTTGTCCGCACGCCACAAGCAAACCGCCCTGCACACTGATTACTTCTCCGGGTGTTGCCGTAAGCGGCTTTACTGCTGAATCTTGCTCAGTTGCCATCCAGATTCGGCTCACTTCACCTTTAAACCTGGCCTGCGCTACCGGAAACGGATTAAACGCCCGGATCTGCCGAGATATTTGAGTAGCACTCTTCTGCCAGTCAATCGCAGCTTCTGCTTTCTCAAGCTTGTGCGCATAAGTCACCAGACTTTCATCCTGCTGCGTGCTTGGTAACGTACCGTTAACCTCCAGATCACGCATCGCCTGCACCATCAGATCTGCGCCTATCTGCGCCAGAGCATCATGCAGGCTCTGTGTGGTATCGGCTGCTCCAATCGGCACAACTACTTTACTCACCATAGCACCTGCATCCAGCGCCGGGACGACTTCCATAATCGTCACGCCGGTTTCAGCATCGCCAGCCAATATTGAACGATGTATCGGCGCAGCCCCGCGCCAGCGCGGCAGCAAGGATGCATGAATGTTATAACAGCCATGCGCAGGCATATTGAGTACTGTAGTGGGAATAATTAAACCATAGGCAGCCACGATCATCACATCAGAATGAGTAGCTGCTATCTGCGCCTGCACCTCTAACGGTTTCAGGCTTTCCGGCTGGAATACCAGCAAGTTATGTTGCTCTGCCAACACTTTTACCGGACTGGGTTTTAGTTTCATACCGCGACCAGCCGGACGATCCGGCTGCGTAAGGACCATCACAATTTCATGGCCGGCTGCAATAAGTGCAGCCAATGCCGGCACCGCGAATTCAGGCGTACCTGCAAAGATAATTTTCAATTTTGTACCTTATGATTTTTATTGTTTGTTTACATGGGCCGATTGCGCTGTTGCTTCAGCATTTTATTTTTAATACGGGTTCGTTTGAGCGGTGATAAATACTCTACAAACACCTTACCTAGCAAATGATCCATTTCATGCTGAATGCACACGCTCAATAAACCATGCGCTTCCAGTTTAAAGGTCTCGCCTTTTGCATTCAGGGCTTCAACGACAACCTTCTCTGCTCTGGTAACGCTGTCATAAACACCAGGCACAGACAAGCATCCCTCTTCGTAGACCTGCTCACCGTCTCTCTCAAGGATTTTCGGGTTTATAAAGACCTGTAGCTGATCCTTGGTTTCACTGGTATCGATAATCAGCAACTGTATATGCTGATTCACCTGTGTTGCTGCCAAGCCTATGCCTGGAGCCTGATACATAGTCTCGGCCATATCTTCAATCAGTCGACGCAATGACGCGTCAAATTCCTTCACTGGCTTGGCTACAGTGTGCAATCTTGGGTCTGGATAATTAAGAATATCTAAAATCGCCATAAAAATTCATTTACCTATATTGAAACTTGATTTAAAACTTGCACGTCCTAAGACTCAAATTGTTTATTAATGTTCAGCTTTTTCCATAAAAGCTTGATTGCTGAATGAATTACGTGATAGATTTAACCTAAATTCGCGATTAATACGCTAATCCTATAGCATATAATCGTATGCTTCTTAATGCATTTTGTCTGAGGTCATCACTATTATGTTTCGCAATATTATAACGCTGCTCACGTTTTGTTGCTTAAGCTTCCACCTCAACGCACAAGAAGTTGAACTCAAAAAGAACCACCCTGAACGGCATGTCGTAGTTAAAGGCGATACGCTATGGGGCATCTCATCCAAATTTCTTAAAGACCCATGGTTATGGCCAAAGGTTTGGAAATTAAACCGCTCTCAGATAAAAAACCCACATTTAATTTACCCGGGTGATGTTGTCTTTCTCGATTACAGCAGTGGCAAACCACAGCTCAAACTATTACGCGAGACCATCACGCTACAGCCGGGCGTGGTTGAAGAACCTTTAGATAAGGTTGCCGTATCCACTATTCCGCTAAATGCAATTGCGCCTTTCCTAAGCCAGCCACTGGTAATTGAAAAAGATCAATTGGCGAATTCTCCAAGAATTATCGCCGGGCAAGATAACCGCGTGGTATTAAGCCCAGGTACAAAAATTTACATTAACAAGATCGAAGAAGGTGACGGTCTTGACTGGTTTGTTTACAGACCAGGTCAAACACTTGTTGACCCGGATAGCAAAGAAACTTTGGGTGTTGAGGCGACTTATCTGGGTGATGCCAGAATCACTAAATACGGGGAGCCAGCTTCGGCCAACATCAGCAAGGCTAAAGAAGAGATCTTTACTAAAGATAGACTGGTACTGGCTGGCGATGAAGCCATCACCAATTTCGTACCGCATGCCCCCGAGACAGAGATCAAGGGCCGCATCATAAAAATTTACGGCGGATTAGCTGAAGCTGGACCTGAAAGCATTGTCGCGATTAGCCGTGGCTCACAAGACGGTGTCGAAATAGGCCATGTGCTCGCTATTAACCGTTATGGCCGAGTCATTAAAGATCCTGAGCCTAGCAAAGAAGCTACGGACAAATCAGCTTCAAAAGCTAAACTCAAAGAACTTAACTTTGAAGTATCAAAGGATGCAGACGGCAAGCCGATCGTAAACTTCGAGAAAAAAGCTGAAAAAAATGAAGGTTTAATACTTGAACCCGGCATGATCAAACTACCGGACGAGCGCGTTGGCTTGATGATGGTATTCCGCGTGTTCGACCGCGTCTCTTATGGAATCATCATGCAGGCATCAGAACCAATTAACACTAAAGATGCTGTACTAACACCTTGATTCTGCACTATGGCTAACCCATGATAACTAACGCATGAGAATTAACCAAAGTGCAGTTATTGAAGAGAAATTACTGTGGGTTAGCCTTGGTAGAATTTCAGGGATAGGTTCACAGACATTTTGCCAGCTGCTAAAAGCCTTTGGCAGCCCTGAAAACATTTACGCTGCAAATCTCAAGCAGTTACGCGGAATAGTCAGCGATCGCATTGCCAGCGAAATTGTTCGCGGTTATGACACTGATGCCCTCGAGCAAACCAGATTTTGGTTATCTCAGGAAAATAATCACCTCGTTACGCTGGCTGACCCGGAATATCCGAAATCACTATTAGAAATTGCTGACCCCCCGCCTTTTTTATACGCAAAAGGTAAACTGTCATTATTAAACCAAACTAGCATTGCTATTGTAGGCAGCCGTAATGCCAGCGTACAGGGTGAAAAAAATGCCGAAGCTTTTGCCGCCGACCTTTGTGCTTACGGCTTATGCATAGTCAGTGGATTAGCGCTAGGCATTGACGGGGCAGCACACCGTGGCGCACTCAGAGTTAATGGTGCCACTATTGCTGTAGTCGGTACCGGTCTGGATATTGTTTATCCGGCTAAACATCGTGATCTGGCTCACCAGATCGTACAGAATGGCCTAATTATTTCTGAATTTGATCTGGGCACCCCATCTAAACCACAGAACTTCCCTAAACGAAATCGCATTATTAGCGGCCTGAGTCTTGGCTGCCTGGTGGTTGAAGCAAACCTGCAAAGCGGCTCACAAATAACCGCACGACTGGCAACTGAACAGGGTCGCGAAGTGTTCGCCATCCCCGGCTCTATACACTCACCTATGTCTAAAGGCTGCCACCAGTTGATTAAACAAGGGGCAAAACTGGTAGATTGCCTGCAGGATATTGTTGAAGAACTGAACTTGAGCCACAGTCCGCAATCTCATTTATTATCGAGCGCTACTATTAATGGAGTCAGTCCAGTTGAGAATACTGGTGGAAATATTATCCTGACAACGATGGGGTACGATCCGATCACATTGGATAATCTAGTTACGTTAAGTGGCTTGACGGTAAGCGATGTTTCATCCATGCTAATGTTACTGGAACTTGAGGGCAAAATTGCCAGCCTTACAGGAGGTCAATATCAAAAAATTATGTAGTTTTTAATTCCACAAATTTGCATAAACCATCTCACTTAAAGTTAACAATAATTTAAAGGATAAACATCATGTTTGAAGTACTGGTTTATATGTTCGAAAACTACATTGACTCACAGTTCAGACCTGACGATAACACGCTTTCTAAAGAGTTATCAGCTGCAGGATTTGACGAAGAAGATATCAACGGCGCATTTCAATGGTTTAATCAACTCGAATCATCCGTTGAAAAACCTGCATTATTCACGCATGCTCAGCATGCTAATACCCGCATTTTTACTGAAGACGAATTTAAAAAAATCTCCGGCGAAAGCATCGGTTTCATTTTATTTCTAGTAAATGCAAAAATCCTGAATTCAGCACAACGCGAGTTGGTAATAGAGCTTGCCATGAGCCTGCCGCAACTGATCATCAGCATTGAAGAAATGCGCTGGATCGTACTCATGACAACCTGGGGCGCAAGCAAAACCGGCCCGGACAAAACTAAAGAATATCTGTTTATTGAAGATGCGCTACTCAATAAAGAAAAACCGACCTTGCATTAAATGCAGGCCGGTTTTTAGCATTGTATTGCTTCGGGATCAATAATTCTGGATTGCCGCGCTTCGCTCGCAATGACGTCATTGCGAGGCCGCAGGCCGTGGCGATCCATCTCAACAAGCTTCAATCACACATAAATCATTCCGACTCTATAGTGTTGCTTGCTACTACAACTTACCAACTATTCTTTAATGTTGTTGATAATAGTCGCAATGGTTGCAGATTGATTAAGCGTGTAGAAATGCAGGCTAGGCGCACCGCCAGCCAACAACGCTTCACATAACTCACTCACCACATCGATACCAAGCGCTCGCAGCGAAGCCATGTCATCACCGTATTCCTCAAGGCGCATCTTCAGCCAACGCGGAATTTCTGCGCCACAGATGCTGGAGAAACGCGCCAATTGCGTGATGTTATAGATCGGCATTACACCCGGTACGATAGGCATCGTGATACCTAAGTCATCACACTGATCTACAAATCTGAAATAGGCATCGGCGTTATAAAAATACTGCGTGATCGCAGAATTAGCACCGGCATCCATTTTACGTTTCAGATTAAGCAAATCCGCTGCAGGTGTTTTAGCCTCGGGGTGAAATTCAGGATAAGCCGCCACCTCAATAAAAAAGTGGTCGCCCGTCTCCGCCCGAATAAATTCCACCAGTTCAGAGGCATAACGAAAATCACCGGCACTCACTTCACCTGAAGGCACATCACCACGTAATGTTACCAGACGGTTAATGCTATGTGCCTGATACGTTTGCAACAGATCACGAATCTCAGCCTTGCTGGATGAAATGCAGGAAATATGCGGCGCTGCCTGAAAACCTTCACGCTGAATTTCCAGTACCGTTTCCATAGTACGGTCACGCGTAGAACCACCCGCGCCAAAGGTTACCGAGAAAAATTCCGGATTGAATTTTGCCAGCTCTTTGCGCGTTTCACGCAGCTTTTCTACGCCTTCAGCCGTTTTCGGCGGAAAGAACTCGAAACTGACCTCAAATTCCTGATTGGGGTTTTTCATGTTTAATTCATTTCATTTATTTGTTATCTATCAGCAAGGCAGATAGTACCCAGGTAAATAAACTGTATAGCAACGCACCGATCATGCCGGCGAGAAAAGTTTCCACTTCGAAACCCTCCAGCCAAGAGCCTACAGCGTAAAACAGCAAACCGTTGATTACTAAAATAAACAGTCCCAATGTTAATACTGTAATCGGCAGCGTCAGCAACACCAGAATCGGCTTGATCAGCATATTGACCAAACCGATCACCAATGCTGCAACCAGAGCGGCAGTAAAACCAGCCACATGAATACCGGGCACAAAATATGCAACAGCCAGTAACGCCAATGCATTCAAAATCCAAATCAGTAACAATTTCATGCGGCTGCTCCTTTTTATTTATCAACAGCTCTATTTGCCTGCCAGTAGATTAATTAATAACGGTAAGTATCTGGCTTGAATGGGCCTTGCTTCTGTACACCAATATACGCTGCCTGCGTATCAGTTAATGTCGTCAGTTGTGCATTCAGTTTTTTCAACTGCAATACCGCAACTTTTTCATCCAGATGCTTAGGCAAAGTATACACACCGACCGGGTATTTAGCAGTCTGTGTAAACAACTCGATTTGCGCAATGGTCTGGTTGGCAAATGATGAGCTCATCACATAGCTAGGGTGACCAGTGCCGCAACCTAAATTCACCAAACGGCCTTTTGCCAGCAGAATAATTTTTTTGCCATCTGGGAATATTACGTGATCCACCTGTGGCTTGATCTCATCCCACTCGTATTTCTCAAGTGACGCTACGTCAATTTCGTTATCAAAGTGGCCGATGTTGCACACAATCGCCTGATCTTTCATCTTCGCCATATGATCATGCGTAATCACATGATAGTTGCCGGTTGCAGTCACGAAAATATCGCCATGTGCAGCAGCATATTCCATTGTCACTACACGGTAACCTTCCATGGCTGCCTGCAATGCGCAAATCGGATCGATTTCGGTTACCCACACCTGGGCTGAAAGCGCACGCAAGGCTTGCGCTGAACCTTTACCTACATCACCGTAACCTGCTACTACAGCAATCTTACCGGCAATCATCACATCCGTTGCACGTTTTATCGCATCTACCAACGATTCACGGCAGCCGTAGAGATTATCGAATTTAGACTTAGTCACTGAGTCATTCACGTTAATCGCCGGGAAAGCCAGTTTACCTTCTTTGTGCATTTGATACAGACGATGTACACCAGTGGTAGTCTCTTCAGTTACACCGATAATCTGCGCCAAACGTGTAGAGTACCAAGTTGGGTCTTGTTGCAACTTTGCTTTGATCGCTGCATACAAGCAGGTTTCTTCTTCTGAAGTCGGGTTGGCGATTACAGATAGATCTTTTTCAGCGCGCGTACCAAGATGTAACAGCAATGTTGCATCGCCGCCATCATCCAGAATCATGTTTGAAAACGTTGGTTTACCATCTTGGCCATCAGCCCACTCAAAAATACGGTGGGTGTAATCCCAGTATTCAGTCAACGTTTCGCCTTTGATCGCAAATACCGGTGTACCGCCAGCCGCAATCGCAGCTGCAGCATGATCTTGTGTTGAATAAATATTGCATGATGCCCAGCGCACTTCAGCACCCAGATCTTTAAGCGTTTCGATCAGCACAGCAGTTTGAATCGTCATGTGCAGGCTGCCGGTAATACGGGCGCCTTTAAGCGGTTGTGCTGCTGCATATTCCTGACGGATTGCCATCAAACCTGGCATTTCAGTTTCGGCAATCGCGATTTCTTTACGGCCAAAAGCTGCCAGGTTAATGTCAGCAACGATGTAATCTTTAAATTCAGTCACAGTATTCATGTTGATTTCCTTGAATTGTGTGACCGGGGGGATGGGGGAATAACAGAGATATAAACTTATCTCACCCGTATCCCGTGCCCGGCACGGTTAATATAGGTGAGCGTCGTTTAAAACATTTTCTGAGCCTAGGAGACTGTACAAAAAGACAGCTCTCGCAACGCTCCTCAGAAGTGGTGCGCATTA
>DATCVB010000012.1:0-33128 GCA_036567185.1 Methylotenera sp.
CGGTGCGCTTTCGGCCTGCGTGCGGCTCATCTCGATATAAAAGCCATGCACACTGTTGTATTCGACTTTCAGATTGCTAATACCAGTGCGCTCTTTTTCTGCCGCTTCAAATTGCAGCAGAAAGTCACCATGGTCGGTCTGAATCGCGCGTAGCTCATCTAACTCAGCATCATAACCATCGGCAATCACGCCGCCCTCGCGCAGCACCACGCTGGGTTCAGCTTTGATTGCGGTGGTCAGCAAGTTCACTACTGCATGCGGCGCAGATAAATGATCACCCAAGGTTTGTAGCAGACTGGATGTATGATTCTGCAACAGTGTTTGCACGATAGGCAGTTGCTGCAAACTGGCAGCCAGAGCAGACAAATCGCGCGGCCGTGCCGTTTTTAAGGCAACGCGCGCCGTAATGCGCTCGATATCGCCTATTGATCGCAGCGCCTGTCTCAGTTCAGCGTAACGCCCGCTTTGAATCAAGTCGGCAATTGCCTCGTGGCGCTTCATGCTCAGTGTTCTATCCCGCAGCGGATGATGCAGCCACTGCCTTAGCAGCCTTGCACCCATTGCGGTTTGCGTCGTGTTTAAAAGTGAATATAAAGTTGGAGCGGTTTCACCGCGCAGGGTAATGTCAATCTCAAGGTTACGGCGCGTGGCCGCATCAAGCTGAATATAGGCACTGGTGGCTTCAACGCTGATGGCATTGATATGCGGCAGCGTTGTACGTTGCGTGTGTTTGACGTAATCCAGCAGCGCACCGGCAGCACAGATGGCAGGTTTTAAATCCGCACAGCCAAAGCCATTGAGGTCATAGGTATTAAACTGTTTAGTCAGCGTGCTGAATGCACTGTCAAAATCGAACTGCCAGCTACTTAAGCGCTTCTTGGCAACTTTGCTTAAATTTAGCGCCGCATGCTGAAAATCATCCGCATACAGAATCTCGCTCGGTGCAATGCGCTCTATCTCCTGCGCCAGCAGACCAATGGCAATTTCACTTAACACAAAACTACCGGATGCCAGATTCAGGCGCGCCAGGCCAACCACGCCATCGGCCTGAAAAATACTGAGTAACTGGTTATCGCGTGACTCATCCAGTAAAGCTGTATCTGTCAGTGTGCCCGGCGTGAGGATACGCGCGACTTCACGCGCCACCGGCCCTTTACTGGTTGCAGGGTCGCCCACCTGCTCGCAGATAGCAACTGCTTCGCCCAGCTTGGCGAGCTTGGCCAGATACTGTTCTGCCGCATGGTAGGGCACCCCGGCCATTTTAATCGGCTGGCCATTGCTGCTACCGCGCTGCGTGAGGGTGATGCCTAGCAATTTAGATGCTTTTTCAGCATCTTCAAAAAACAGCTCGTAAAAATCACCCATGCGGTAAAACAGCAGCATGTCAGGATGCTGTGCTTTCAACCCCAGATACTGGCGCATCATGGGGGTGTGATTCTCAGAAACCCCGGAAATACTAGCTATATCATTGTTTTCTATATTTTTTTTCATTATGCGTATCGAAAATTTAGGCTCAAGTGAGCTCACTCAAACCCACTTAAACTAATGTGAGCCCATAATTTTGTAGCCCATATGTAGCCCAATGTACAATTGGATAAATAAAATGCATAATTGGGCTACATTTAAAATCTTGTCATAAAAGATATATTCTACAGATGAAAACAACGCTAAACCAAAATATTGTGCTCCGGCTCGTATTAGATAAAAAACCCTACGGCGCAATCGGCGGCAAGCTTGAATTTACTGATAATGACAGCGGTCAGCCTTACATCCTGTTTGACGACCACCGAGACGCGCCTACCGGTTTTGGTGTTAAGGTAGCTAAAACCAAGAAAACTTACATCATCCAACGACGCCTGCCTGACGGTAAAGTTATCAAAGCAAAAGTAGGAAACGTCTCAGACTTTACCAGCATCGAGGTCGCCAGAGACAAAGCACGTAACCTGGTGCAAGTGGCAAAAGAAACCGGTAAAAATCCAAATAGTATCGAACGTAAGAAGCTAGCAAGCGAAATCACCTTATCCGAAGCGTTCACGCAATACCGGGAATTCCTGCTAGGGCGCCCCAAACCAGCAAAATTTAATACCCTAGCCGTACTGGATAGGTCTATTAACAAATTCGAAGACTGGAAAAACAGGAGAGTCAAAGACCTATCCGGCAACGAGATCTCACAAATGTTTGATAGTATCGCGGCGACAAGAAGAACAACAGCTGAGCAGACATTTAGATGGGCTAACGTAGCTGTCAGCCATGCTATCAAACTCGAAATTCATGACGCGGCATCGCATCAAAGAAGTCCGAGCCTTACCTACAACCCCTTTACAATTCTTCAAGTAAACGAGAAATATCGCACTCGTTCGCAGCTTGAGTCAGACTATAAAGCAAAGGGAGTTAGAAAACCTCTCTCACTCAAAGAAAACATGGGGAACTGGCTCAACGCCATCCACGGGCGCCGCGCAAAGAATCGTACTGGTTGCGACTATCTATTCCTGACAACGCTTTGGGGAACCCGAAAGAATGAGGGCGCGAACCTGAAGTGGCGGCATTTAATTTCTGATGCCGAAAAAGCGACATCTTCTTATGTAGACCTGGAAGCTAGGACCGTATATTTCAGAGACACAAAAAACGGCGAAGACCATGAACTCCCGCTGGCAGACGCAGCTTATGAAATCCTCTTGCAACGTAAGCACATCATAAAGAAAGACAAGAACTCCAAATGGGTTTTCCCAGCCGAGTCTAAATTCAGTAAAACTGGTCATTACAGCGACGCAAGCTCACTGATTGACTATATTTGTGAAGACGCCGGCATCAAAAAGATAGGCATGCACGACCTGCGCAGAAGCATGGGCAGAATTGCAGAAGAACTAACAAGTTACTCAATGGTGAAACGAGTTCTAAATCACAGCAACATGAGCGACCCAACGGCGCGTTATACGGAAACAGAATGGCAAAGACTTAAAGAAGTCCTGCAGCGCATCGAACTTCATATTTTAGCAACCGCACCGGTCGTTTTTAATATGCTACTGACGCCAAAATATGCAATGATGTCGGCTGACAAATTGGAATAAGCTTAATGAGCAATATCACTAACATACTGACACACTTTCAGATCGTTAAAGAGATCGCCAGCCTACCTGACTCCGCCATAATGAGCGCTGAACACGCTGCGCTGTTTCTGGGAATCAGCGCAAAGACACTGGCACGTTTGCGCCAAGCAGGCGATGGTCCGGCGTATATTCAATACCCGCAATCTGGCACTAAAGCTCGGAATCAGCGTGTAAATTACACCATGAGCAACTTAAAAGCATGGCGGGATAAACATACCATCACTTCAACAATGGATGCAGCTGTGAGGCGAGGTCTAGCATTTTCGAGCATAAGCGACTTGATAACTCCTCAGCCATTCTGGGTTATCAATAACCAGGTAACCAACCATGTGTTTTGTTCCACTCCAGAGCAATTTAGAGAAAATCTTAATAACCCGGAAGCCACAGTTAGCTTCATGACCTGGGATGCAGCATTAGGCAAACAGTGGATTAACAATCAAGCGCGCGAACCGTTTTTTAATAGCTATACCAAGTTACTCAAAGGGCTGATTGACGCTGTGAAACATTAACGTTTATTCATATGAATAAACGTTAGAGGACAAATAATGTCTGCATATGCGAAACATTATATTAAATGTTTCTTTCTATTGCGCTTCATTTGGTCCAACGTACTTGTATCAATCAGCAATGCAATAACAAGTCTAGTAGCATCCTGGGCACTAAAATCAATATGGTTTTCCTCAATGAATTTAACCATTTCACGCATCGCTTTAGTATCAACATTATGTTTTCTAGACACGTGCTTTGCCGTACGACAATGGCTTAATAATGTCATAGGATATGCACGTGTTGGAGAGCTAAGTCCATTACAGCAATCACATTTTTCACTTTCACTTGGATAAAAGCGTCCAGCACGGTCAGTTTTTCCATCAGGCCTCTCTTTTCTCGATTGACGCATAAGAAACCTAATCGCAGCTGTAATCGTGCTGGGGTCGTTTGCAGGCTTATTCGCAGTAGAGTTTGTTACATTATTCATAGTGATCTTTTCGTTGTTATCTGATTGCTGATAACGAAATTATATTGAGAATATTCACAATGATATCGATGGATAAACGAGGCTTTTACCCATCTTTTCCATAGATATGCATGGCCCACGTCTCGCTAGAATGCTCACCCAGCATCTGGCAATAAATAGCATCGCAACACTGTTCATATTTATTGAAAACCAGATTAATCGTGACTTTCCTAAAGGAGACTTAATATGCGTATTGACATAATGCATGCATTCAACACCACCCCCAAAAAACCTGATTTTGTTCTACCTGGCTTTGTAGCTGGCACCGTAGGACTGCTTACTAGCCCAGGTGGCGCAGGAAAATCCTTCTGGATCACTGAAGCTGCTTTGTGTGTAGCTTCGAGATCTGCTAACGAATCTTTACTGAATCTGCCAATTACCAATCACGGCCCTGTGGTCATATTGAATGGTGAAGACCCAAAAGATATGATCCATGAGCGTCTGCATCACATGGGATCATATCTAGACATGGAATCACGTGACTCGGTAGATAAGAGCACCATAATAGAGTCATTAAATGGCCAAGGATTGAATATTCTTGACCCAAATAGCCAGAATTGGTTACTAGAATTACTAACTACAAATAATGCACGGTTATGCGTAATGGACACTCTGAGCCGCTGCCATAATGCAGATGAAAATAGCAATTCGGAAATGGCAAAGGTGATGACTACCTTGGAAAGAATTGCCAGGGATTCCGGAACCGCTATCGTGATGGTGCATCACACCTCAAAATTAATGGCGGCCCAAGGTCGCACTGATGAACAACAAAGTGCAAGAGGAGCTTCTCTTTTGGTGGACAACGCTCGCTGGCAGAGTTTTATTGCTGTGATGTCTGAAGCCGAGGCCAAGAAACAGAAGATCAGCCTTAAAGACCGAAAACAATATGTTAGATTCGGGATTAGCAAACAAAACTATGGAGTTCCATTTGAGGATCAATGGTATAGGCGCTGTCATGGAGGGGTGTTCATACATACTAGCCGCTCAGAGGATGATGCAAGATGAGTAAAGCTAAACACAGCTCTTTCTGTATGCTTGATCCAGCACATCTTTTAGATGGTTTATTTACGCCTAAAGCACGCTCTGGTGAAGCTTTATTTGATGTCAAAGGGTTGCATAAGAAAAAACCCATCGAATTTAGTGGCTTGCAGATGTCTGCAACTCATCAGTCTATTCTTCTGGCGATTATTGCGCGCATAGCAAGACAACCAAAGGAAAAACACTTAACGGAGTCCGAAGAAGACAGTAATATTAAAACTGAACTCTTTAGTTTGCTTGCCCCTTCCGGGGAAGCATCACGATTTTCCTTCTCAGTGCTTGAATGCTCCCCATACGCACTTCTCTCCGATGCCGGAATGGGGAAAGGCGGAAAAGATTATCAACTATTGATAAAACTTCTGAGTGAGATGTCTGATGTATCCATGCATCGAGGCGAGGGTCCCAAATCCAGTTCCAGTAAACTAATTGCGTTTAAGGAAGTGGATAACAAAAAACTTGCTATCGGTATCAATTGGCGATTGACCGATTCTGTTTCTGGGAAGCAAAACGTCAATATCTCTTTGGCTGAAAGACGTAGCTTAGGCAACGACCCTATCGCAAAAATCCTCCACACATGGCTGTGTCGTACCATTAGAAAAAACGGTGAGTTAATGGCCGGGCGAGGTGCGGAGATAGATACTCTGATGAGACATATCTGGGGCAATCGCCCTTGCTCAGCAGATGTTATCAAAAAGCGTCGCCAAGCTACTAAACGTGCTGTCAATGAAATAAACAATCTTCCTGGATGGGAAGCTACTATTGAAGACACGCACGTTTTTGTGAGCCGTCCTGCATCAACATTTAATCATAAGGTCTCAGTGTGCTCAGTGAAACAGGATTACCGAAGGACGATGGCTGATAAAATTTCGCGTTAGACCTTTAAACATACTTTTGATATAGAAGTGGGGCATCTTCAACATGCCCCACTAACCCCATTTAAGACCTGCCAAGTCATTAAGTGCTTAGAATCAGTCTGCACATATGCCCATAAATATATGGTTGTTAGAGTAATCGCTTTATGGACGACAGTCTCAAGGAACCAAGACACTGAATCATCAGCCTGACCGTTGTTATCAATTGCAATATATGACATGGCTAGTGTTATGTGCTCTAATCATTACGGTTTGCTTTGCTCAATAGGATACCCCCCAAGAAACTTGGACAAATTATGCCATGTTTTCAATGCATACCTCGATAGCTCGCCCACCTGCCCTTCATTCATAACTTGGAACTAATCCCCTCATAGAGCAAGCCTAGATTAACAACCCGATAAATGTGGATTAGTTACCCGATAATTAGAGATTGTTAACCCGATACTCACCTAAACTTAAATGCCCTGAAAGCCGCATAAACACTAGATATGTAATTATCACTGTCTAAGAATGTTCTAATAACATTCTAATAGGTTTTGGATTTCCCGAACTGCATTTTCGGGTTAAGCCATAATGCTCAGGCTTGTATGCGACGCTGCGACGAATGCGCGCGTCTGATTTGAATAACTAAGACATTAAATTGATTTTAACGACTACAACCCAACCAGGAGAAGGTTATAGATCAAACCTTCCAGCGACTGTAGAACCCACAGTCTATTTTTTATAATGTACTGACATCTCGCGCTAGCGCGCTCAATGTTCCCGAGTTTCTGGCTGGACGGCAAGCCCGCCCATTCTTGAAGAATGCGCGTGCCACTATTTCAATGACTAGGCTAAAATTTTGATTAAAGCTAGCCCTGCGGACGCCGGCATTGCTGGAGCTAAAATGTTATGGAGAGAAATGCTTGGAGCCTGAATCCATTGAGGTTGAACCTAAAATTTACTGTTGATACATCGCAACATTGTGGTGGTTGAGAGAAATGCTAAAACAAAAAGCAAAAACCTACCGGAAAAGGGTCGTGTTCAGGTTAGTGTTCAGGCTGGACGGCAAGCCTGAGCCCCCTGATGGAGCTCAGTCTCACTAATTTTATCAAAACTTAACCCACTTTCAGTTGGTCAGGTTTAGCAAAGCGGATCCCTGAGCTAGGCCAGTCCGAGGGCGGCTATGAGCCCTCGAAGTCATAATCCGCGATAGAATACGGCATCCTAAAGATTTATTAAATCGCACGTTCGCGGCACCAGAAATAAGCCTTCATCCGGGATTCATGTTTACCACTAGTAGCAAAATTCGGCAATTCTTGAAATCATGATTCTTGCTGGCAAAATTTTTATATCAACATAATCAATATGGCCAGCCAAATTCGGGATTTCCCAATAATTTTTAAAAAATTTAATTTAAAAAAATCGAGGAAATTTTAACGGATTCCTTTTAGTAACCGATGTTCTGAAAATTGCTATGCAACAATTAGCTTATGGCCAATAAGCGCTTTAACTGTTTGAAAGCTTGTTACGCAGATATTTATGCTTAACTCACAGTGTTCATTCAGGATGCCGTACAGAAGCACTCAGCATCGTCACCAATCATAGCTTCATCGATTCATTTGGTCGGTAGTTGACTAACTTTTTCTCAATCGCAGAAATCATATTGCAGAACAATAACAGCAGTATAGGCAATGTATTGCTGAAAACTATCATTAGTGTTACTGAGTTCTACACATTAGGCTTTAGTAGAAAGCGTATTTGGTGTTAATGCCATACGCTTCATGCCTTCCGGTCGGTAGTTGACTAACTTTCACAGCCAATCAAATAGCACCCAGATACCCCTATAAGACTATCGCTAAATGACGCGAATCGTTGATAGTCGAACGCCAGAGCTATTTATTGCAGGGAATTAACATAATAATGTCTAATACTACACGCAAAGACTTCTAGAAATGCGTTATTCCAGCTGACGATTATGTATTCGGTCGGTAGTTGACTAACTTTTTGAATCGCATATCTCATGGACGGACTTCGCAAAGTACTTGTTGCTAGGCAGGAATGGGCTTTTCATAATTTATATTTTTCTTGCAAATAAACTCTAGCCAACCTCAATCAGTTTGCAAAATAGATATAGCAATTTATGGCAATGAACAAAAAGTTTCAGCGAAAAACGAGAAAAGGTGCTTGAAAATTAAGCAATGTTCTGTATATCATTGATATTAATGAAATAAACGTTGTTTAAAAAAGACTCAACAGGTGCACCAGTTCCCACTTTTCGCGTAGTAAAACGAGGAGTTCATTTTCAATCACTCCCCATATTGCCGCTCCAGAAGTGCGGTATTTAATGCTGCCTGGACTTCAGTATCTCCTAGTCCGGTTTTGCCGTCACATAAGATCAGGTGCTCCCGGTGTTCTGCCGGCCACGGCTCGGAGCCTGAGTGTAAGTCATCCAGTGCGACCCAGTTAGTGATCCCGTTACGGAAGACGTGCGCCCAGATTTGCTGAAATCGGGTGAGCTTGTGAAAGCGGCTGTATGAGTAGGTGCCAACCTGACGATCTTCGCACCATGTGGTGCCGGTCACGCGATCACGCAAAGCTTGCGGCAGCTTTTTCTTGGTTTTGCAAAATCCAAAATGATTGACCCAGGATGTGCTCAGGATCACCTCGACTTCCGGGTGATAACCGAGAGCCACAATCAGGATATCCGCGTGCATCAGGATCTTGCCAGGCGCGCGCAGCTCAAGCCCGCCGGCTTTGGCTACATAAACCGCATCCGGGTGCAAGACTCCATCAAAATCCAGGTAAAGTGTGGTTGTCATTTATCAGCCATTCTTAGCGCTTCCAATACGCGCTGATTAAATTCAGGATCCAGGGCAAACTCCGCATCAGACCTGGTTAGCGCAAATTGTGGGACATGGCATTTTTCTGCCAGCCATGCAGCTACGCCCTGCGTGCGTGCGATGTCGCGGTCACCGATGATCAGGAAGCCATTCACCCTGATCACATTACAGCGCACAAAATTGACGATAGCAAACGCGTGTTCATGCCTTATCTTATTGCCAGGATTGACGCAATGGACTGCATGCCAACCTGGATAAAGATTAACCTCAGGCGTCATGGCGATAACCGCCCAGTTGGGCCAGCCAGCCAGGTTCTCCGCTTCCTCGCGTGTGCAAATCTGTAATTTCATTGCAGCGTTCCCCATGGTTTCCGGCCCTGCGACCCGCGCCAACTGGTGATCGTCTTGCCGATCGCAAGTACCTTATTCATATCTGGCTCTCCTTCGCGCGGGGTGCCTAGTTGGTAGATAGAATCGCTCAATGTCAGCACGTAACCAGCCTGAAGATCGATGTGCAAGATTGGGCTTGTGGTTCTTATTTTCGTAGTACCTACGACATCGCCCACGAGATGGATGCGCTCAATGCCAAGGTCGGTAATCGTGACTAGGCTCCAGTCATCCAGGATGGCAGTGAGCCTTGCGCTGGCATCGCCGATTTCGGCGCTCCAGATTTTGATTTCGGCAGGCGTAGTGAGCCTGATGCCATTGCCTTCACCGGACTTCAGGAGCACTGCGTTAAGAGATTGCAGGGGTGTCATCACTCTTCTCGTTCTTTTTGTTTGATTAAATCGCTCACGGTCACTGTTCCGGTCCAACTGTCCGGGTCAGCATGAAAATAGCGGTAACGATCTGACACCAGCAACTCGCGCACTCTGGGCGTTTCTTCCAGAAAATCAACCACGCGTCGCATGGATTCCATTTCCGGGTTAACCCCTAACGACTTGAGGTCAGAAGAAATGGCCGGCACACCGGTCTTGATCTCGATTGCCCGATTCAAAACCTGACTAAGTTCAGGATGCTCACGCAATTCTGCAATCACGTAATCGCTCGCCATGATGGTGCCATACTGCTCAAGCAATCCTAACTTGTCTTCGCGTGCCAGGGTTGCCAGCGCGTCCAAATTTGCAATCACAATGATGTTCATTGGTTCAGCTCTCTCAAGGTTTTGGCGTAGCTACTGCGATCCAGGTCACTGCGTGCCAGGGTTTTTATTGGGTGCACCTGATCCGGCATACGGAACGGTTTGATAAGCTTCCAGCTCTCCTGTCCGTCGTAGTCAAAACGCACCAGCCTTGCACCATCGGTAAACGCGATCACGAGGTCGCAGGCTACATTTTGCAAGCCAAAGTCTTCGTCATAGTCAACATCGGCAATCTTCTCGAATTCACGCCATGTGCACCGGTGTCCGGTTTCAGGCGAGCCGATGAATGCGACCTCCGGCAAGGTATGGCCCGAGGTGTAGATGGCCTTTATGGTTTCCTGCAGCAGATTAGTCATTCTTTCGGTCCTAAAAACTCACCCAAGGCCTGCGCGTAGTCCCTGCTGTAGCGCTCAATGGCAGACAAATGGATAGGAACTGGGTAGCCGGCTTTTCGTTCGCCCAATCCAATGCAAATCTTACCTTCCACTAATACGGCGTAGCAGTCCAGGTCAACTTTCAGAACTGGCGGGCTCACCCAGGAATAACACGAGCTGCCGACTGAATCTGGATCATCAGAGCCTAATGTGCCAACCAGGTGAATCTTGCCGGATGCTTCCAGGCTAACCAAGCACCAGTCATTTATCACGCGGTCAGGCTCTTTCTGGATATGCGTATCAAGTATGGTGATATCATCTTTTCCGGCCAAGGTAAACAAGGGCTTATGCCTTTGTTTATCGGCCTTTACCAGCATATCAAAGACATATTTGTTATAGTGGTCATATGTGTGGTTAAACGGCACGTCAAATTGACGCGCAATCCACTTTGCGACTGCTGCCGACCTTGATACGCCCGCTTTGCAATGCACTAAAATCCCGTCCACACCAGGGGCCACTTCTCGGACAAACTGCGTAATTTTTAAACCGTCTGCCTCATTCATCAATACATGAGGCTCACCGCACGGGATATTTGGGTCTACGTCGTGAAAGTGCACACGACATATACTATGCCAGCCCGGCATAAGCTTGGCTTCACCCGGGATTCCTGGTTCAGTAATGCTTACAACAGCCCAGTCTCCCCAGCCTGGCGTGGTTTCGGCGGTTGCTCTGCCAACAAATATCACTTTGGTTACCATGTGAAAATCCTATATAAAATACCAAAAAACTTCAAAATCCCTTATAAATTACCAAAAATTCTCATTTTTCCTTATTAATCGAAAAATAAGTTGCATGAGGAATATGGCGGATGCAAAATAAGTTGCAGCAGAAAAGGCTAGAAAAACTCCGGCACACCGAAAAATGCACCGTAACCGCCGCGGTTAAAGTAACTGCACAACAGCGCAAGCTGCTCAAAAGATGGTTCTCCCTCGCCTTTTTCCACCATAAGATAAAGCGAGCCTGAATGGGTTAGCAGGTAGCCATTTTCCAGGTCCAACTTCACAACCTTACTGGTGATCCAGGTGTTACCTGTGCCATCGCAAATATCACCCAACAGTACCGTCTTTTGCTCTCCGGTCGAGATCGCAACGGTAACGAGGTGCCAGTTCGTGATCACCAGTTTTGGGTAAGCCGCTGCAACCTCGCCCAGGAGGGGCTTGAGGTCATCCTCGGTAGCTTGGCGAATCTGGCAATGCTCGCGGTTCTTCCTGATGATGTCATCAAGGCCCCGTGGGATCAGGGCTTCAATTTTAGTTTTGAAGGCTTCATCTATCATTTGATACACTCCCACAAAACCTTGGCGGCCATCACCGCGTCATCCATGCCGCTATGCTGCCGTCCTTCAAATTTGAAGCCGAACCTGGCGCAGGCGTTACCCAGGCCGACACGTTTATTGGCGCGCAGCTTCAAGGTCGCTAGGGCCGAGATGTTCAGGTGCGTAGGCGGCAGCGGGCGCTCGATGTTCTTGCGCTCGCACTCGTCAATCAGCTTAATGCGGTCATAATTTCCATACGACGCCCACATTTTGTTCTTGAAGCCGTAATCGGTTTTCAGGATCTCAATCGCGCGCATGAGGCTAATGCCCTGGTCTACGCCTTCCTGCGTGTGTCCGGTCAGCTCGGTACAGAATGCGCTAACCTCGCTAAACATGGGCTTTACAATGATGCTGCGCGGATCTGTGATGTCGCTGGTAAGGACGTTCAGGCGGCAGACGCCGATCTCGATGATTTCGGAGTAGTTCATGTACTGTTCCTGCCTGGTTTCCCAACACGTCGACTCTAAATCGATTACGATCACTTCGTCATATTTGTTATCTGCCATATTATTCTTCCTTGTTTTTATCCATGCAGCCCGGGCACAGAACGCGCACCTTCCCGCCCAGTATCATTTTCCTGCCTCTTGCGCCGCAGTTGTCGCACGCGATGCTTGCCCATTGTTGATATACCAGAATTGCCCGGTAAACCCTAAGCTCTGATTCCGGTTCTGCCACAGCGCGCACGTCCAGCAACCCGTGATCATTCCTGATTGCGAAGATTTGAACCTTGCGATCGCGCATTGCTGTCAACATGCGCGCAACCACGGATTTCCAGCCTTCCGGGAAGTCAAAACTGCCAGCCCTAAAGCTGCCGCATACTTCCAGATTCAGGTTTTGGCACAACTCGCGTGTAAATTGCTCGGCGTTAAATTCCGCGGTCATCTTAAATCTCAATAACCAACTTCGGGTCGAACGAATAGTTCTCTACATCACCTTCATACTGACTGTAACCGCGAGGATTGCAGATAACCTTGGTACCGTTCTTCACGTAATCCAATGAATCGTGCGTGTGACCATGGATCCATAAATCCATCTTGCCAAATAGGTGATCCAGATTGCTGGCAAAACATGCCGAAAGCAGGTCATCCTTATAACGCTCGACGACGCTTTCAAAGCTTGGCAGGTGATGCGTGATCACCACGGTTTTCCCATTGAACGGCTTATCCAGTTTACGCGTCAGCCATTCCAGCGACTGTTCATGCAGCTCCACGGAATCGCGGGGCCTGAACACGTCGCCATTACCGCAGCGGATGATCCGGAAATCATTCAGCCATCTAGCCTCGGCCAAACACTCAAAACGTTTGGCTTCTCCGAACAAGCGGAAATCCGTCCACATAGTCGTGCCTAAAAATCTCACGTCATCAATGACAATCTCATCGCAATCCAAAAAGAACAGGCGCTGCTCAACTTCGAATGCCTTCTCCGGCGAGCATAATTGGCGCAGGGTACGGCGGATCGTGTCGATGTTATGGTGATAAGCCTCATGGTTACCCATGACATACAGGATCTTGGATTTTGTGATCTCAAGCAGCTGCATCGCGTACTCAATGCCCTTAATGCCAACGCCGATGTCCCCGGCGAGCACAATCACATCAGCGTTCAACACTTGGATGTTGTATGCCGAAAATTCAATGTGCAGATCACTTAAAACGTGAATTTTCATTAGTGCCCTTCTTAGAAATTATCAAGCCACGTGTTGGTTTTATTGCTAGCTGTGTCAGAAGTGATTACTTTATCCAAGCAGTCATCACAGTAAATCTCAACCCGCTTATTCAGGACGACTCTGGTTCCCCGGTTACTGCCACACCCAAAGCAGGTATGCTGTGATTTACGGCGCATATTGTGCAGATCAATCATGAAAGACTGGTCGCTGAAGGCACTTAACTGGCAGCTACACTCAAGGCTTCCAAAGGATTCCTCTACATAAATAATATGATTTTTGCCATCCGGTTGCTTGGCTTTATGCTTAAGGTCTTTAACTAGCTTTTGCCAGCCCGGTGGAATTGCAGGGTCATCTTCAAACTCAACAGATTCAATTACTTCTGTTGTATTTTTATTGTCAGCCACATTAAACTCCTTTAGCTAAATAAAGCCCATTCTTAAGTCTGTTTTCCTTTGGAATTGTTCAACCTGGACATCATCAGGCATTACAGTAGAGCGATTTCCCAGGAACGCCTTGCTGCAGGCTTCAGTCAGTTTTCTCTTTACCGCTCTCGGTGACAATCCATCAAATATTGCAACAGTTTCATCCGGCAGGTTTTCATCAAGTAAACTTCCATACGCCTCAGTGTTTCTGATTCCTGCATAAATATTTCTGATCACCAAGGGCATTTGCTCTCTTGTGGGCTGTTCAATATGAAAGAGCTTGGCTCGCGATAAAATGGGAGCCGGAATATTCGCGATATTATTAGCAGTCATGATCCAATTAATGTTGCTTGCATCAAGTTCCAAATCTAGCGCTTCATCCTTAAATCTCATCGCAGAATGCTTTTCCATCAGCGGGTAAAATGGTCCTAAAACATCGTATTTATAACCCCCTGAAGCTTTGTCAATTTCATCAAGCAATATCATTGGATTAGCAATTTGTGATTCAGCGACTGTCCTGCAAATCATTCCTATACTGCCCTCTGACCACTGTAATGATCCACCTGACAAAACAAAACTGGCAGTCACAGTCGACATATTTACTTCAGCATAATGAAGGTCCATTGCTTTCGCTGCTTCATGTGAGAAATACGTTTTACCTAAGCCTGGATCGCCACCAAGTAATACCGGTGAGGACTGAAATGATGTACCAAGACGCTTTGAAATAGATGCCTGTAGCCGCCAGTACTGGATCACCTGACTAAAATTCGGAAAGCGTGTTTGCAGATCATCAAAAACAGAATTATCTGCACCCATAGCAAGTCTTCGTTCTGGGTTCCATAATTGCTTGAGGATGGGAGCCATCCGCGCCTTGACTCCCTCATCTCGGCGCTTCAGTTCTTGGACACGTTTTTCGAGTTTTACTTTGTCGGTAATCACAACTTTCAAATCTATAGACATAAAAGCCCCCTCACCAATGCTTACAGCATAGGTTGAATTTGCATTAAATTTGATGGAAGTTAGTTAATCAGGGTGAACCCATAGACTCAGGTTCACCTCGTTTAGATTTTCGGCAAGCTTAGATGCCTAATGCTGGCCGTTGCAAGCATCGCAAAGCGTTTCTAGCCAAATGGAATCGCGAACTTTTCCAGGCTTACCGCATTTTTCACATGTCTTTGTCGACTTAACCTCAAACTTGTATGCCATTTTATGCATCTCATCATTATGGTGATGAAGATTGAATCTCATAGATGCGTATTGGGCTTCGACAAATTTCACATCTGGCCAATCATCTCCAGACAAACTTTGGCGTTGAGCAATTGATTCAAGTTCTCGGGATAACTCAACAAGTAGATCAAACCATCCATCATCAATCTGAAAATTAAAACGGGAGGAGTCTTCGATAGGTTTTTTGGCAATCGTGCGATACAGATTCGGAAATGCCTCTATCAATTTTTGGGTGTTCTGCAATTTCATGACATTCCTCGATCTGTTGTAGAAAGCTCAGCTGATATAGAAAGAATCAACTAAACTCAATACGCACATTATAACGTCGAGGCGAGGCTTTGTCAAGAAAAATACGTTTTAAATCAATAACTTATGTATTTTTAAAAGCTGAGAATTATTGTATAAATTTTAAGCAACCTCTGTAACTTTCTGATTTTCTTGACGAAACAGGCACTCAAAAAAATAACATGGGTGCTGCAATTACCGCTTTTCGCATAGTTAATCGCAACCCTATGTTGAGATAACTCTATCCTTTTTAACAAGGCTAGGTGTCTACCAAACAGTGGGTAGTCCTCTTATATCCATGAATGCCATTTGAATGTAGGTGAAAAAACACAACAAAAAAACAAAACAGCTTTAAAAAACCAGATGCCTTTAGCTCATAAAACAAGAAGAAAAATACAAACAACAACAAAACAGCTCTTATCAATCAAACGTTTTTAATCCATTTTTATATCAATATCCTGATAGGTCAGCAGGAATGGCAAGGAAATTAACTGGAATCCCCTACCTTACATTTTTAACCTTTGCCTTATTAATCTGTCCCGGTAATTTGCGAAGGCTGTTTTTGAGCTTCTGCTTATTCCGAACGGGGCGGCATACAACTAAATTAGTTGGCGCCATACTGTCTCCTCCTGACTGCGACAGGTTGCCATAATAACTTTGGGTTTTATCAACACAATGACCTAAGACCATGCTCGCCAGATCTTCATCAGCACCATTCTTGATTGCAAGCTTGCAATCACTGGCCATGGCATGGCGGGCCGAGTAAGCAGTTATTGCCTCTTTTCGGTCAGGCCATAACTTCTTGCCGATTGAACGCATGTAGGTGGTCAGTGAGTTTTTATTGCCGACCCTGACTACCAATTTATTTTTGTTAGGTTGAGTATCCATGTAAGCCAAAAGCATATCCTTAATGGGGTGGTCTGCCACGTTAAAGAAGCGCCATGGTTGACCTGCTTCCGCCTTTACCTTGGCACCACGAATACGGACTCTTAACTGATCACCCATGCGAATGAATGTGATGCCCCGTTGAATCTCTTCAGGGCGGGCACCCGTGAGCATGGCCGAAAGCATTGGTATATGAAACTGACCATGAACTGAAGCCTTCGCCATCAACTCTCGCCAGTTTTTTGGTAAATTACAGAGAGAAGCTTTCTTGCTTTTACGCTTGGATTGGGGAACCCAGCCATTACGGTAATCGGCAGGCATCATCTTTGACAACTCAACTAGTGATATAAAAGTTGGTGAACTGACTATCCTTTCTATGCCTTGCCATGAACCGTGATATTTTGCAGCCTCAACCATATCCAGCTTTCTTTTAATCCATGTTAATGAATATAGACGGACCGAAGTTGCCCGTTTACGCAGCGTGGATAATTTCCGCGCTTTCCTAACCTTTGAAATGATGGTTTGTGCATTTCCAGGAAGATTAACAATACCTGTTGACTTACACTGACCAAATATCCCTTCTGCGACCTCTCTATAATCTAAAGCCGTTCTTATTGCCGTTGTTATTTCAGTTTGTCGCGCGCCACCGGGTTTTAATACACGGTAAGCTTTTAAATTCTGGTTTGCCGATTTTAATAATGCTATTGCTTCCTCAAGTAACTTTTCGATATCATGTTTTTCCATGGTTGACCTCTTCCGTTTCGTTGAAACTCCAGCGCATCTGATTGATGCTCGGCTGGGGTTCGTTGCATTTCATCTGCCACTTCGATGTTCGCAATAACTTGCTCTCATCTTCATGACGCTTCATTCCACCGGTTTCCGAAACCCCAAATCAGATCACCTTCGTGATCAGATTTTTTGTTGTTTCAGAAACCGCCCCCCCTATTATCTGCATGTTTTTATGCTCCAAAATTCCATGCAGATAATAGGTATTCAGGATATCCAGACCATTGTTGGGGAAGCTATTTAAAGCCTCCAAGGCATGATTACCCTGTATATAATCTTTAACGGTAAGCCGGAGAATTTCTGAAGGGTAAACAGGAAATATTTTTTTGATAGACCTATTTCGATACAGGGTCATCCTAAAAATACATAGTTTAGGGTTACTATTGAAGGCTAAATTAACGACATCAGCGACACATGAAGGCGTACATGAATAAAATTTTGATGGCAGGACTAATGCTGGCTTTCTCAGTCATATCTCATGCAGACCTGATCACTGGCCGGGTTGTCTCTGTAACCGATGGGGACACCATTACTATTCTGGATAACACAAACACTCAACACAAAATCAGGCTTGCTGGTATTGATGCGCCTGAGAAAAATCAAGCATTCGGGGCTGCCTCCAAGAAGTCGTTGTCAGATTTGGATTATGGGCAGCAGGTTACCGTTGAATGGAATAAGCATGACCGGTACGGGCGCAGAGTAGGTAAGGTGATCGTTAACGGCATGGATATTAACTTGGAGCAGATCAAGCGCGGGATGGCGTGGTTTTATAAAAGATATCAAAATGAACTGTCACGCCAGGATCGCATTAGCTACGCAGACGCGCAGGATTATGCCAAGCAAGGTCGCTTGGGTTTATGGGCAGATAGTAATCCCATCCCGCCATGGGATTTCCGGAAACAAAACAAGAATAAATAAGCTAGTGTCAGCTAATCCGCCAAGCAGGCAGTAAGGCTTGAATGTTCACCAGCAGTAATCGGCCCTAAGCAGCGGTTGTGAACTCGCTGACCAATCGTAGAAAGGATGCAAAAACCATCCTTTAAAAATCAAGATTATCATGGATAAGCGTCTGACTACTATGAACACACAAAGCAAAACGATATACTCGTTTAAATATTATAGCCAGCTAGGCTTAGACTAACTAAAGAACCAATACGCACCTTTCCAAATATGCCACTCAATCAATTAATGGACACTCGCTCACGATGGTCTATCCTGTCAAAAGTAGACCAATTAGGTGCTATCGATTTTTGGACACTGACGATTAGCCTTGACGCTTTAAGTCCTGAGGATACTGTAGGATTGAGTGTTGACGACCTCCAAATCCAAAGGGACACTATCTTCAACTACGTTGAATATGAGCGCAGAAAAAAAGTGTTGATACTTGCAGCTCACGAATATACACATTTCGTAGATGCTACCTCCTCCCTATGGGGAATGCGTCATCTGAGCTACATCGATTCGTGCCATAACGTCGATATTGGCAACGAAACTCAATTTTATTTTTTAAAGCACACATATGATTACATGCGTTCTATACGACTTCCTGATTACTACACCACAATCAATCTGAAACTCCCTACTCAACGCCCGTGGCGCAGCAATATTACATGCGGAGTAATATTCTCAAGCGACGGGAGAGTTACTGATCGCCCAATCATCTTTGTGAATTTTTTAACCGCGGATGAAAATCTGATCGTCCGCTCACCCCTTTCCGTAGTATCGCTTCTGGAGGCCTCTGCCATGGCCAAGGAGATTGAGGTTCACTTGCAATTGATCGCACACTTACAAGAGCCCGAAAAAACTGTGGAAACACGGCTTTTAAAAGAGGAGCTCCTGAGCTACATCTACAATCCAGAAATCACAGAATATTCCGCATGCTTTCATCTTCTTGCAAATTTGCAGGATGAAAAAGATATTGGCATTGTCGCTCGTGCTGTTGGCATACTATGTCGGATCGTTCTCAATGCGCCCGAAATCGCATTCAAAACCGCAACCAAAAACATTACAGCATACGCTGAGCAAATGAAATTGCACAAAGACAGCTTTGAGGTTGCAAGGATTAAATCTGCGCTAGAAAAACAAAACAGAGGTGCTCTTTATTTTCTGGTTGCAGTCTTACTTCCAAAAAGTGCACTTAAATCACACACGCATTTCATTTCCTCCTTAGAAATTTCATTGAAGTCTATTGGTCTAAGTATTGAGAAACTCAAGCGCGGAGCCTATCAAGAAGCTGAAGATCTTTGGAAGGGATTGTCAACGTCAAAATTACAGTCAATTAGATCTCTTGCTGAATGTGGTTATGAGAATTTTAAAAAGGTCTTTCCTACTGACCTTGAGTATTCGTTAGAACAGCTTGCTCTCCCACCGGCATTGCATGGTGACGACAACATGACGCCATACTTGTTTAGCACTAGTGAAAGAAACACTTTAAGAGCCTTCGATCTTGAGAACGCATATGACGAATTGGTTAATTGCCAATTAAAGGCAGAAAGCTTCGCAGAAGCTTGCATATAGTGTTACATGCCATCGCTTAAATTAATGGGAGTCAGCTTTGGGCCGATTGTTGACCTCTAGAAACCTAAACTAAACGGCAGCTTTGTCCCGCTAATATGCCGAAGACGTGTTAATTCCCAAAGTGGACTGTCAACGTTAGAAAGAACCCGTCGCCGTAGAGTAATGGAGGTTACCAAAAGCGCAGCTCTGGGCGATTGGATTAATGGGCGGGTTAAGTTCCAGCTTAGCCATACCAACGAACTGCTTCGAATAAATGTGGCTCAGCAGTGAGCAGCTCCTGAACAGATTTAATTAATGTGTTTGATATTATAGGATTGCGCGCACCTCTGCGCTCTTGGCCGACAGTGTTTCCACAGAACCCCTCGCCGTCATCAGAGAGTGTCATTGCGATGACTCGGTACCCAATCTCTTTTGGTAAGTCCAGAGCAAGCACTCTGCCTTCTTGCCGTTTAGCACTAAGTAGAGGGAAAGGATCGACCAAATGGTATTCGCCTGTTTCCAGTAACTCACCATTCGGCCCAAGGCTGTTAGAGAGAACCGGAATCTTCCGATGCATTTGTGAGGGCAAAGGCTCGGGCACAGAAATGTGTACTAAACCCACAAATGGGAACCCGTCACGGAGTAACCCAGTGGCCTGCGTTCGGCCCATTGTGTTTGTGTTGCGACCCGGTTTGCTAACCGATGGTCGTACGACTTTTGCTTCAATAGCAATCGTTCGTTCAAATAGGATCTCGTTTTCCGAGAAAGGGACAATCAAGTAGTCTATATCTCCTGGTCGTTGATCTGGTGCAAGCTGCAACTTATCTCGTGGAATGTTAATTCCTATAAACACATCCTGAGCGTAGGCGTTTTCTGGATAAGGAAATGCAGAATCAAGAGCAAAATGAATTGTATTGGCGAGCGTGTGTCGATTGGATGCGATACGCTTAAGAACTTCTGCTTCGGATCTAAGCCAACTGAGCATAATTGCTGACATCTAATGTTCAAGTTCAGAAGCCTTGCGCGGCTTTATGCGCAAGGTTTCCTGCAACGAAGGGTTAGCCGTATATCGCCAGCTCACTTGCTCGTCTTTCTTCATTTGAGTCAATGTCGGAGACAACGACCTCCAGCGATGCAATATAGTAAGACGGGAGCCCGATAGCTCGCGCCCCACGCAATACGTGCTCTTTGTACCAGTCCAACGGGCGGAGGCTTGTATCAGACTTGGTGGCGATGTAGGTCTCAGCGTTGAATGACTCACCAGACACCGAGACAACAGAAACTGTTTGCCGCTCATAGCCATATCCGCGACCTTCAGCTTTATCTAGTTCGGATAACTGATTGGTTTGAATGGAGTAGAGAGCGCCAATGACTTTGTCTTTGGCGTTGCCAGTGTAGGCGGCATCGCATTTTCCCGACCCGTCCTTCTTGCTGGGTTTGTGAAATTTCAGTGCATACCCAATCAGTGCCGTGACGGCAACCAGTTCGGCAGAGGGGACTCTTGTCCTTAGGCGCTCAATTGCCATATTCGAGCCATACGCGAAATAGAGTGTCTGGTCGCTCATACGGCTAACAGTAATTATAGAGACGCATGAGTCTCAATATTAATAATTGCAATTATAAGACGCATGGCTGGATATCCCTGATTTTTATTGGCTTTATTGTTTTTTGAACTCTATATTGAAATATTATTATAAAGTCGCAGTATTATTGAATTGATTGTAATTTAATTTCAATAACATCTGAAATTAATTTGATAAATGACAGGCAGCTTTGTACCGCTAATGCGCCATCTAATTTACCACATGGCAACTTAATCCGCATAGCGGACATTGATAATACTTTAATTAAGTATCTTTTAAGTATTGTCGTATGCAATACCATCTAAAATCGGACATTCTGGACGACTGTCTCCATGACAACAATCAACGAGCTTTTGCAGTTCTGTTTTCATTTCCATCAAGTCATTTATTTTCTGATCCAGTGATTGAATATGTACCTGTGCCATGCTCTTAACTTTGCTGCTAGGCCTGCCTGGGTCAAGCCACATACTCAGTAAGTCGCCAATTTGTTTTACAGAAAACCCCAAGTCTCTAGCTTGTCGAATGAAACGCAATATGTGTACATCCTTATCACTGTATATGCGATAACCAGAGTAAGTTCTTGAAGCAGGAGGCAACAAACCCACACTCTCATAATGACGTATCATTTTTGTGGATATGCCAGAGGCTTTAGATGCTTGCCCAATATTAAAAGTAGTATTCATATGAATTCGTACTCCCCTGCCTATGATTTTGGTTTCCAACGTTTTAACAATAGAGCATTGCTTACGACACTCACTGAACTAAGCGCCATCGCTGCACCTGCAATAACAGGATTCAGCATTCCACTTGCAGCTAGAGGTATACCAAGTAAATTATAAATAAATGCCCAAAACAAGTTTTGCTTGATCTTATTAAATGTCTTTCGTGATACATCAATCGAAGCAGCAACCAAACCAGGATCTGAGCGCATCAATGTAATATCAGCAGTGTGCATTGCAACATCAGTTCCTGAAGACATGGCAAAACTAACATCCGCAGTAGCTAATGCGGGCGCATCATTGACGCCATCGCCCACCATGGCAACTATTCTATTGCCCTTTTTGATTTTCGTAATTGTAGCTGCTTTGGATTCAGGGGTTTGTTCTGCAAAGACATAGTCTATGCCCAACTCACTTGTCACCTGATTGGCACTGATAACATTGTCGCCAGTCAGCAAATGTGTCTTGATATCCTTTTCACGCAAAGCTGATATTGCACTATAGGAAGTAGATTTGATCTTATCTCCAAAAACGAGCATACCCAGTAGTTTCGGATGATTAGCTTCCTTAGCAATTGCCACCCATGAGACAGTTTTTCCATTTCCCTGCATTTCAATCGCATGGGACATCATCGGCTCAATCAAAACACCTAGCTCATCCATCCATCTGTGATTACCAATGTATATGCTTAAATTATCAATAGTCCCTTTTAGACCCTTACCCGGAAAGTCTTGTACATTTGAAGTTTCACACAACTGATAATCATTAAGCTGTGAGTAATAAACAACACTTTTTGCCAAAGGATGTAGGCTATTTTTTTCAAGACTTGCAGCATATGAAAGTAATTTGGCATGATTACCATCCACTGCCAAATATTCTATGAGTGCTGGTTTACCTTCTGTTAATGTGCCTGTTTTATCAAAAACCACATCAGTTGTTTTATGGGCAATTTCCAGTGCATTCGCATCTTTAATTAATATGCCATACTTTGCTGCTACACCAGTGCCTGCCATAATTGCTGATGGGGTTGCTAAGCCTAATGCACATGGACAGGCAATCACCAACACAGCAACTGCATTTAATATTGCATGCTCCCAATTGCCGTGTATTACCCCCCAATACAACAAGGTAAGTGTCGCTATTACTAGTACAATGGGCACAAAAACAGCACTGGCCTTATCTACTGTTTTTTGTATTTCCGGCTTTGCGCTCTGAGCATCTTCTACTAATCTAATGATTCTAGATAATGTTGTTTCAGACCCTATTGCTGTTGTATTCACAAGTAGCAATCCATCTTGATTAACAGAGCCGGCGATGACCTTACTTCCAGCAGCTTTGCTTACTAGCTTACTCTCACCAGTCATCAATGATTCATCTGTATGACTAATACCGTCAACTACTTCGCCATCAACTGGAATACGCTCACCAGGTCGAACAACAATCAAATCTTTTAATTTAATTTCAGAAACAAGCAACTCAGTATCTTGATTGTTTTTCCTTACCATTGCAGTTTCAGGTCTTAATTGTTGCAAAGCACGTATCGCTTCAGTAGTTTGTCTTTTTGCTCTTTTTTCAAGATACTTTCCTAAAAGCACTAGGGTGATAATCACACTTGAAGCTTCAAAATATAAATGCTGGTGTCCTCGAACTAACATATATATAGATAAAAAGTAGGCAGCTGATGTTCCAACTGCTACGAGTAAATCCATATTGCCAGTTTTATTTTGAATCGCCTTCCATGCTGATTGATAAAAAGCAGCACCAATATAAAACTGTACTGGAGTTGCAAGCATTAGCTGAATAAAACCTGAAAGATTCCATGAAATACCTAACAGACTAAAAATCATGGGAATCAATAGCGGAATGGTTAAGATTAATGAAACAGCAATTTTTATAAAATCTTTATTGTTGTCATTACTTAATACTAGGTCATCTTTTGCAGACGTAAGTTTCGCAACATATCCAGCTTTAATGACTGCATCGATTAAGATTTGAGCTGACGTAAATTCTTTTAGAACCACATGCGCACGTTCAGTAGAAAGATTCACATTGACCGATTTCACAGCGGGCAATTTACTAATCGCTTTTTCAATGGTAGCAACACATGAAGCGCAGCTAATACCTTCAATTGCAAGATCAATCGTGTTTATATTGTTTATTTCAGGTGACATGGTCATCTCCTTTATCAAGATAGAGCCGCCACTTTAAAGATTACAATGATGGGAAGGTCAAGCGAATTTATTTTTATCTATTCCTATTGACCTTCCAACGCTTGTAATCATTAGCATGAGACTCCCTGTTAATTTTTAAGGAGTTAAATCATGTATCAACTGAACATACCCAAAATGAATTGTGGAAGCTGTGCAAATAAAATCAAAAACGCATTGCTGGAATTGGATGATGAGGCAGCAGTTAGTTTTGATGTTTCAAAAAGGGAAATTTTGATCGAGACAGATGCTTCAATTGATGATGTTATAAATACATTAAGTGTTATTGGGTATCCAGCAAACTAGCATTACATCGTTTTAGTGCGGATTCATTGGCACAGTTGCTGGTGGATCCGCAAAGCTGACAGCTTAAACAGTTGATAGACTTTATTTAGCCTAAAGTGAACATTCAAATAGTAATTTTTTAAACTTAATCGAAATAGCGTAAACTGACAATTATGGAGTTTATTAAATTAAAATCTTTACGTATTTTTATCCACATTCTATTGATGGTATTTTTTACAGATACTGTTTATGCAAGTGGAATGATGGTGGCTGACCAACTATGTGCCGATCACACAGTCAGTGCTGAAAGCCATCATCATGGCAGTCATGACATGGATCACAGTGAAAACCATGATCAAGATTATCAAAAACAGTCAACAAATGACCAATGCAATAAGTGCGGTCACTGCATGGCCTGCTTTACCGTTCTACCGCCAAGTCAAATAGACAACATGCAATCCCAGCTTCAGGCAATTGAAAACAGCTTGTTTGAGCTCAGCTATCACTCCTACATCAGCGCACAACCTCAGCGACCTCCGATTTCTTAAGTAATTGATGGATTCATTTTCAGCACTATGCTATTTGCCTGTTGCTGATCCACCATAATTATTTTTGAAATGAGAATTCGATGAAACTATTCAACTTATCGTTGTTTATATTTTCTTTTGCTATAGGAACGTCTGCGCCAGTCCTGGCTGCAGATCCCCCTCAAGAGGCCAATCCCTACCAATCAACCTTTGATGGTTACAAACCTTTATCTGACGACAACCTGTCAGATTGGAAATCTATAAACGTGCCATCAAACGGCGGCGGCCATGCCGGACACTCCATGGCCGGTATGCAGCACAAAATGAGTCCGGAACAAATGGCTAATATGTCACCCGACGGCAAGGACATGCCTGATATGGCGGGTATGGATCATAGCAATATGCAAGGCATGGATCATACCCAAATGAAACATGGCAAGCCCATGGCGCCTATGGCTGAGATGGATCATTCAAAGATGGCAGACATGAAGCCTAAAGCAAATAATCCAATGCCTATGGATCATAAAAGGATGCCTGATATGAATCATGAAAAAATGGCACATGAGCATGGTGATTCTGATGTGGCAGCAATGAATCATTCAAAAATGAGTGATTCAAAGCCAGATCAAACTCAACCCAATCATCAAAAAGCTGTACAAGGCGAATCTAAACCACATGAATATGCATCTGAACATGACGATCATGCGGGTATGGAAATACAATCAAAAACTACATCTATTGCGCCAGCTTCACCATGGCAGGTAATCCCTAACTTTCATCCAATAGCAGTGCATTTTCCAATTTCTTTAACCATCATTGCATTCCTATTAAGTGTCGCAGCTTATATGAGACCCAGCCATCCTATATCGGCACAACTTGCCGCTGCTGGTCACTTTACTTTATGGCTTGCTGCAATCGGTGCCGCCTTAGCCGTATTATTTGGCTGGCTAGCTTTTAACTCGGTCAATCATGATGATGCTGGACATGCGGCGATGTTGTTGCACCGTTCATGGGCGTTGCCAACAGCTGTAGGTTTAATCGTCTTGGCTAGCTGGGATGCATGGAAGTATCGCGTCAATGAATTGATATCGGTGCCTATGCTGTTTGCACTTTTCTTACTATCCCAGTCCATCGCAGTGACTGGATGGCTAGGAGGGGAAGTCGTCTACCGTCATGGGGTTGGCGTATTATCACTGCCAGCTAGCGAAAGCCCTGGTCATGGTCACCACCTACATGGGGGCTCTGTAACAACCGGTCACCCACATAAAAAAAATACTACTCAACCTGAAGGTGCTTCAGGTCATCTTCATGGTGAAATAGAAGGAGAAACACATGAACACTAATATAACTTACGACTTTAAACATCAAACATTAGCTGTTTTGATTTGCAGTGCTTTTGTTCTTGGCGGTTGCGCTACTTTCTCAAAAGACGGCGGCTTTGGTAGTGTGCAGAAAACGACAGAGCAGCATATCAAGCAAGAAGTTGTCTGGCCCAAAACGGCTGATGAACAATCTAAAGTGGCTGATCGCGTAAACGAATTATTATCAAAACGTTTAAACGCAGATCAAGCTGTACAAGTAGCGCTACTAAACAATAAGGGGTTGCAGGCAGACTTTTACAACCTCGGTATATCTGAAGCCGATTTAGTTCAGGCTGGTCGTTTACCTAATCCTAAATTTTCTATGCTTTATACACGTTATAACGGCGATTACAAGATCGAACAAGCACTGACTTTTAATATTTTCTCGCTTTTAACCATGCCAAAAATGCAAGAAATTGAACGTCAGAGATTTGTACAAACTCAGAAAAAAACCGCTTTTGAAGTAATTAAAATCGCAAATCACACCCGTTTAGCCTATTTCAATGCGGTCGCAGCAACAGAACAAGTACGCTATAGCGAGCAAGTAAAGGAATCTGCAGATGCCAGTGCTGAATTAGCAAGAAGGATGGTTAAGGCAGGTAACTTTAATAAGCTACAGCAAGCACGTGAACAGAGCTTTTATGCAGATGCAGCACTGGACTATGCAAATGCTAAAAATAAGCAAGTATCGGCATATGAAGCGCTATCACGCTTGCTTGGTGTATCAGTTGATCAGTTTAACTTGGAGGAACGACTACCAGATTTACCAAAGTCACTCACTGAGTTGCAACCATTTGAGAAAGCGGCTTTTGAACAGCGACTCGATTTACAGGCGATTAGACTAGAAACTGATGCTTTAGCTAAACAACTAGGCCTCACTAAGACGACACGATTCATTAATGTCCTGGAAATAGGTCCTGCAAGAGTTTTAGAAGGACGTCGCGGTGATCCTTACAAAAAGGGTGTAGACCTATCGTTCGAGTTACCAATATTCGACTGGGGTACTGCGCGGGTTACACGAGCCGAATCCATTTACATGCAATCATTGAATCGGGCCGCACAATTAGCTATCAATGCACAGTCTGAAATTCGTGAAGCCTACAACATCTATCGTACCAATTACGATGTAACAAAGCATATACGTGATGAAATTGTTCCGCTTCGCAAAAAAATTCTGCAAGAAAACCAACTTCGCTACAACGGAATGCTGACCAGCCCATTTGAACTGTTCGGTGATGCGCGCGCGCAAGTAACTAGCGTGAAAAGCTATATCGAGTCTTTACGTGAATTTTGGGTGGCAGATAGCACATTACAAATGACGCTCATTGGTAACGAAAATATGATGGAAGGAAATTAAGATGGATTTTTCTAAATTTAGTAGACGTGATTTTTTCAAATTAGCAGGTGCTGGTATCGCTGCATCGACTGTAAGCAAAGTAGCGATGGCCGCATTGCCAGAAATTGTTTCAGTAGAACAAGCCAATACACAAGCACCGATGCAACCGAGCACCGGAAGGCCCTATAACCCAGTAGTAACTCTTAATGGCTGGAGTTTGCCATGGAGGATGAATAAAGGCATAAAAGAATTCCATTTAGTGGCTGAGCCTGTAGTGCGTGAAATTGCGCCGGGTATGAAGGCGCATCTATGGGGATATAACGGACAAAGTCCAGGTCCGACGATTGAAGTCGTTGAGGGGGATAAAGTTAGAATTTTTGTGACAAACCGATTACCTGAAATTACAAGTGTTCACTGGCATGGTCAGAGATTACCTAATGGCATGGATGGTGTAAGTGGATTGAATCAACCACCAATCCCATCTGGTAAGACTTTTATGTATGAATTTGAAGCCAAACGCGCGGGTACTTTTATGTACCACCCCCATGCTGATGAAATGCTGCAAATGGCGATGGGGATGATGGGTAGCTGGGTCACTCACCCTAAGAACCCAAAATTTATGGCTGTAGATCGTGATTTCATCTTTCTGCTGAATGCATATGACATTGATCCTGGTAGCTACACACCCAAAGTTAACACAATGTTAGATTTCAATTTGTGGACATGGAACAGCCGTGCATTTCCTGGCATTGATCCTATTGTTGTTCGTAAGGATGAACGTGTTCGAATTCGTATCGGTAATCTTACGATGACTAATCATCCTATCCATATCCATGGTCATGAATTTCAAGTAACTGGCACAGATGGTGGATGGGTTCCTCCTTCTGCACGCTGGCCAGAAGTTACGACTGACATTGCTGTTGGACAAATGCGCGCGATTGAATTTGTAGCAAATGAACCAGGCGACTGGGCATTTCATTGTCATAAGAGTCATCACACTATGAATGCGATGGGGCATGACGTGCCTACATTACTTGGTGTTAAACAAGGGGACCTGATGAAAAAAATCAGCAATCTAGTACCTGAGTATATGCCGATGGGTGAAACGGGCATGTCTGAGATGACAGAGATGTCTGAGATGATGGACATGCCACTTCCTGAAAATACTTTGCCTATGATGAGTGGTAAGGGGCAGTTTGGCGCTATTGAAATGGGCGGTATGTTCACTACAGTTAAAGTAAGGGAGGGGCTTGCTCGTAATGACTACAAAGACCCTGGAACTTATAAGCACCCTAAAGGGACTGTAGCTCGCGAAGTCGTTAATGATTTGCCACCAGTGGAGAGATCAGGAATGACCGTTCCAGATGGTGGTTTGGAAATGTCAGTGCGTAAGCCGATGGGTGATATGAAGCATTGATTCGGATGTAGTTGACGCCCCCTTTTACTAAAAATACGAAATAAGTATAAGGGGATTAAATCACCCTTGGTACGTTATGAAACAGACAGTCAACGTAATTAGGTGGAAGCTAAGGTAGCAAGTAGTTATTTGAGTATTAATGAAAAGGAATTTCATCATGCAAACTGAACAAATAAAAGTAACAGGGATGACCTGTGGCGGCTGTAGTAGTAATGTTACAAAAGCATTAAAAGCTGTGAATGGAGTAGATAATGTCATCGTTTCATTATCAGACGCTAACGCAACCGTACAATTCGATGAGAAGCTTACTTCATCTGAACAATTGAAATCAGCAATACGAGAAGCCGGTTATGGCGTAGATGTCGCTAACACACCCCAGCAATCTACGGGTAAAGGTTGCTGTGGGTAATCATTGATCAAACGTTAGGAGTCAATGTCATGGATGCCAATGATGCTACAAAGCCAGTATTAAAAGATCCAGTCTGCGGCATGACGGTGACGGAACAGTCACCTCATGTTTTCAAGTATAAGAATAAGCCAGTTTATTTTTGCAGTGCCGGTTGCAAGACTAAGTTTGCAGTTGATCCAGCTAAATATTTAGCTGATGATTCGAGGTCAGAGATCACCGCTTCAGAAACAAAACCAAGTACTTCAGAAGCTATGCCCATGGGCACTATTTATACCTGCCCGATGCACCCGGAGGTGAGGCAAGACCATGCGGGCGCTTGTCCTAAATGCGGCATGGCATTAGAACCAGAAATGCCTAACTTAAATGATGAAGAGAGTCCTGAGTTGGCAGACTTCAAACAGCGTTTTATTTGGACGTTGCCACTGACTATCATCGTTACCATTCTAGCGATGGTTGGTCACCGTCTGCAATGGTTTGAGATGGCCACCCAAAGCTGGATTGAACTTGTGTTGTCTCTCCCCATAGTATTATGGGCAGGTTGGCCATTCTTTGTGCGTGGTTTCCAATCCGTTGTGAATCGCAGCCCGAACATGTGGACATTGATAGGTTTGGGGACTGCAGCGGCATTTACTTACAGTGTTGTGGCTACGGTTGCACCAAATGTGTTCCCTGCATCTTTTATGGCGATGGGGCGTGTAGCTGTCTACTTTGAAGCAGCAGCAGTGATTATTTCACTGACGCTACTTGGCCAAATTCTTGAGCTTAAAGCGCGATCACAAACTTCTGCTGCGATTAAATCATTACTTGGTTTATCGCCCAAAACGGCTCGTAGGATTAATTCAGATGGAATCGATGAAGACGTAGCGCTTACGCATGTGCATGTAGGCGACTTGTTACGCATTCGGCCAGGTGAAAAAGTGCCAGTGGATGGCGTGGTAACAGAAGGTGGAAGTGCAGTCGATGAATCCATGCTCACGGGCGAACCAATGCCAGTCACTAAAGGCGTTGGCGATAAACTCATAGGCGCAACCCTCAATACCAATGGTGCCATGGTGATGCGCTCAGAAAAAGTAGGATCACAAACGGTGCTAGCGAGTATCGTACAAATGGTCTTACAAGCACAACGCTCTAAAGCACCTATGCAACGGATGGCAGACCACGTGGCTGGCTACTTTGTAGTCACTGTCGTTGCCATTGCACTGCTGACATTCGTAGTCTGGGGGATGTTTGGTACTGAACCCAGTTGGGTTTATGGCTTGATCAATGCAGTCGCTGTACTCATTATTGCCTGCCCTTGTGCGCTTGGTTTAGCTACTCCAATGTCCATCATGGTTGCCACTGGTAAAGCTGCAACGCAAGGCGTGCTATTCCGAGACGCAGCTGCCATAGAAAATTTCCGTAAAGTGGATACCTTAATTGTAGACAAGACAGGCACATTAACCGAAGGTAAACCGCGCTTTAATCGTGCTTTAGCGTCATCAGATTATACCGAAGACGAAGTTTTACGTTTAGCAGCAAGTCTTGACCAAGGTAGTGAACACCCATTGGCTGATGCGATTGTAAAAGCAGCACGTGAAAAGGCCCTGATAACTGAAAAGATTAATAATTTTGAGTCCAGCACAGGTATTGGCGTGCGAGGTACTTTGAATGGTAAACAATTGGCGCTAGGGAATACTGCGCTGATGAATCAGCTAAATGTTCGAATCGAGTCCTTAACATTACAGGCTGACGAATTGCGTTCAACAGGAGCAAGCGTAATGTATCTAGCAGTTGATGGCCAACTTGCTGGCTTGCTATCAGTATCAGACCCGATTAAGGAAAGCACAACTGAAGCATTAACACACTTAAAGGCTTCGGGGATGCGGGTAATTATGGCGACAGGAGATGGTCTGCTTACTGCTAAATCAGTGGCCGCCAAATTAGGCATTGATGAAGTCTACGGTGAGGTAAAGCCAGCAGACAAATTAGCGCTGGTAGAGAAGTTGCAACGCGAAGGACGCATTGTGGCAATGGCTGGGGACGGTATCAACGATGCCCCTGCACTAGCCAAAGCGGATGTTGGTGTGGCGATGGGTACTGGCACTGATGTAGCGATGAATAGTGCTCAAGTGACACTAGTTAAAGGTGACTTACGAGGCATTGCCCAAGCGCGTATTATATCTGAACAAACCATTATCAACATGAAGCAGAATTTGGGTTTTGCATTCGTTTATAACGCGCTAGGTGTGCCCTTGGCTGCGGGATTGCTTTACCCATTCACGGGCTGGTTGCTATCTCCTATGGTTGCAGCATTAGCGATGAGTTTGAGTTCTGTTTCTGTGATTACTAATGCATTGCGTTTGAGAGGTTTTAAAGTCTAAGTTCTAAAATATTTCTTTGTAGAAAATTGCTGACCCGCATACCAAAGAATTGAATGTCTGCTTTGGGCCTATTTATGAAATCAAACAATCAAAACTTAACGGAAGCTTTGTCCAGAATTTCTGCTGAATCCGCAAAGCAGACTTTCAGCGCCTGAATTAATGGGCGCCATTACTCCTTTGATGTCTGAATCGACCAAGATGCAGTAGACACTTTTAAGCCTCATAATTACGCTTAAAAGGAGCATCAAATGGTTAGCAAAAGATTTACAGAAGAATTCAAACTAGAAGCTATCAAACAAATTACTGAACGGCATTTTCCTGTTGCAGAAGTGTCAGCAAGGCTTGGTGTCTCAACCCACAGTCTTTATGCATGGGTAAAGAAATACAGCCAACCCGAACCAGTGAGAATGGCTGCTGATGATCAGCAGGCCACAATCAAACGTCTGCAATCCGAGCTTAAACGAGTCACCGAAGAACGTGACATCCTAAAAAAGGCCGCCGCGTACTTTGCCAGAGAATCCCAGTAAGGTACGCATTCATCCGCAACCACGAGTCGGAGCATTCCGTGCGACGCATGTGCCGCGTGATGAATGTGCATCCCAGCGGTTACTATGCATGGCGCACATCACCTACATCGGCCCGCCAGCGTGAAGACTCCAGGTTATTAGGCCTCATTAAGCAGTTCTGGCTGGAAAGCGGTGGCGTCTATGGCTACCGCAAGGTAACCGATGATATGCGTGATACAGGGGAACGTTGTAGCAGACACCGTGTGTATCGATTGATGCGCACCGAAGGATTACGCTCTCAAACCGGTTATCGCCGTCGCCCTGGTGCTCGCTACAGCCGGCCATCAACCGTCGTGCCCAATCATGTTGCGCAGCAGTTTAATGTTGCCGAGCCTAACAAGATATGGGTGACGGATATTACCTACATCCGCACCCATGAAGGTTGGCTCTATCTTGCTGTGGTATTGGATTTATTCTCGCGCCAAGTTATTGGCTGGTCAATGCAGCCACGTATGGAAAGCGAACTGGCGATCAATGCGTTACTGATGGCAGTTTGGCGTAGGCAACCAGAGCAGCAGGTCATTATTCATTCAGACCAAGGCAGTCAATTTAATAGTTATGAGTGGCAGGATTTTTTAAAAGCTCACAATCTATGCGCCAGCCAAAGTCGACGAGGCAATTGCTATGATAACGCTGTCGCTGAGAGCTTTTTCCAGTTGCTGAAACGTGAACGCATACGTCGTAAAACGTATTTAACGCGAGAGGATGCAAGGCAGGATGTGTTTGATTATATCGAGATGTTCTACAACCCGAAACGCCGGCATAGTTACGCCAATCGGCTTTCTCCAGTAGAATTTGAAAGGCAATACTTCAGTAGGCAAGAAAGTGTCTAGTAAGGACTGGTCGATTCA
>DATCVB010000013.1:0-63471 GCA_036567185.1 Methylotenera sp.
CATATTTATTGATACGCAAACTTAATTCCAAGCCTCGAATGCATTTAGCCTAAAAAATAAGGAGCTATTAATAGCTCCTTATTTTTTAGGCTAAATGCATTCGAGGCTTGGAATTAAGTTTGCGTATCAATAAATATGACTTTGTTTAATTTTAACTAATGTGACAAGATGCGAAGCAACATTGATGATATAGTTTGTAGACTATTTGTCGAGAATAGAGCTTAAGGTGATGCAGCAAAAAGTGAAGTTAACTATTGTACTTAAAGTCGTCTTGCTAGCTACACTGGTTTCTGGTTTTAATATCTTGTCATTCAGCACAGCATATGCAGCTGAAAAAATCACCCTGCAGCTGAAATGGCATCACCAGTTTCAGTTTGCAGGTTACTACGCTGCTCAGAGTAAAGGTTTTTATCAGCAGGAAAATCTGGATGTAAACATTGTTGAGGGCGGCGTAAATATGCCGGCGCTTAATCAAGTACTTACAGGTGCCGCGCAATACGGCATCGGCGATTCAGATATTTTACTAGCGCGCATGAATGGAAAGCCGGTGGTCGCAATTGCGTCAATTTTCCAGCACTCACCTTACGTTTTGCTGAGTCTGCGTGAGAAAAAAATTAACAGCCCGCAAGACCTTATCGGCAAACGCATTATGCTGTCTAACGACCAAGGCGCAACCCAGTTTAAAGCAATGATGAATAAGGCGGGCATCGGCCTTGAGTATGTGACTGTCTTGCCACATACATGGAATCTGCAGGACCTGATTAAAGGCAATGCCGACGTTGTTTCTGCCTATGCTACGGTTGAGCCTGTCCAGCTTGAAGCGATGGGCTACCATCCTTCGATATTGAGTAATCAGGATTACGACGTTGATTTTTACGGTGACATCCTGTTTACCAACGAGCGCGAGATATCTGCACACCCTGAGCGCGTAGATGCATTTTTACGCGCTACTAAAAAAGGCTGGGCCTATGCATTTGAGCACCGGGAAGAAATCGCCCATCTGATTGCCGGTATGAATGGTGTTTCTGAACACGGAATCACCTATGACATGCTGCTTAAAGAAGCAGGCATTATGGAGCCATACGTTCTGTCCGATGTTGTTGAATTCGGCCACATGAATAGTGAACGCTGGGAAAGTATTGCAAAGACACTGGCCACACTTAAGATTATTCCTGACGATTACAAGCTTACAGGTTTTGTTTACAGTAGCAATGCCTCCAAATCTTGGATTATGCGCTGGATTAGCGTAGCAGCAATCACAGTACTGATTCTGCTGGCGCTTGCCTTTATCTGGAACCTGCAAATCCGGCGCAATGTAAAAAGCCGCACTATCGCGCTACAAGAAGAAATACAACGGCGTGAGCAAGCAGAAAACTTGCTTAAAATAGCTGGCAGTGCTGCACATCTTGGCGGCTGGATCATGGATATTGAAAGCAGAAAAGTAACATGGTCAGATGAAGTGGCGGCTATTCATGACATGCCGTCCGGCCACTCGCCTACTATTAAGGAGGGGGTTTCACTTTTTGTGCCGGAACATCAGCCAAAAATACAGGCGGCAATTAGCAGTTGTATTCAAAGCGGTGTTCCTTATGACCTTGAGCTGGAAAAATTAACAATCAAGGGTAAGCGCATCTGGGTGCGTACTATCGGCCAGGCAGTTCGTGATGCAGATGGCACCATTGTCAGGCTGCAAGGCGCGTTTCAGGATATCTCAGAGCGCAAGCGTCTGGAAGACTTCAAGGCCGGCCAGAACGCCATTCTCGAACGCATTGCAGCAAACTCACCGTTAGTAGAAGTATTGCATGCCACCGTTAATCTGATCGAGTCGCAATTCCCGCGATGTATGTGCTCCATCATGCTCATCAGCAGCGATGGACTGCATTTGTGCAAAGGGGCTGCGGTTAAACTTCCCAGCGCCTATATGCAGACTCTGGATGGTGCGAAAATTGGCAGAAAAAACGGCTCTTGCGGTACTGCTGCGTACCAGAAGAAGCGGATTATTGTTGCAGATATTGAAAGTGATCCGCTATGGGATAACTACAAGACGGACGCTATGCAACATGGCTTGCGTGCCTGTTGGTCATCACCCATTCTATCAAGCGAACACATAGTGATAGGTACCTTTGCGGTCTATCATCTGGAGCCATATATACCGGGAGATGAAGAGCTGGAGTTGGTAGATGCATGCTCACACATTCTGGGCATTGCCATTGAGCGTCACAATTCGCAGGAGCACCTACGGTTATTGGAAAGTGGAATTTCAAGGCTAAATGACATTGTGATGATTACAGAGTCGGCGTCGGCTGATGATCTGGGCCATCGAATCATATTCGTCAATGAAGCGTTTGAGCGCATCACCGGTTTCAGTCATGAGGACGTGATAGGCAAATCGTCGAGTATTCTGCATGGCAGAAATACCCAAAAAGAAGAGCTAGTTAAAATCAGCCAGGCGCTTAAAGACGGAAGACCGGTTCATACAGAAGTGATTCACTATAAAAAATCAGGTGAAGAAATCTGGCTGGAGCTGGATATCGTGCCAATCAGTGATGACGTGGGCCTGAATACGCACTGGGTAGCGGTTATGCGTGATATCACACAACGCAAGCAGACTGAAATGAAAATCCAGCAGCTTGCGTTCTATGACTCGATGACCGGTTTGCCAAATCGCCAATTGCTGATCGATAGGCTCAAGCAGCGCTTAAGCTCAAGCTCGCGTAGCCATCATTCCGGCGCAGTGTTATTTATCGACCTTGATAATTTCAAATCACTTAACGACACCCACGGCCATGATGTAGGCGATATGCTGCTGGTTGAAGTCGCTCGGCGTATTGTGAAATGTGTGCGAGACAGCGACACTGTCGGGCGGCTTGGCGGCGATGAGTTTGTTGTGATTATCAACGAGCTCGATGAAAATCTTCGTGATGCAGCAGTTCAGACCAGTACTGTATGTGAGAAGATTTTATTGAGCTTTAAAGAGTCTTTCGTACTTAATAACTATATACACCACACTACACCAAGTATTGGCGTTACGTTATTTAACCATAACTCGCCGGCATCGGTAGATGAGCTGTTAAAACGTGCAGATTTAGCCATGTATAAAGCAAAGGATTCCGGACGCAATACATTCCGCTTCTTTGACCCACAAATGGAAGCCCTTGTGCGTGAGCGCGTTGCACTTGAAGCAGATTTGCACCTTGGCATACTTAATCAACAATTTGTGCTGTATTTTCAGCCGCAGTTAAATCAGCAACGACGTATTGTGGGTGCAGAGGCGCTAATACGCTGGAATCATCCGCACCGCGGCCTGGTAATGCCGGGCTATTTTATACAATTGGCAGAAGATTCCGGGCTGATTTTGCAGATTGGCGACTGGGTATTAGTCGGCGCATGCAAGCAGCTGCTGCTATGGGCCAAAAATCCTCATACTGCGAATCTTGTGCTTTCAGTTAATGTAAGCCCCCGTCAGTATTTACAGGCAAATTTTGTTGATCAGGTCATACAGCTGATTAACCGTACTGGTGTCGATCCGTCCAAACTAAAATTAGAGCTGACCGAGAGTATGCTGGTAGAAAATATCGAAGATATTATTACCAAAATGACGGCACTAAAAGCGATAGGCGTGGGCTTCTCTCTGGATGACTTTGGTACTGGCTATTCTTCACTGTCTTATCTCAAACGTCTTCCACTGGATCAGCTGAAGATAGACCAGTCATTCGTGCGAGATATTATGATCGATAGCAACGATGCCAGTATCGTTAATACCATCATTGCCTTAGGCCTCAGTCTGGGGCTGGAAGTGCTAGCAGAAGGCGTAGAAACTGAGGAGCAGCTACAGTTGCTGCTTAGTAATGGCTGCCAGGCATTTCAAGGCTATTTATTCAGCAAACCAGTACCGATTGATGACTTTGAATTAATACTTGCAAGAGATAGCGTTGAAAATACAGGCTTAAACGATACTGCAAGCCAGGCATGACCTCTTTAAGATTGCCTGCTATTTGTATGATAGTAATTGATCAGTCCCACCCTTAAATTGCATACGGGTTTTTTAACCGGCATTTAGTTAACGAGTATAACTCTCACTCAATACAGACCAAACAATATAAAAACAACTTGAACCAATTCAGGCACTTAAATTCAAACAAATATTGCTAGAAATGCAGCATCTATTCTCAATTTACATTATATAATCGCGGATTAAGGCTTACATGTTATGTGGGGACGTCACGCAATTTGCATATTTAACGATTTAATTGTTAATAATCCCCTGCTAATTGATTTATTTTGTTTTATTTAAGGACGGAAGTAATGAGTAACACTAATGTAGAAACGTTTTACGACGACTACGTCATCCGTAGATTTACCGTGATGGCAGTGGTCTGGGGGGTGGTTGGCATGCTGATGGGCGTTATCATCGCCGCACAGCTTGCTTTTCCTGAACTAAACCTGGGTCTGCCCTGGACAAGCTTCGGCCGTTTGCGTCCTTTGCACACTAACGCAGTAATTTTTGCTTTTGGCGGCTGTGCCCTGTTTGCAACGTCTTACTACGTTGTACAACGTACCAGCCAAACCAAACTGGCATTTCCGCTGTTAGCGCGCTACACTTTCTGGGGTTATCAGGCAGTGATCGTGGCGGCTGCAATCACTTTACCTTTAGGTTACACGCAAGCTAAAGAGTATGCGGAACTGGAATGGCCAATCGACTTATTACTGTTAGTGGTTTGGGTGATGTACGCGATTGTATTCTTTGGCACTATTGCGCAGAGAAAAATCAAACACATCTACGTTGCTAACTGGTTCTACGGTGCTTTCATTATTGTGGTTGCTTTGCTGCACATTGTTAACAGTGCTGCAATTCCTGCTGAGTGGATGAAATCTTACTCAGCATACGCCGGCGTACAAGATGCAATGGTGCAATGGTGGTATGGTCACAACGCTGTGGGTTTCTTCCTGACAGCTGGCTTCTTGGGCATGATGTACTACTTTGTTCCTAAACAAGCTGAGCGCCCAGTGTACTCATATCGTTTATCTATTGTGCACTTCTGGGGTTTGATCTTCACTTACATGTGGGCTGGTTCACACCATCTTCACTACACTGCATTACCTGACTGGACACAATCAGTTGGTATGGTACTTTCTCTGATCTTATTGGCACCAAGCTGGGGCGGTATGATCAACGGTATGATGACGATGTCTGGCGCATGGCACAAACTGCGCGATGACCCTATCCTGCGCTTCATGATCGTTTCATTATCTTTCTACGGTATGAGTACGTTTGAAGGCCCGATGATGGCGATTAAAACCGTTAACGCATTGTCACACTACACTGACTGGACTGTTGGTCACGTGCACTCAGGCGCTTTAGGCTGGGTCGGTTTCATCTCTATGGGTTCACTGTACTTCCTGACACCGCGTTTGTGGGGTCTGAAACAAATGTACAGCAAAAAGGCAATTGAGTTGCACTTCTGGTTAGCGACTATCGGCGTGGTGCTATACATCACAGCGATGTGGATCTCAGGTGTTACTGCCGGCTTGATGTGGCGTGCAATCAACGATGATGGCACATTGACCTACACCTTTGTTGAATCTGTTAAAGCAATGCACCCATTCTACTTCATCCGTATGATTGGTGGCTTGATGTATGTAACCGGCATGATCATCATGCTATGGAACGTACTCAAAACAGTACAAATGGGGCAAGCTACACGCGCCAGAATACCTTCAACTGTTGTTCATGCTTAAGAGAACTAAAATGTCAGATAAAGAAAAAAAAGGGTTTACCCACGAGAAGATCGAAACCAACAGTTTCTTGATGATTGTGTTGATTTTGGTTGTGGTTTCATTCGGTGGTTTGGTTGAAATCGTGCCACTGTTTTTCCAAAAATCAACAACGCAGCCAGTTGAAGGCCTAAAGCCGTATACTGCGCTGCAGTTGGCAGGACGTGATGTTTACATTCGTGAAGGCTGCTACAACTGCCACTCTCAGATGATTCGTCCATTTAAAGCAGAAACACTGCGCTACGGTCATTATTCAGTAGCTGGTGAGTTCGTTTATGACCGCCCATTCCAATGGGGCAGTAAACGTACAGGTCCTGACCTGCACCGTGTAGGCGGCCGTTACAGTGATGAATGGCATCGTATCCATCTGATCAATCCTCGTGATCTGGTGCCAGAATCAGTAATGCCGGCTTATCCTTGGCTAGAGAAAAATCTGGTTGATGCGAAAAACCTGCCATCACATTTACGTGCTCTGCAAATCGCCGGTGTGCCTTATAGCGATGAGGAAATTAAAAACTCTGCAAACGAGGTATATGGTAAAACCGAGATGGAAGCCATGATTGCTTACCTGCAAGTGCTTGGTACAGCGCTCAAACAATAAGCGAGTCAATATGGACATTACCGATTTACGCAGCATAGCCACCGTCGCAGCCCTGGTTACCTTTGTAGGCATCTGGGTCTGGGCATGGTCTGGACGGCATAAAAAAGATTTTGACGAAGCGGCAAGATTGCCGCTTGAGGGAGATGAATAATGAGTGATTTTACAAGTAGTTTTTGGCCGTTTTTTATTTCGGCCATCGTGATTGGCGGTATTGTTTTCTGCTTGGTAGTGCTATTTGTTACCAGCAAATCGCATGACCCAGCACACACAGGCGAGTCTACAGGCCACGTTTACGATGAAGATATCGTAGAGATGAACAACCCGATGCCAAGATGGTGGATGTGGATGTTTATCATCACCTGTATATTTGGTATCGTTTATCTGTTTCTGTACCCAGGTTTGGGCACGTATGCAGGCAAGCTAGGCTGGACGCAAGTGAAGCAGTATGAACAGGAAGTGAAAGAGTCAAACGACCGTATCGCACCTATCTACGCTAAATTTACCTCTATGGCAGCAGAAGACGTCGCTAAAGATGCAAAAGCAATGGCAATCGGTGAACGCCTGTTTATGAACAACTGTTCACAGTGCCACGGTTCTGATGCTCACGGTAGTCGCGGCTTTCCTAACCTGACGGATAAAGACTGGTTATATGGCGGTGACCCTGAAACTATCAAAACGACCATTACCAATGGTCGCCACGGCATGATGCCGCCAATGGCAGCAGCTGTTGGTAGTGCGGATGATGTGAAAAACGTTGCCAACTATGTATTGAGCTTATCTGGTAGCGATCACGATGCAAATCGTGCAGCTTTGGGTAAAGACAAGTTTGCAGCTTGTGCAGCTTGCCACGGTGCAGAAGGTAAAGGCAATCAGGCAATTGGTGCTCCTAACCTGTCAGATGACATCTGGTTACACGGCGCCGGTGAAGCTGCTATTATCGATCGTATCAACAACGGCAAAAACAATCAGATGCCAGCACAAGGTTCACGCTTAACACCTGAACAGATTCACGTTCTGGCTTCTTACGTATGGCGTTTTTCAAATGCTGAAAGCGCTCAGTAACGATTTAGATTTAATTTAAGTAAGGATGAAACTTAAGCTTATTTAAATTATCCTACTTCCACTAAACGCCCACTATTTTGCGTATGCTAAAATAGTGGGCGTTGTCCTTTTTGCGTCACATTTTTAAGCAGGGTTTAAAATCAAGTGTCTAACCAGAAAGTAAAGTCCAAAAAAGTTATCCCTATTGTCGAAGATACCTCTAAACCAAGGTCTCTTTACGAAGCGCAGCCAAAGATCTATCCGCGAAATATCTCCGGATATTTCAAAAACATGCGCTGGCTTACAATCTGGATCACGCAATTGGTTTTTTACGGTACTCCCTGGTTAATCTGGAATGACAGGCAGGCTATCCTGCTTGATATCAGCACACACCGTTTTTACATATTTGGCCTCGTACTCTATCCGCAAGACTTGATTTACCTTGTCGTTATTCTGATTATTGCCGCACTAGCACTATTTCTGTTTACCGCGGTTGCAGGTCGTTTGTGGTGTGGCTTCTCCTGCCCGCAATCTGTCTACACCGAAATATTTTTATGGATGGAACGCAAGATCGAAGGCGACCGTGCAGCGCGCATGCGCCTCGACAACATGAAGTTCGGCTTCAAAAAGTTTCATAAAAAGTTCCTTAAACATGCGGCCTGGATCAGTTTCTCACTGTTTACCGGCTTTAGTTTTCTAGGCTATTTCTCTCCGATACGCGAGCTGCTCGATAATATTCTGCAGTACCGTTTGAGCCCATGGGAAACCTTCTGGATCCTGTTTTATGGTTTTGCCACTTATGGTAACGCTGGCTTCCTGCGTGAGCAGATTTGCAAATACATGTGCCCTTACGCCCGTTTTCAAAGCGCGATGTTTGACAATGACACACTGATCGTCACCTATGATGAAGAACGCGGTGAGCCACGCAGTGGCCGCTCACGTAAAGTGGATGCAAAAGAATCCGGCTTGGGTGACTGTATTGACTGTAGCTTCTGCGTACAAGTTTGTCCGGTTGGTATCGATATTCGCAACGGCCTGCAATACGAATGTATCAGCTGCGGCTTATGTGTAGATGCCTGCAACAGCATCATGGACAAGATGGAATATCCGCGCGGACTGATTCGCTTCTCCACGCACAATGCTGTGGAACAGCATTGGACACAAAAACAGATCATACAAAAAGTACTGCGTCCACGCGTGCTGATTTATACCGGGTTGCTGCTGGTGCTATGCCTTGGCTTTGTGGCCTCGCTCGCGATGCGTGTACCCTTTAAAGTGGATGTGATCCGTGACCGCGGCGTAATGTCGCGCCTGGTATCCGGCGGTAAAGTAGAAAACGTGTATCGCCTGCAAATTACTAATGCCTCGGAAAAATCAGAGACCTATCGCATCGGCGTAGATGGTATCAAAGGCTTATCTATTGCCTCTGAAGGTGTTTTCATCGTTAACCCGGCTGAATCTCGCATGGTAGCGGTAAGCCTGCAAATTGAAGATGGCTCGATCAAGAGCGGCTCTCATCCCGTTGTGTTCGAAATTGAAGCAGCAGGCTCAAAAGAGAAAATCTATGAGAAATCTATTTTTTACATGTCACGCTAAAGGTTAAGTCATGACACAGAAACAAGTTCAGAATCAAAAGGCTCAATGGTGGAAATCAGGCTATGCATGGCTGGTATTCGGCGGCCCTGCAATCGTTGTAGTTGCAAGCCTGACTACCGTATACATTGCAGTAAATGGGCAAGACGAAGTACTGGCACATGAAGAAAACCAGGGCCAGTCACCGTTCCAGAGAGCAATGACACCTGAACAGAAAAACGCGTTGGAACCGGCAGTCAAAGCGCGCAACCATGCAGCTACCGGCGTTAATAACGAATAGCTGTCGTTCAGGATAATCAGATATGCAAACAGCGCTTATGTATAGTGCACTACTGATGGGAATCGCAGGCGGTCCGCACTGTGTTGCCATGTGTGGCGCGGCATGTACGGCACTGACACAATCGCAGCAGCATCCTTACGGCATATACCAATATCATCTGGGTCGTCTGTGCGGATACGCATTGCTAGGTGCCATCGCCACCTTTGCCATTCAAAGTATCGCATGGCTTTCGAGCTATAGTTCAGCATTACACCCGCTATGGACGTTTTTTCACGTTTTAATATTCTTCTGGGGCCTGTTATTGGTGATCTACGCACGCCAGCCAATATGGGTAGATCGCGCCGGGCGCAGCATCTGGGGACATGTAAAAAAACTGGCGGTAAAACGCGGCGGCAATTTTTATGTCGGCATGCTGTGGGCACTGATGCCATGCGGTTTATTATATTCAGCACTGATTATTGCATCATTCAATGCCAACCCGCTGGGTGGTGCACTGAGCATGGCTGCGTTTGCGCTCGGCTCCAGCGTGTCATTATTTCTGGCACCCTGGCTCTGGCTGAAGCTGAAAACCAATGCCGTTGAGCCCTATGGCATGCGATTGGCTGGACTGTTACTTAGTGCTGCCAGCGCCTGGGCGATCTGGATGGAACTGAGTCACAATACCAAAGTATGGTGCGCTACTTAGCTTCAAACTAACCCCTAGCTTTAAATTAACAAAGTCATACTATAGCGGTATGACTTTCAGACCCTCGCCCGCGGTATTCCAAACCACAAACAAAGCCTTACCATTTTGCAGCAATACCGGGTAATCGGCTGCACCGCTGGCATCGACGATCATTGTTGGCGCATCCCAGCTTTTACCTTCATCGTTTGATTTCATTAGCCAGACCTGACTTTTTCCTGCGTCTTTTTCACGCCATAACAACCACACATTTTCACCGGCAGCGAACAGGGCCGGATGCCCTGCCTGTTTTTTCATATTGCCAAACTTCTTAGCTGGCGATGATACCCAGGCCTCCCCGTCCATACGCGCATAGAACAATGTTGCATCCTTGCCAGCATCATCATTACCGCCATCAAACCAAGCCATGTGATACCCCCACCAGCGCCCACCTTCGCCGCCGCTAGTGAGTGCCGCTCCATGATGCGGACAGCCGTCAATTTTCCAGCGTCCGAATGTAGCGCGTTTAGGGTCAGGCGTTTTATTCGCAGCAGGGATTTCGGCAATCATATGATCACGCTCGCTGCCTGCAAACACATGGCGCCACATAGCAACCACCGTACCATCCGGTTTATTGGCAAGCGCAATACGGCAGCATTCACAACTGCTATCTGCAAGTTTTTGTTCGGGCAGGAAACTCGCGCCCTTATCATGAGACACTGCATAGTAGATGGCGGCACCTTCATAGGGCTTGTTTGCGGCCTTAGCTGCAATCAAATCACGCTTATCTACCCACGCTACGGTAATTCTGCCATCTGCACTGACATTCAGCGCATCAAAGCGGTGTGTAATCTCACTGCGGTCCTGATGCACGATATATGGCTTTTCAAATGTTTTACCACCATCAATCGAGCGTGCGAACCATATATAACCGGAGAATGGCTTTTTCAGTGCCTCAGTCCAAGTGAGGTAAATATACCCTTCGGCTGAGACTGCGATTTTTGGACGCGCTTCACCGTCTGCACCGATTTTTTGTGGAGCCTGATTTACCCTTACCGCTTTTGAAAAAGTCTTGCCAAAATCACTGCTTGAGTTCACCTCAACAAAACCGCCATTCACACTTACCTGCCACAAGCTACCCTGTCCATCAAATGCCAGACTCACTGCCAATGAAGAGTTGTGATGCTTGGTATGCTCTTCATGCGCACTGAGTGTGCAGGCAAAACATAAAAGACAGAATGTCAGAATTTTTCTAATCATTAGTAATCAAATTTCAGTTGTACATAAGCAGTACGTTGTGGATACGGATGAAACACGTACGATTTATAATTATTTAAATTATCTACACCTACACTTGCAGTGATGCGATTTGCAAATTTGTAATTGGCTTTAACATCCATTACAAAAAACTTGCTCGCGCCACCAAAAGTATCAGGATTGATATCACTATTATCCAAAGCATTATACTGTCTGCCGCTATAACGTGCTGCCAAGCTATAGGTGAGATTATTACCATGGTGGTAAGTTGCCACTGCCTTGAACATATTTCTTGGAATGCGTGGCGGTTTATTGCCTACAGTAGCCGTAGCAGCATCGTTACGCAGCACCTCTGCCTCGGTAAAAGTTGCACTGCCTTGCAGGTCAAGACCATGTATAAATACATCCTGCCATTGCGTTGCCAGTTCAAGACCACGGGTACGAATATGATCTACGCTCTGTATAAAACTACAGCCTGATGCTCTAGTGCAGGTGCCGGTGTCATAAGGAATTGCACTGCCGTTAGTCAACGTTTGCGAAATAAGCGCATCATGCTTGTTTTCACTGAACAAACTGGCTCTTATCAGGCCGTTATCAAAGCGGCGTTCTGCGGTAAGTTCAGCGGCAATCACTTCCTCAGGTTTGAGAATCGGATTAGCCTGCACAAAATAAGATGCAGCACCGTTCTGCAACGGCTGAAACATTTCACTCACGGTAGGAAAGCGAAATGCCTGGCCAAATGCAGCGCGAAAACCCCAAGCGGGAACAGGCTCAAAACTGAGCGACACTTTGGGCGAGAATCTGCTTTCCGAAACATCTTTATAGTCGGCAGTTTTCAACACATTGGCAATAGTCGTTTTATTCTGCCCGTCATTGGCTTGCCAATACTCAGCACGGCCACCCAATGTAAGTGCCCACTGCGGATTAATCTGCCATTTATCCTGCGCGTAAAGCGCATGGGTTCTGGTTTCACCGCTGCCAGAGGCATTCAGGGTTCCTTTATTGCCTGTTGACCAATCTGCGGTATTACTAGTCTCGCTTTTAAGTTCGTATTGGTCAACGTGATAGCCAATATCAATCGTATGCTCATGTGGACGTAAACTTGCACGGGCATCAAATACCGTCCAGCCGGTGCCGGACAAATCAGTAACACGACCGGTTTTTGTCAGGTATGGATTACCTGCGATAATGGACCCGGTAGACGATGCGTTAGCTGCGCTATTTTTATCTATCTGATAATCATAATCAGACAGGGTTAGCTGCCAGTCAAAAAAACCCTTGGTGTTGGATTTAATATCCAGCGCATGCATAACGTGCAGAGATTCAGCCTCTGCCGGATTCATGCCGGAAACATCGTAACGTTGACCGTTAAAACTTACGCGACCGTTATATACCGCATTACCTGCGTTATCTTTAATATAGCTCTCAACATCAGTTTTTCCGTCCATATTCCAGATGCCTAAAGTATAAACCGCTTTAATTTCTGGGCTGATGTCATAAGCCGCTTTAAATTTAATATTGGTCTGCTCAGTACTATCTATGCTATTAGCACCAAATATGACGCGATTAGCGTTTGTTTCGCTTTTATCCTGATACGCTCCGTTCACCACCGGGCTCAACCCTGGTGCAGTGGTTGAAAGATTTGCCGTGGAAAAATTCATCGGCTGACCTTCGTTTTTGAGATAATCCACACCCAGCCAGAACGCAAAATCGTTCACTTTGTTGCCGACAGATGCAGTAAAGTGGCTGCCGCTATAACTTTCATCTGTGCCATATAACTTGAAATTCTGTGTAAACGCCTGAGCACTGGCGTGAGATTCAAACTTGGTAGGCATACGTGTGGCGATACTCATTACGCCGCCGAAAGAATTACCGGCATATAGTGCGGAGAATGGTCCATACATCATGCTGATGCTTTCGATTTCTTCCGGACTGACCATGCCCCAGCGCGGCGGATAAGCAAACGAATTACCTAACAAATTGGAAAGCAGCACCCCATCCGCATACAACATACTCTGTGCGCTGGACAAAGTGCCGATGGTACGCGTAGCAATAATGCCGTTGCGGTCACCGATAAAGCGCTCACGTACTTGTATACTCGGCAGATACTTCAGCGTTTGTGCCGGGGTTGCCGCATTAATGCTGTCTTCAATCTGTTTCTTATCGTAAGTTTCAACGGTGGCGGGGTGCTTCAATATGCGGCTATCAATCAGCGGTGCGCGTACTTCTATCTCGTCCAGATTAATGGCTGCATTGTGATCGGCCAGGCTGACATTACTAAACATTGCCGTCATCATCATGAAAATCAGCTTTGCGCGCATTTTGATATCCACCCATTATTTTTTATTTGCACATAAGTGTATATAGATTAAAGGTTTTGCGTAATGCGACGAATTGTCGCAGGCTCATCTATCAATTAATCTCTATAATTAGAGCCCATGCAATTCGCAAATCGGCACGTATAATACTTTGACTATGGATATCGCTTTTCCCACTCTGGACAGCCCGTCACGACGCAATCTGCAGCGCTTATTTTTACTGCGCAGTGTGATGATTATCTTTATGCTGGCTGCAACGCTGGCCTTGTTTTACCTGCGCATCCCACTGCCCCGATATCCGATCGCCTTTGCAGTCGGCGGTATGTTGCTGCTCAATCTGATTACATTACTACGTTTAAATAAACTCAATAAGCATGTCAATGATAAAGAAGTGCTGCTGCAATTGCTGGGAGATCTGGTTGCACTAACAGTATTGTTCTACTACACCGGCGGCTATAGCAATCCATTGGTATGGATGTATCTGCTACCACTCACGGTAGCTGCCGTTGCATTAAAACGCGAATATGCCTGGCTGCTGGCTGCCGTTGCTATCGCCTGCTACTCATTACTCGTGTTTTATTACGTGCCGCTCTCGCATCTGCATATGCACGACATCGCAGGAAAAACGCTGGATATCCATCTGGTCGGCATGTGGATAGGGTTTGTCGTGAGTGCCGGCATCATCGCTTTTTTTGTCACCAGAATCGGCCACAGCCTACGCGAATATGATCAACTCATGGCCAGCATCCGCGAAAAATCTCTCGAAAGTGAGCGTGTACTCTCACTGGGAACACTCGCTGCCAGTGCAGCACATGAACTTGGCACCCCGCTTTCCACCATGGCTGTAATAAGTAAAGAGCTGGCACAAGAGCTGGCAAACCAGCCCGAGCAATTGCAGCAACTGGAGATTCTGCGTAAACAGATCGGCCGCTGTAAAGAGATCATTTCCTCCATTACACGCAATGCAGGCCAGAGCCGTGCCGATGCTGGAGAAGGTTTGGCATTGCGGGAGTTCTTGCATGCCCTTATCGAACGCTGGCGAGACACTCGCCCCGCCACCGAATTAACGGTATCACTGTGTGAAAATAGCAGCAATCCTTTAATCTTTACGGATAGAACGCTGATTCAGGCGTTACAGAATCTGTTGGACAATGCTGCCGATGCTTCGCCTGTGCGCGTAATGTTTAATGCAGACTGGGACGAAAGTAATCTACAAATCAGCATCCGCGATTTTGGCTCCGGCCTCAGCGATGATGTAAAAAAACAATTAGGCAAACCGTTTTTCACGTCAAAAAACGAACAAGGCATGGGCTTGGGTGTATATTTAACACAGATCACGCTGGCAAGGTTTGGCGGCGAACTCAGCCTGAATAACCATATTGACGGCGGTGTTCTTACGGTAATCAAACTACCACTTAAAAACCTGCGGATTGATCAATCTATATCAAACTTAAGTTGAAAGCTGCTGAATGAGTTTCTTGGAACAAGATGATAAAGCTACATTATTATTAGTAGACGATGATGAGGATTTTTTAGGAGTACTCGCAATCGCCATGCGCAAGCGCGGGTTCACAGTAACACTTGCGAATAGTACCGAAAGCGCATTTGAGCTGGCAAAAAATGACCCACCTGAGTTTGCTGTAGTTGACCTTAAAATGTCCGGCAACTCAGGTCTGGTACTGGTGCGGCAGCTAAGTAGCTTAGAAGCCGGCACTAAAATAGTGGTGCTGACAGGCTATGCAAGTATTGCCACTGCAATAGAAGCCATCAAACTGGGAGCAACGCACTATCTGGCAAAGCCGGTAGATGCAGATGAAATCGTTGCTGCTTTTGAAAAAAAGAACGGAAATGCAGAAATAGAACTATCGAGCAATCCGCTTACAGTGAATCGTCTGGAATGGGAACATATTCAGCGCGTACTGTCAGAACATGATGGCAACATCTCGGCGACTGCACGCAGCCTGAATATGCACAGACGCACTCTGCAAAGAAAGTTGGGCAAGAAGCCCAGTGCGAACCCGACGATCAATGACTGATTGAAGCATCGATAGATCGTTGCGCTACAATTCGCCGATTTTGCTAATCGTCGCTAAAGCGCTGCTCAAGCCACGGATCAGCTTCATTATGATACCCGCGCACTTCCCAGAAGCCAGGCTTATCAAACTCATGAATCTCTATTGCTTTAAGCCATTTGGCACTTTTCCATGCGTAGCGCTTGGGAACCACTAATCGCACCGGGCCACCATGCTCTGCAGCTAAAGGCGCGCCCAGAACGCTGTGCGCAATGATGACGTCATCATCTAATAATGCTTCCAGCGGCAAGTTAGTGGTATAGCCATCATAACTATGCAGCGTTACGAATTTAGCCGATGCTTTTGGCTGCGCCAAGGCCAGAAAATCCTGTGCTCGCACACCTTGCCAGTTCATATCAAGCTGACTCCAGCGCGTTACACAGTGAAAATCGGAAACATCGGTTACTTGATTCATGGCCTGAAATGCAGCCCAATCAAGATTGAGCTCGTTCTCAACTAAGCCATAGACACGTAAGCGCCAACTTTGAACTGTCACATCAGGCACAATACCCAGATCAAGACGGGGAAAATTCTTAACTTCGGTTTGCCCGGCGGGAACGCGGACGTTGGCATTTAGCTTACCCGGCTGGCTGCCTTTTGCAGCCAACGCGATTTTACTTGCTATGAGTTTTTTCCAGTCCGGCATTTCAACACCTTAATGATCAATGTTTAATAAAAACCAATAATGCGTCAAATAGCCGATACTTTTAAACAGCTATTTGGCAGTAGCAAGCTTATCTTTTTTAAAACTATCCAGCAGTAGCAAACCAACACCTACGCAAATGGCACTATCTGCAACATTGAATGCCGGCCAGTAAAGTTCGTCAATATGAAAATAAAGAAAATCAACCACATAGCCCAAGGTTAAACGGTCATACAAGTTACCGATAGCACCACCCAGCACTAAGGCTAACCCTGCGCAGAATAACTTTTCAGCATGATGCTTGATCAGCAGATAGGTGATCACAATGACCGCAACGGCAGTGACAGCAGTAAAAAACCACTTCTGCCAGCCACCGGCATTCGCTAAAAAGCTGAATGCCGCGCCTTCATTGTGATAACGCACCAGATCGAAAAAACTAGTTACAGTTAAATGTTCACCGAATACAAAGGCATTCTCTATCAGGTGCTTAGTGTAAAGATCCAGCGCCACGATCACCGCACTGATGGCAAACCATTTACGCATGTGAACGTGCCTCGCCTTGGCCAAACAGATTGCTTACGCAACGGCCGCATATATGCGGATGTTCTGCATCGGCGCCGACATCTGCACGGTAATGCCAGCAGCGGTCACATTTAACATGGCTGCTTGGCGCTACTTGAATATCAAGTTCACCTGCGCGTTGATGCAAGGTTGCCCGTGAAGTAATCAGCACAAAGCGCAAATCATCTCCCAGACGATTTAATGCATCGTAAACTGCACTGTCTGCATAAATATCCAGCTCAGACTGTAATGATGAACCTACGAGGCTTTGAGCACGCTTCTCTTCAATGGCTTTGTTAGCTACAGCACGCACTTCGAGTATGGTTTGCCATGCCTGCAAATCAGCCTCACTTAAACCATGTGCCGGCAAGCTATACCAGAGTTCTTCAAATACCGTTTTATCTGCATCGAGCCCAAGTGTCTGCCAGACTTCGTCGGCAGTAAAGCTTAATATCGGAGCCATCATGCGCATCATCGCGTGCGTAATATGGTGCAATGCGCTTTGTGCGGCGCGGCGTGCATGTGAGGTTTCACCTGCGGTATAGAGCCTGTCTTTAAGAATATCGAGGTAGAAACCGCCCAAGTCCTCTGAGCAGAAACTCACGAACTTCTGCACTGCCAGATGGAACTCATAACGGTCGTAATCTGCAAGCACTTCAGTCTGCAATTGGCTGGTTAAATGCAGGGCATAGCGATCAATTTCCAGCCACTCATTCACTGGTAGCAAGTCTTTGCCTGCATCAAAATCCGCCAGATTTGCCAATAAGAAGCGCAATGTGTTGCGAATACGACGGTAACTTTCAGCCACACGTTTCAAAATTTCATCAGAAATCGTCAGCTCGCCTGAGTAATCCGTTGAGGCTGTCCACAGACGCAGGATATCAGCGCCGTAGGTATCCATGACTTTTTGCGGTGCAACGACGTTACCCTTTGATTTACTCATTTTATGGCCTGAGCCGTCTACGACGAAACCGTGCGTAAGCAAAGCATCATAAGGTGCACGACCATCAATCGCACAACCTGTAAGCAGGCTGGATTGGAACCAGCCGCGGTGCTGGTCTGACCCTTCCAGATACAAGTCAGCAGGATGTTGCAACTCCGGGCGGCGTTTCAATACGGATGCATGCGTTGCACCAGAGTCAAACCACACATCTAAAGTATCTGTTACTTTTTTGTATTGCTCGGCATTCTCCGGCGCATTAACAGCCAGGAAAGCAGCGCCATCCAGACTGAACCAGGCTTCAATCCCTTGTTTTTCGACATCCAGACAAACTTTTTCCAATAGCTCAAGCGTCTGCGGATGCGGCTCACCGGTTTCTTTATGAACAAACAGCGGCATCGGCACCCCCCAGTTACGCTGACGCGACACACACCAGTCAGGGCGATTTTTAATCATCGCTTCCAGACGTGCACGACCCCAGCTTGGGAAGAACTGCGTTTCAGCTACAGCGCTATTGGCATGCTCACGCAAAGTAGTGCCATTCGCATCCTGCTCATTCATGCCAATAAACCACTGATGTGTGGCTCGGAAAATCACCGGCGTTTTATGGCGCCAGCAATGCGGGTAGCTATGGTTCAAGCGCACAGAGGCCATCAGGTTACCGCTAGCCTGCAAAGTCTCAATGACAACTTTATTCGCATCCCAGATACTCATACCGGCGAAGCGCTCGACACGGCTGTAGAATTTACCATCATCGCCTACCGGGCAATCAACCGGCAGGTTGTAACGCATGCCAACGGCATAGTCATCCAGACCGTGCGCCGGGGCTGTATGCACCAAGCCGGTACCGGCTTCTGCCGTCACATGGTCACCGCAGATCACCGGTACTTGGCGGTTTTCAAACGGATGCTGTAATTTCAAATATTCCAGCGCCAGGCCTTTGCAGCTTGCAATTGTTTTAGCGTCGGTTTCACCGTAGCGCGCCAAAGTTGCCTGCGCCAGACCTTGCGCCAGTATCAGCAAACCTCTGCTGGTTTGAATCAAATCATAATCAAATTCAGGATGTACAGAAACGGCTTGGTTAGCCGGCAATGTCCATGGCGTTGTCGTCCAGATAATCGCATAAGCATCATCGTTCACTTCTACACCGAACGCTTTGCTTAATGCTGCGTTATCAGCCACTTTAAAGCCCACATCAATCGCCGGTGAGTTTTTGTCTTCGTACTCAACTTCAGCCTCGGCCAATGCCGAGCCGCAGTCCACGCACCAATGCACAGGCTTACTGCCTTGGTACAGATAACCATTTTTATAAATATCACCCAAAGCGCGCATGATGTCGGCTTCGGTTTTAAAGTCCATGGTCAGGTAAGGATTATCCCAGTCACCTTGCACACCTAAACGAATAAAGTCTTTTTTCTGGCGCGCAACCTGTTCTGCAGCGTACTCACGGCACAATTCACGAAACTTGGCAGGCGCAATATCTTTACCATGATTCTTTTCTACCACCAGCTCAATCGGCAGCCCGTGGCAATCCCAGCCCGGTACATAAGGCGCATCAAAACCGCTCATGGTTTTGGATTTAACAATAATATCTTTCAGAATCTTATTCACCGCATGGCCAATATGGATGTCGCCGTTTGCATACGGAGGACCATCGTGCAGAATGAATTTTTTAGCACCGTTACGCGCTTCTCTGATGCGTTGATAGAGCTTCTTGTCCTGCCATGTTTTTAGCCAGGCAGGCTCACGCTTGGCCAAGTCACCTCGCATAGGAAACGCGGTTTCAGGCAGATTTAGTTTATATTTACTTTGCTCTTTATTCTGTTCAGTCATTTAACAATCCAAAACTTAATTTATCCGCGATCAGGCGCGGCTAATAAAAAAACTTCTCGCTAATTCAGCATCTTTTGCAATCTGCGCTTTTAATGCATCCAGACCATCAAACTTCATTTCATCGCGTATTTTGTGAAAAAACTCCACATGCACGTGCTTTCCGTATAAATATCCAGCAAAATCAAGCACATGAACTTCCAGAGACAATTTTGGCACACCGGCAATTGTAGGGCGCACTCCAAGATTAGCTACTGCATTCAAACCGTCTAATTTTACTGCATATACGCCAGTAAAGGCAGGCCGTTCATGGCGCATGTGCACATTGGCCGTAGGAAAACCTAATTGCCGCCCAAGCTTGGCACCATGCACTACTTTGCCGCTAATACTATAAGGGCGCCCTAACAGCATAGCTGCTTGTTCCAGCTGGCCATTCGCTAAAGCAGTTCGCACTCGTGTGCTGGATACGCGATCATTGCCTAAATTAACCTGCGGTAACTTAATCAAATTAAATCCTGCCTGCACAATATCCTGCGTTGATCCGACGCGCTGTGCCCCAAAACGAAAGTCCTCACCAACCAGAATTGCCTGCGCATTAAGCGACTGACGCAGAATGCGCTGCATGAATTCTTCTGCGCTGACTTTTGCAAAGCGTCGATTAAATGCACATACATAAACACGCTCTACGCCTGCATTCGAAAAATACTCCAGCTTCTCGCGTAAAGAACATAATCGACTCGGCGCGTTGTCTGGCGTAAACAGCTCGCGCGGATGCGGCTCAAATGTCATGACAGCAGAACTTAAGCCTTGCTGTTTCGCGGTCTGTATTAACTTTTCTAATAAAGCCTGATGCCCTAAATGTATACCATCAAAATTACCGATAGCGAGTACACATGGCGCCTGTAGCGTCGCTGGAATATGCCGTAAAATTTGCATTAACGATTCACCCGACGAATATAATCTCTAGGCCTGAAGCCCAACAGCATAAGCATTGCAAAATAGCTTACACCTCCTAACACCACCAAACCACTGATATAAACCAGGCGTTTGAGCAAACTAAAACCCAGCCATGCACTGGCATGGCCCATAGCATAGTAAAGTGCAATGCCCATAAATATCAATGCCACCAGCAGTTTAACTAAAAACAATAACCAGCCGGCCTGTGGCTGAAAATAACCGGCGCGACGCAAATGATAATAAAGCAGTGACGCATTGATACAGGCGCCCAAGCCGATTGCCAGCGCTAAACCTGCATGCTGCAGATCCAGCACAAATACAAACAGCACATTCATTAACTGCGTAATTACCAAGGTGAACACGCCGATTTTCACCGGGGTCTTGATGTTCTGGCGCGCATAAAACCCCGGCGCCAGAATTTTCACTAATATTAGCCCCAGCAACCCTATGCTATACGCAATCAAAGCCTGTTGCGTCATGGCTACATCCAGTGGCGTGAATTTCCCGTAGAAAAACAGCGATGTGACCAGTGGCGCAGACAATACAGCCAAGGCTACTGCCGCAGGTGCTGCCAGAATACAGGTTAAGCGCAGCCCCCAATCCAGCAGTTGCGAATACTCTGCGTCATCTTTACCGGCGTAAGCCTTGGATAAACTCGGTAACAATATGGTACCTAACGCCACACCCAGAACACCGGTAGGAAACTCCATTAAACGGTCTGCATAATAAAGCCAGCTGACACTGCCAGTCACCAGAAACGAAGCGAATATAGTATTGAGAATCAGCGAAATCTGGGCAACAGATACACCTAGCACGGCTGGCCCCATCAGCTTTAGGATACGCCATACCCCTTCGTCATCCCGTCTAAAATCAAACTTTGGCAACAAGCCAATCTGCTTCAGAAACGGAATCTGGAATACCAGCTGCAGAAAACCACCGACAAATACCGCCCAAGCCAGAACCTTAATCGGCTCATTAAAGTAATCGGCAAAAAACAACACTGCCAGAATCATTGAAACATTGAGCCACACCGGCGTAAAAGCAGGGATGCCAAAACGGTTATAGGTATTGAGCACCCCACCCGCCATGGAAACCAATGAAATAAAGAAGATATAAGGAAAGGTAATGCGCAGCAGCTCAATAGTGAGCTGCATTTTTGCTGCATCCGTTCTGAAGCCCGGCGCAATCAAGCTCACAATCCATGGCGCTGTCAGCATACCTAATAGCGTCACCACTACCAGAATAATTCCAAGCCAAGTCGCTACCCGATTAACAAGCCCCTGTGTTTCTTCAAAACTGCGCTGACTCTTATATTCAGCCAGAATTGGCACGAAGGCCTGACTAAAGGCACCTTCAGCCGAGATTCTGCGTAATAAATTAGGAATTTTGAAGGCTACAATAAAAGCATCGCTGAGCATGCCTGCGCCAAAAACACGCGCTATCAAGGTATCGCGTACAAAACCTAAAATACGCGAGACAAAGGTCATGCTGCCGACTTTGGCCAGCGCTTTGAGTAAATTCATGCTTTATCGTTATAATAAAAGGGGTGTAAAGTATTGTATTAACAAACTATTGCGCAATTTTATCATGCCGCGACAAATCCCGTAGCAATTGCTAATGATATTTGTGTGTTTTTAACTTGCAATCTATTTAATATGTAGTTAATATTATGGGCTTCGTATTTTGAATAGCTTTTTAGGAATCCTTTAGGAAAACACACAAGATGGCAAATACCGCACAAGCAAGAAAACGTGCTCGTCAAGCAGTAAAGCAACGCGCTCACAATGCGAGTTTGCGCTCTACTTTGCGTACAGCGATTAAAAAAATTATTAAAGCTGTAGAAGCTGGTGACAAAGCCGCTGCTACTGCTGCTTACACAGAAAATGTAAGCGTGATTGACCGTATTGCGGACAAAAACATTATCCATAAAAACAAAGCATCACGTCATAAAAGCCGCTTAAATGCTGCTATTAAATCAATGGCGTAATTGATTGCCTGAGTAATATTTGGAATTCAAACAAAAAGCCGAACATAGTTCGGCTTTTTGTTTGGTTCAATCTTTTTATTACTCGTACTTTTTATCTCGTACTGTTTATAGAGTGCTATCCAATAAAATTCTATTGAATAGCACTCTTAAAGTTAATTACTGCTAATTATCAACATTAATTCCCGATATTCAGTTCTGAACGAACTTGCAGCGCCTGCTTGATCGCCTCATCACGGCTGGCATTAATCACTGTAAAATGACCCATCTTACGACCAGCACGCGCTTCATGCTTACCATACAAATGCATTTTTAACTGCGCATTAGCAAATGCCAATTGCCAGTCAGGTTCATCCTTGCCACCAGCAGCATTATCAGGCCAGGCATCACCGAGTAAATTAACCATTACCGCTGCACTATGTTGGCGGCTGCTGCCCAAGGGCAAGCCTGTCATCACGCGCACCTGCTGCTCAAACTGGTTAGTCACGCAGGCATCCAGCGTGTAATGCCCGGAGTTATGTGGACGTGGTGCGATTTCGTTCACCAGCAATTCGCCACCGCAAACAAAGAACTCAACACCCAATACACCAGTGTAATCAAGCTTTTCAGCTACGCTGATAGCCAACTTTTGCGCTTGATGATTAGCCGCATCACTACCGCGTGCCGGCACAATTGACACATCCAATATCCCATTTAGGTGGCTATTCTCAGCCGTAGGAAAAGTAGCAACCTGACCGTTGATGTCTCTGGCAAGCACTACTGAAACTTCATAATCCAGTTTCAGCATTTTCTCCAGTACGCATTCTTCCTGGCCAAAATCTGCAAAAGCCTGTTTAGCTTCATCAGAATTGGCCACACGCGCCTGTCCTTTACCATCGTATCCAAAGCGGGATACTTTTAGAATTGCCGGGTAAATATCACTGTCATCTGCTGGAACATCTGCATCGCTGTCAATTACAGCAAAAGGCGCGACCGGAAGTCCGGCATCTTTCAGAAAGTTTTTCTCACTGACGCGATGCTGTGCAATAGCCACCGCCTTGCCGGATGGATGCACGGCAACAGCACTGGCTAATGTTTCCAGTGTAGCAGCCGGCACATTTTCAAATTCAGTTGTTACGGCCTGGCAAGTCTCAGCCATTTGCTTTAATGCAGCTTCATCGTCATATTTCGCGCAGATATGCACATCAGCAATTTTACCGGCCGGGCTATTCTTGTCCGGATCCAGCACTGTAACCTTGTAGCCCATTTCATGCGCTGCAATCACAAAAAAGCGGCCAAGCTGACCGCCACCCAACATACCCAGCATTGCCGGAGGAAGAATTACTTTACTCTCACTCATCGTTCCACTTTCAATTGACTGACGGTTAGCATTTTACTGACGGCTGGTCAGTTAGCTCCATGTTATGTACTTTTTCTGCTTGATTTTTACGGAATTCAGCAAGCTTTGCTGCCAAATTTGCATCATGATTTGCCAGAATGGATACTGCAAACAAGCCTGCATTTGCAGCCCCTGCATCACCAATAGCAAAAGTAGCCACCGGTATACCTTTAGGCATTTGCACGATAGACAATAATGAATCCTGTCCCTGCAGATGTTTGGAAGGAACTGGCACCCCCAATACTGGCAGCGTTGTTTTAGCTGCAACCATACCAGGCAGATGCGCAGCGCCGCCGGCACCGGCAATAATGACCTGATAACCGTTCTTCACAGCATTCTCGGCAAATTCAAACATCAAATCCGGCGTACGATGTGCAGAAACAACTCTTGCCTCATAAGCCACGCCGAAGTCAGCAAGCATTTGTGCTGCATTTCTCATCACAGGCCAATCACTGTCTGAACCCATAATGATGGCTACTAATGGTTTATTCATATTATATTTTTCCAATAATCATTGGTTGTGACTTTAGTCTCAGCTGCAATCCTACATCAATTAAAGCAAGATAAGATTGTCGCGGTGTATTAATTCAGATTCGTCCACATAACCCAGAATAGATTCAATCTCACTACTGGATTTACGCATGATTCTCGCTGATTCACCGGCACTGTAATTTACTAGGCCACGTGCAATTTCTTTACCTTCAGCATCTACGCAGGCTACAACATCACCGCGCTCAAAATACCCCTCTACTGCCGTCACGCCTATAGGCAAAAGGCTCTTGCCCTCAGCCATAAGTACCTTAACTGCACCGGCATCCAGCACTAATTTTCCTGTTGTGCGCAAATGATCTGCCAGCCATTGCTTACGTGCAGCTGTTTTCATTTGCGTGGCTTCAAGGTGTGTACCTATTGCCTCACCTGCACTTAAGCGTACCAGCACATCTTTTTCACGGCCAGAAGCTATCACCGTATGCGCTCCGCTACGAGCAGCGCGTTTTGCCGCCAGTATTTTTGTCAGCATTCCACCCGTACCAACGCTACTACCGGCACCGCCGGCCATTTCTTCCAGAGCAATATCGCCAGCCGTAGCATGATGCACAAACGTAGCGCCAGGATTACGACGCGGATCTGCGGTGTACAAACCTTGCTGATCAGTCAGAATCACCAGAGTATCCGCTTCGATTAAATTAGCAACCAGCGAACCTAGCGTATCGTTATCGCCAAAGCGAATTTCATCCGTCACTACCGTATCGTTCTCGTTGATGATCGGTATGACTTTCATATCCAGCAAAGTACGCAAAGTACTGCGCGCATTCAGATAGCGCTTTCTATCAGCCAAATCATCATGCGTGAGCAGCACCTGCGCTGTGCGCAAATGATGCTGGCTAAAGCAGGATTCATACATCTGCACCAAACCCATTTGGCCTACTGCAGCTGCCGCTTGCAATTCATTCACGGCTGTTGGGCGTTTCTTCCAACCCAGCCTTTGCATACCTTCCGCCACCGCACCGCTAGATACCAGCACAATCTGCTTACCTTGCAGCGCCAGCGCAGCAATTTGCGCCGCCCAGCCGGCAATCGCGGCCTGATCCAAGCCATTGCCATCATTCGTAACGAGGCTGGAGCCTACTTTTACGACAATCACTTTTGCATCTGCTACCAAAGATTTAAATTCAGGCAACTTCATTCTTGGACTCAGGGTTGCTAGGCTCTATATTGCTGGCTTCTAGTTTTTTGGACTCAAGACTTTCAGATTCAGCGTTATCTGATTCCAGGTTTTCAGCTGCACGATTCTCTTCAATATGCTGCATGATGGCATAAGTCAGCTCTTTACAACCCAAGCCGCTGATTGCAGAAATTGCAAATACTCGGCCTTCCCAGCCGTAGTCTTTGACAAAAGCTTTCACTACTGCATCAGCATCCTGCAGCATATCGATTTTGTTCAATACCAGCCAGCGTGGTTTATTATAAAGTGACTCATCATATTTTCTGAGTTCTTCAACGATAGCTTTGGCTTCGTGCACAGGATCAACTGCCTCATCAAATGGTGCAATATCTACCAGATGCAATAACAAGGAGGTACGTGCAAGATGACGCAGGAATTGATGACCCAAACCAGCACCTTCAGCAGCGCCTTCGATAATGCCTGGAATATCGGCAATCACGAAGCTGCGTTCAGTATCCACACGCACCACCCCTAGATTCGGGTGCAGCGTTGTAAATGGATAATCTGCAACTTTAGGTTTAGCCGCGGAAACTGAGCGGATAAAAGTAGATTTACCGGCATTAGGCATGCCCAGCAAGCCAACATCTGCCAATACTTTAAGCTCAAGATACAACTCTAACTCTTCGCCAGGATCGCCTTTAGTACATTGGCGTGGCGCACGATTCAGGCTGGACTTAAAGTGCACATTACCCAGACCGCCGTTACCGCCTTTAGCCATCTGCGCACGCTGACCATGTTCGCTAAGATCCACCAGCATCTGCCCGCTGGATTTATCCGAAATTACAGTACCGACCGGCACACGCAAAATCATATCTTCGCCCTTGGCACCGTAGCACTCAGCACTACGGCCATTTTCACCACGCTGCGCCCTGAAACTGCGCGTATAGCGATAATCTACCAGCGTATTGATATTACGATCTGCTTCAATCACAATGGAACCGCCACGACCGCCGTCCCCGCCACTTGGGCCGCCCATAGGTTCGTATTTTTCACGACGAAACGTAGCAACGCCGTTACCGCCATCGCCCGCAAAGATTTTAATTGTTGCTTCGTCAATAAATTTCATATCTAAAATGGCTACGCTCGCAAATTAAAACTTGCGCGGTGCTCATATCCTCAATGCACGAACTTGTGCGATTACATCACTTTGCCCCAAAATTAAAGTGCGCGCGATTTTAAATCACCCGCATATTTCAGCAGCAAATCCTATTATAAAGACTAAACCTGAAAACAAAAAAGCCCTATCAAAAAGACAGGGCTTCTTAAGTTTTCGCAAAAACTAAGCTGGAATAATATTCACAGTTTTACGTTTTAATGCACCCTTAATCGTAAAGAAAACTTTACCATCAGCTTTTGCATATAGCGTATGGTCTTTACCCATACCTACGTTTTCACCAGCATGCATTCTTGTACCGCGCTGACGCACGATGATGCTGCCAGCTGAAACAACTTGCTCACCAAACGCTTTAACACCCAAGCGCTGTGAATGTGAGTCGCGACCGTTACGTGAACTACCGCCTGCTTTTTTGTGTGCCATGATTTAATCCTTAATTCTTTAACTGCTTACTTAGCAGCGATTGCTTCAATTTTAATTTCAGTAAAACTCTGGCGATGACCTTGAGTTTTACGGTAGTGTTTACGACGACGGAATTTAAAAATCATTACTTTGTCGCCACGGCCATGTGACAGCACTGTTGCTTGAACTTTAGCACCTTTAATAATAGGTGAGCCAATTGTTGTGTTGTCGCCGTCTGATACCATTAGAATTTGATCTAGCGTCACTGTGCCGCCAACTTCAACGTCTAACTTTTCAACTTTTAATCTTTCGCCTTGAACTACGCGATATTGTTTGCCACCGGTTTTGATTACTGCATACATGATTATGCCTTTAACTCATACTTCAAAAGAATCGCGCATTATACGCAATTTATCCTGCAAAGCAAATCATAATCAATGTAATTCTTAAAAATTATGACGCCTGCACCAAAGCCGGTAATTATCTCACTTTTAATCCAATCTTAGCTAGTTATTTATGATGCTTAAAGTAGGCTGTGATAAAATATTTTCTTATTTATTAGGTTAATCAACGTGACACCGAGCATTATTAATTCATGTATCGCCGACGACATGCGCAAAGTAGACAGCGTGATCCGCGAATCTCTACATTCTGAAGTCGCACTTGTTAACCAGATTGCTGAATATATAATCAATAGCGGGGGCAAACGCTTACGTCCAATATTGGTACTGTTATCAGCGGGGCTATTTGGGAAAATTGAAGACCATCACCATCAGCTAGCCGCAGTTGTTGAACTCATTCACACTTCTACATTACTGCATGATGATGTCGTTGATGAATCTTCCAAACGCAGAGGTCAAAGCACTGCCAATGCCCTGTTTGGCAATGCAGCCAGCGTACTGGTCGGTGATTTTGTCTACTCCCGCACCTTCCAGATGATGGTCGCAGTGAAAAACATGCGTGTAATGGAAGTATTAAGCAATGCTACTAACGTAATTGCCGAAGGTGAAGTACTGCAACTATTAAACGTTAATAATGCCGACATTACTGACGATGACTACCTCAGAGTTATTCATTACAAAACTGCAAAACTATTTGAGGCCGCCACCCAGTTAGGCGCAATCATCAGTAAAGCCAGCCCTGAAGACGAAACCGCACTTAGCCTTTACGGCATGCATTTAGGTACCGCATTTCAGCTGGTTGACGACATACTCGACTTAAGTGGGAATAGTGACGAAATCGGCAAAAATCTGGGCGATGATCTGGCCGAAGGCAAACCGACACTGCCATTACTTTACGCGATGCGCAACACGAATGCAGAGCAAAGCCAAATGATCAGAAATGCAATCGAACATGGCGGCCTGGAGCAGTTACCACAGGTGATTGCAGCGGTTACCAACTCCGGCGCCCTAACCCATGTAATGAAAATTGCTGAAACTGAAGCAGAGAATTGCTGCAAAGCGATCGCGCATTTTCCTGATTCAGCTTTCAAACAGGCCATGCTCGCACTCGCAGAATTTGCGGTTAAGCGGAGTTTTTAAGCACTCAACTCCGCAATTCGCGAAAAAAAGCTTTAGTTCAAAGTGATTTTTTCACCCGTATCAGCATGGTAGTAAGTTAGGTGCGCGCAATTACTGGTGCCGGATGTAAGAGATCCATCAAACAAAGCTTTACCCTCGACATCAACTACAGCATAACCGTTGTGATACAGAGTTACCTCCGCATGTTTAGGTGTTTTAGCTGAAACTTCGCGCATCGCAAAGCTGACACAGCTTTCTTCCTCGTCTTCTGCGTAAACTTCCCAAGCCTCACCACCGGCCAACTGAGATAACCAGTTGGGCAAATCAACCTCAACGCGACAGATAATAGGCTCATCCCACTCTGGGCGGCCTAATTCAGCCTTTCCAAGTTCAGCCTTTATAAGTTCAATTACATCTTGTTGATCAGTCATATCTGCCATTTTATTTCCTTCTTGCTATACATGCTTAATTATAATCTTGAATACATCCCTTATGTTTGTGGCGAGACGTATCTATTTCAAGTCCGCACTGCAAAAAATCAGAATAAACACTTTAAACAGCACTCTCACTTAACGCTGGAATGACACATTAAGTTTACAGCGCTTTTATGTCACGCTATAGTCTCAGCTAAACTACATAACAAGGACACTTATGCCCGGCCTCACTGAACTATCCAGCCTATTGCAAGGGGACAGCACTTTATTTATTACCGTTTCTGTTGTTTTCGGTTTAATGGTGGGCAGCTTCCTGAACGTTGTTATTTACCGCCTACCCAAGATGATGGAGCAAGAGTGGCATAACAACTGCCTGGAACTCCAGGGAAAAGATATCCCCACACAGCAGCAATTCACACTTTCCAAACCCCGTTCCAGCTGTCCGCACTGTGGGCACAAAATTAAAGCCTCAGAAAACATTCCGGTTATTAGCTACCTACTATTAAGAGGCCGCTGCAGCGCCTGCAAAACACCGATCAGCATTCGCTATCCTTTAGTAGAAACACTTACCGGCGCCTTAATAGGCCTGACCAGCTGGCAATTTGGCTATACAACAGTGACACTCTTTGCCTGGGTTTTTGTTTTCGCGTTAATTGCACTGACCTTTATTGATTTTGATACACAGCTATTGCCTGATGACATCACCCTACCGCTGCTATGGCTGGGCTTATTATTTAATTTGAATTCTGGCTTTACTGACTTAAAATCTGCTGTCATCGGCGCGATGGCAGGCTATCTGGTGTTATGGTCTGTATTCTGGCTGTTTAAATTGATTCGCGGCAAAGAGGGCATGGGTTACGGTGACTTTAAGCTGCTAGCGGCAATCGGCGCATGGTTTGGCTGGCAGTTGTTGCCGGCAGTTATTCTATTGTCATCGACTTTAGGCGCTATTATCGGTATCGCTTTAATCGTATTGACCAAACGCAGCAAAGAAGTTCCGATTCCTTTCGGCCCATTTTTGGCGATCGGCGGTATCGCGGCATTATTTTTCGGGCAGCAGTTGTCGCAGATTTATCTGCCATAATTTTGGTTAATAAAAATCAGCATATGTACATTGTTGCACTCACTGGCGGCATCGGTTCCGGCAAAAGCGAAGTAGCCAGGCAGTTCGCACAACTAGGTGTGCCGATAGTGGACACTGATGTGATTGCGCATGAGCTATCAGCTAGAGGCAGCCCCGTACTTTGTGAAATCGAACATATGTTTGGCACTGAGGTTTTAAATGACGACGGCAGCCTGAACCGTGGCAGACTTCGTGCCCTTGTACTGAATAACCCGGCTGAACGTATCAGGCTCGAAGGGTTACTACACCCGGCAATTTATGAACGTGCGATAGAACTGCTTAAAGATAACGAAAGCAAGCTACAACCGCAGTATCAGATAGTGGTGGTACCGCTTCTATTTGAAAATAATCGCTATCACAGTGTAATAAACAAAATACTGGTGATTGATTGTGATGAAAATACGCAGATCAGCCGCGCAATGGCCCGCAGTAAATTAACCAAGGAAGAAGTCAAAGCCATAATGGCAGCACAAACATCGCGAGAAGTCAGACTAAATGGCGCTGACGAAGTCATAGAAAACCATGGCTCACTGGCAGAGTTAAATGAGAACGTTAATAAATTACATAATAAACTTATTAAAACTTGCATAGTTAGCAAATAAATTTAATAATTCAGTTCAACTTTTTAAGGTAATTAATATTGCCGCTATCAAGAACCTCCTTAAAGCTATAACTTTATGAAAAATGCCTAGTTACGATTATCCTTTTAATGAACGCATACGCACCTTGCTTCGTGTGGAGGATTTATTTGCCAAGGTTTTGCATAACGTGGCAGCCGGACATGAATATCATCACCACTGCGCACTGCTGACATTACTGCAGATACTGGACGTCGTAGATCGCTCCGAACTCAAATCCGAGCTTTTGCAAGAGTTGGATCGGCAAAAACATGCAATGCACTCACTAGTTGGCAATCCAGCTATTGTCGCTGACGCACTTCAAGCCATGCTCAACGATATTGATATAGCTTCCAACGGCCTGCGTTTAGAAACAACAAAACTTGGACAGACTTTGCGCGCCAATGAGTGGCTGATGAGCATCAAGCAGCGCGCCGGCATTCCTGGGGGCGTATGCGAGTTTGATGTTCCGTCTTATCACTACTGGCTAGGGCTAGGTGAAGAACGCCGCACAAAGGATCTTGAATCATGGCTCAAACCGCTGATTCCTATGCAACAGGCAATTATTATTATCTTACGCATCTTGCGCGGTAGCGGCTTAACCAGCAAACTGGTTGCAGTTAACGGCGCATATCAGAAAATGCTGGGCGGAGCAAAGCCAGCTCAAATGCTAAAGATTGAAATGGATGATGATATCACGTGCTTTCCCGAAGTAAGCGCTAACAAATATGCAATCAACATACGTTTTAATATGCTTGATTGCGCACAGAAACCACAGAAGTTTGAAGAGGATGTGCAATTCTCACTTACATTATGTAATTTATAAGCTAGCCGCAACATTAAATTTAGCAAGGCTAAAGCTCTGTTTTAATTAATCACTTTTATTATGACCACCCCTAAAAAACGTTCCGTTGCATGCCCGACCTGTAAACAATTAACTGAGTACTCTACAGATAATCCTTATCGCCCTTTTTGCAGCAAACGCTGCAAATTAATTGATCTTGGGCTCTGGGCTAGTGAGCAATATGCCATCCCTGCAGATGCAAAGTCTGACCAGCTTGGCGATGATCTGCCAACTCAGTAAATAAATAGTAATTACAAACAAACCCAAATTTAATGACTAACATTTGAGAATAGTGATGATTAACCTGCCACCAATGTTTTCTTTACTACATTTATCACGTTTTTTCCTGACCCTGACATTAGCAATCAGCAGTGCCACAACAAGTGCCGCAGATAGCGTATCTATTGAAAATTCATGGGTTAGGCCGACAAATCCAGGGCAGGATGTTGGCGCTGCCTACATGACATTTAACAGCAAGCAGGATGTCACGCTCATTAGCGCATCAAGTGATGTCGCTAAAAGTGTTGAAATTCACAGCATGTCTATGCAGAACGGCGTAATGAAGATGCGCATGCTGGAAAACTTAGCAATAAAGGCTGGCAAGCCATACAAACTGGAACCAGGCGGGTTTCACCTGATGCTGTTTGATTTGAAAAAGCCGCTGACCACTGGCCAGTATGTAAATTTTGAGCTGACTTTCAGGTCAGGTAATACGGAATTTAAACAGCTAATCAAAGCACCGATTAAAACGCCTGCCGACACTGAAGACCACGACCACAGTCATCACCACCATCACTAAGCACGGCATTAAAATCACAATTACTGCTGATTCCAGATTGCGCGTTGCAAGGCAATGCCGTGAGCGCCTTTTGTTCTGGCATGATGCAAATCCTCTAGCTGCATGCCACCCAATGCAAACACTGGTAATGAATAGCCTGCTATCAATTGCGCAAAGCATTCCCATCCCAGTACATTTGCCTCTGGATGACTGATAGTAGGCTGCACCGGAGACAGCATTACATAATCCAGCCCCAGTTTGGCTGCCTGTATCAGTTCGCTTTGATTATGACATGAAGCTCCACACAGCAAGCCCTGCGGTTTTTCTTGTAAAGCCATCAACTGACTTGAAGAAAAGTGCACACCTTCAGCACCTAATTCTTGTGCCAAAGCTAAGTCTGAGTTGATAAAAATTTTGGCTGAATGCGGCGTCGCTTCTGCAATAACCTTGCGCGAAAATTGTATGAGCTGTTCAGCAGACAACTGCTTTTCACGAATCTGTATCATTTTCAGGCCCCGAGCCAAGGCGGATCGCAAGCGGTCGAAGAATACTTCTTCCCCCAGTTCATGCAAATTAGTAATCGCATAAATTGAAGATAAACAAAGTCCGCTTAATATAGGCGCATTCGCCGGCAACATTGGCCCCACGCTAACACATTGCGGATTTTGCCAGCTCAGCGCTTGCTGCTCGAGCCCCGCAGGCTCACCAGTCCACTCGGTAATGATAAAGAAATGGAGCTTGACTGTCTTGGCGCGGCTTTCCAGTTCACCTTTTGAATTGTATTTCGCCTCGTAATCATAAGTGCGCGTGAGCCATGGATAATACTGGGTTGGCGTAATACCCAATTCCTCCTGCAACTCCCTTACCAGCGCATGCGTTGGGGATTCACCAGCCTCGATCTTACCACCCGGAAACTCCCAGTAACCAGACCAAGGCTTACCTGCAGGACGCTGCCCTAGCAACACCGAACCGTCACGCGCCTGGATGACGCCAACAGCGGCCTCAGTAATAATATTGGCCGCTTTATCAGACACACTCATTAAGACGTAGCGACCTGATTAAGAACGGTAGTCAGCATTAATCTTGACGTAGTCGTATGAGAAATCGCAGGTCCAGATCGTAATATCCTCACTACCGCGATTCAATACTACACGCACCAGAATATCTGACTCTTTCATAACGGCAGCACCCTGCTCTTCCAGATATGAAGCGGCTCTGCCACCGTTCTCGGCAACCAGCACATCACCCAGATAAAGCTGCAAGGTATTTACATCCAAGTCATCAATACCGGCATAACCAATCGCCGCCAATATACGGCCCAGATTAGGGTCTGAAGCAAAGAATGCCGTTTTGATCAAGGGTGAATGGGCAATCGCATAGGCAACTTTACGGCATTCTTCTTGTGATTTACCGCCTTCAACTGTCACGGTCATGAATTTGGTAGCGCCTTCGCCATCGCGCACGATGGCTTGGGCTAATTCAATAGCAACATCAGTAATCGCATCGCGCAACGCAGCAAAATCGGCGCTATCAGCATTGATTTCAGCATTACCTGCCTGATTGGTAGCCATCACGATCAGGCTATCATTGGTTGAAGTATCACCATCCACAGTAATGCAGTTAAATGATTGATTCACTGCGAACTGAATGATTTGCTCAAGCGCCGCCTGGCTCACAGCAGCATCGGTTGCAATATAACCGAGCATGGTTGCCATGTTTGGGTGGATCATGCCGGAACCTTTACTGATGCCGGTAATCGTGACGTTCTTACCGCCCAGTTGAATCTGGCGTGAAGTTCCTTTAGCGACGATATCCGTTGTCATGATCGCTTCGGCAGCATTGAGCCAATTATCTTCTTTCAGATTTGCAATTGCAGCTGGTAAGCCTGCAATCACTTTATCCACTGGCAACGGTTCAAGAATCACACCGGTAGAAAATGGTAATACTTGATTTGCATTGAGGTTAAGCAAAGCCGCCAGCGCTTCACAGCTTTGCTGCGCGCGTTTGAGGCCATCTTCACCGGTCCCCGCATTTGCATTACCGGTATTTACCAGCAAAGCACGTATGCCAGTGTTAAGCGCAAGAAACTGTTTACATAAAATGACCGGTGCGGCACAGAATCGGTTTTTAGTAAATACACCGGCAACATGAGTGCCTTCTGCCAGCTTGATCACCAGCACATCTTTACGATTAGGTTTTTTTACATAGGCTTCTGCAAACCCCAACTGCACGCCTTTCACTGGCAATAAAGAGGCGGCTTCCGGTGCTGTCAATTTAACTGGCATATAAATCCCTTACTTAATTCATCATTATTTTATATTGATACTTTAAAACTCAAACTTAGGCGCGGCGCCATGTGGTTCCCTGCGGGGTGTCTTCTAAAATAACGCCATTATCCGCAAGCGCTTTACGAATGCGATCGGCCTCAGCATAATTCTTGTTTTTCTTGGCTTCATTACGCAGCTGAATTAACTCATCAATATTAATCGTGGATTCGGCTTGTGCGCTAGATGAGCCAGATGCTTCACCAACTGAAGCTACCACTTGAGTTGTTACACTCCCCTGAAGAAATGCATCCGGGTTACGCTGCAACAGCCCGAGAACCCCGGCCAAACCTTTTAATAAACGCAGTAAATCAGCATCTTTTGTTCGGTTAACTTCATTCGCCAGATCAAACAGCACCGCCAATGCTTCCGGCGTATTGAAGTCATCATCCATGGCTGCTTTAAATCGTATCGCCTGTGGATGCTGCCAATCAATAGTGCCATCAACAACATCCGCACCGCGTAAAGCCGTATATAAACGGGTCAGTGCAGATTTTGCATCATCAAGATGCTGGTCAGAATAGTTGAGCGGGCTGCGGTAATGCGCACGCAATATAAAGAAACGCACGACTTCAGCATCGTATTGCTCAAGCACCGTGCGAATCGTAAAAAAGTTGCCTAAAGACTTGGACATCTTCTCGTCATCAACGCGCACAAAACCATTATGCATCCAGTAATTCACCATCTGGCAGGATTTACCGTCATGGCTATGCGCAGCTTCTGATTGTGCAATCTCATTTTCGTGGTGCGGAAACTGTAAATCCTGTCCGCCGCCGTGAATATCAAAATGATGTCCCAAGTGGTGCGAACTCATCGCTGAGCATTCGATATGCCAGCCCGGACGACCTTTACCCCAAGGTGAATCCCAGCTTGGCTCTCCCGGCTTAGCTGCCTTCCATAACACGAAATCCATCGGATCACGCTTAAAGCTATCGACCTCCACGCGCTCACCGGCACGCAGATCTTCCAGCGACTTACCTGATAATTTACCGTAACCTTCGAATTTATTCACTGCGTAAAATACATCGCCATTGGCTGCAGGATAAGCAAATCCTTTTTCCACCAGCGCAGAGATCATACTCAGCATACCGTCTACAAACTCAGTCGCTTTGGGTTCTATATCGGGACGAATAACACCGAGTTTCGCTGAGTCTTCATCCATGGCATCAATGAAACGCTGCGTCAGCTGTGCAATGCTTTCATTGTTCTCATTAGCACGTTTAATAATCTTGTCATCAATATCGGTAATATTGCGCACATAAGTCACGTCGTAGCCGGACGCACGCAACCAGCGACTCACCATATCGAATACCACCATGACGCGTGCGTGCCCTAGATGACAATAGTCATAAACTGTCATGCCGCAGACATACATGCTAACTTTACCGGCAACAATAGGTTTAAAAGTCTGCTTTTCGCGGGCTAAGGTGTTATATATTTTTAACATAGTTATTTAGTGCTAGATGATTGAATTGTAAGTTTGCTGAACGCTACTTCTCAAGTCAGCCTACAAATATACAGTTTAGGCCTATATATATCGGCTTAAACCTAAATGAGCTATTGGAGGTTGCTTAGGCTATTGATAGAATTACACATTATTAATATTCACAAAAAAGTATATCACAATGAATAATCTTATTGCGTCGCTCACGGCGTCTATTGCTCGGTTTCTACTGATTTTATCTGCATCTCTCGCGTTTACTACAGCACATGCAGATGAGCTTAAAGAGATATCTCAACTAGCGGACCAGGGACAGACAGCAGTAGCACTTGATCGCGTAAACACCTTTATTGCTGCAAACCCGAAAAATCCGCAAGGCCTGTTTATGAAGGGCGTATTACTGGCTGAAGAAGGTCGCCGCGAAGAAGCTATTAAGGTTTTCATTGATGTCACTGAAAAATTCCCTAACCTGCCTGAACCATACAACAATCTGGCAGTGCTTTATGCTGACCAGGGTCAGTTCGACAAAGCACGTAAAGCACTGGAAACAGCTATTAAAACACACCCTAGCTATGCAACAGCGCATGAGAACCTGGGTGACATATATGCGCGTATGGCTAGCGAAGCTTACGGCAAAGCATTGCAACTCGACACGGCAAACTCGCGCGCCCAAGGCAAGTTGTCTTTAATCAAAGATTTATTCGGCACCGGCAACAAGACTGTAATCGCAGCTAATGAACCAGCCAAAAATATAAGAACAACACCTATTACATACACTATCCCGCCAGAGATCAAAAAAACTAACGCCAGCACCAACACTCCAGCAGATACCAATAAAACCATCACCACAACCATAAACGATTGGGCGCAGGCTTGGTCAAACAAGAATGTTGACAATTACCTTGCCTACTACGGTGCAAGCTTTAAGCCAACCAAAGGTATGAGCCGCCAGGCATGGGAACAACAACGTAAGCAACGTATCAGCAAGCCATCAAAGATCAGTGTTGAAATTTCCGATCTAAAAGTCGAATCTGATGGCAATTCAGCAACAGCGAAATTCAAACAAACTTACCGTGCCGATAGCAAGCCAATAAGCACCAACAAAACACTGCTAATGAAGCGTGATGGTGATGATTGGTATATTATCGAAGAAATAGCCAGCAACTAAATTTAAATGTCTGAAAAATCAGGTGTAAGAAATACGCATGCTAGTTAAAAAAGCTTTCACATACTCGTTATTAGCTGCCGTCACCTTAGTGCCGTGGAATGCCACGGCAGTAAATCGTTTTAGCTTCAGTAATTTACTGCCAAAATCTAACTTATTATCCAAACAAAACTTAAGTGATGCCACCAACTTGGCAGAGAGTTTGCTGGTAAAAGGCTTGCTTGAAATTTCTGAAGGCAGAACCAAACAGGCTCTCAATACCATAGACCAACTGATACAAAGCGTACCTAACTTCAAACTGGCATATCTGGTACGTGGTGATCTTTTGATGGCACAGGGCAAATACCTGCAATCATTCGGTAGCGCTGACAACAACCAGACCGAGGCTATTAAAGACTTGCAGGATGAGGCGCGTGCGCGCATTGAACGCTACCTTAGCAAACAGCTTAAAGAAAAACAGCCGAATCTGCTGCTAGCCCCTAATGAGCGACAAAAACACTTGATTGTGGTCGATACCAGCAAATCAAGGCTATATCTGTACAGCAATGAAGCCGAACAGCTCAAATATGTAGCGGACTATTACATTACTGTAGGTAAAAATGGTGTTATTAAGCAATCTGAGGGTGATAAGCGCACACCTATCGGCGTTTACTTTGCGCGCCAAAAACTCAACCAGCCGCTTCCTGACCTGTATGGTGAGGGTGCTTACCCGCTAAACTACCCTAACGAATGGGATAGAGAAAACAACCGAAGGGGTTCGGGCATCTGGCTGCACGGTACGCCTAGCAATACTTACAGCAGGCCACCGCGCGCTAGCGATGGCTGTGTTGTACTGTCGAATCAGGACCTGAAATCACTTGAACCATTCCTGCAATCAGGCAAGACGCCTGTTGTCATAGTGAATAATCTGGAATGGCTGGATAGCACAAGCAACAGCCCGGAAACTCAGAAAAAAGAACTGTCCGCTGCGATTGATAAATGGCTGAACGACTGGAAAGCACAGGACACTGATAAATACCTGTCGCACTACTCAAAAGAGTTTTCAAGTGACGGCATCAACTTCCAGAAATGGGCTGAACATAAGCAGCGCGTTCAGGCCAGTAAGCCAGATGTTGAAATATCGGTATCAGACATCAGCATGTTCAGCTATCCGGATACCGAAAAGAAACTGGTAGTAGTCGATTTTGTGCAGGACTTTAAAAGCTCAGCTTTAAAAAATAAAATGCAGAAGCGTCAATACTGGATTCAGGAAAATAACAGCTGGAAGATTATCTACGAGGGTGCAGTTTAAGTCGACTGCAAAGCACTCACGCAATTAAACGGCTGCTTACCATAAGCTATTACTTAACCTACCTATATCTGAAGGAACAATATGCGTCAACTCTACGCTTTACTACTGCTAGCTTTGCTGAGTACATCAGCATCAGCAGCTAATCCACAAGTTGTTGTTGAAACAAATCGCGGCAGCTTTACCATCGAGCTATACCCGGAAAAAGCGCCAAAAACTGTGGCTAATTTTATTCAGTATGTAAACGCGGGCTTCTACAAGGGCACTATTTTTCACCGTGTTATTAACCGCTTTATGATTCAGGGCGGTGGTTTCACTCCTGACATGACAGAAAAAAACACCGGCGCACCGATTATCAATGAAGCGGGCAATGGTCTCAAAAATGACATCGGCACGATTGCAATGGCTAGAACTTCTGACCCTAACTCAGCCACATCACAGTTTTTTATCAACCTTGAAAATAACCAGTTTCTGAACTACCAGAGCCCGGACCCTGAACTGATCGGTTACTGTGTATTTGGCCGCGTACTCAAGGGCATGGATGTGGTGCGCGAAATTGCATCAAGCCGAACCGGCAATGTTGGCCCATACAGCGATGTTCCCAAAGAAACCGTTTTAATTACCGACGTTAAAATTAATAAAGCACCTTTATAAATTAAGCGCTACTCTCTTTTTTATCAATTCATTTTTTAAGGATATCCCTGTGGTTAAACTACAAACTAACTTTGGCGAAATTACTCTGGAACTCAATGCTGAAAAAGCGCCAATTACTGTCGCTAACTTTCTAAAGTACGTAGACAACAGCTTCTATGACAATACTATTTTTCACCGTGTAATCAATAACTTTATGATTCAAGGCGGTGGATTTGACACTGATATGAACCAAAAATCTACTGAAGCTGAAATTAAAAATGAAGCTGATAATGGTTTAACCAATGACAAATACACAATCGCTATGGCACGTACTTCAGCGCCGCACTCAGCCAGCAGCCAGTTTTTCATCAACGTAGCTGATAATGACTTCCTGAATTTCAGTGCGCCAAATAGCAGCGGCTGGGGCTACTGTGTATTTGGTAAAGTAACTGCAGGTATGGATGTCGTAGACAAGATCAGACAAGTTGCTACAACCACGCGTAAAGGCCATCAGGATGTACCTGTAGAAAGCGTCATCATCGAGCGTGCTACTCGCGCTTAATCAAGGCAGGAGGTGTCAAATGACGCCATGCGGCACCTCCAGCAAGCTTTTGGTTATAGACCACATAAAAGATAAATTAAAATTTACCGGATCAGGTTCTAATTTATCTTTATCTGACTTATCATCTTGTGATGCAAATGTCTCTTAACTCCGACCTTCATCCGTCAGACACTACTCTATTCATTTCTGATTTGCATCTATGTGCAAGCCGCCCCGCCATTACCGCTGCTTTTATTGAGTTTCTGCAGAATACCGCCTCAAAAGTGAAGGCGCTTTATATTCTGGGAGATTTATTTGAATACTGGGCTGGCGATGATGATGTTGATGATGCCTTTCATCAGCAAGTTATCAGCGGCTTTAAAAAACTTTCTGATGCAGGGGTTAAAGTATTTCTCATGCATGGCAACCGTGATTTCCTGATTGCGGAAGGCTTTTGCCAGATGGCGGGTATCACCCTGCTCGATGACCCAACCATAATTGACCTGCATGGCAAGAAGGCCCTGCTAAGTCACGGCGATGACCTTTGTACGGATGATGTCGCCTACCAGCAGTTTCGTAGCCAAGTCCGGGATAAAAAATGGCAGCATGAGTTCCTGAGCCAACCTCTACAGGCCCGTAAAAAACAGATTGAAGCAATCCGCGCGCGCAGTGAGCAGGAAAAGACCCAGAAATCACTGGAAATTATGGATGTAAATGCCGAAGCGGTAAATGCCTTACTTGGCAAATATCAGCCAGACCTGCTGATTCATGGGCATACACACAGACCGAACCAACACACTATTAAACTGGATGGCAGATTAATTACCCGATGGGTACTGGGTGACTGGTATGAACAAGGCAGCTACCTTGCCTGCGATAAGCATGGCTGTAAAAATATGGGGCTATAAAAGCTTAGGCAACAAACACTAATAGGCGGCAGTCTAGTCAAGCTAACACTCCAGAATGATTGTTTGTCGAGACAAAGCTAATATTCACGTGGCCTGGATACCAGCCTTCGCTGGTATGACGAATAAGTAGAATCATCGAATTATTTAAGGACATAGCTATAGATTAACTATAGACTAATAAATCCGGTAGCTATGGAATATAACCCGGTATCTTTGCGTGATCTACTGCGTCAATCTGCTCAGGCTCTAAAAACTTCTCTGCATATTTCAAGTAAATTTTTTCACGGATAAAAACATCAAATAAATCCGGATCAATGTGTTGATTAACTTTCATCCGTCCTAGAATTTCAAGCGACTCAGTCAGGGTTTTAGCCTTTTTATAAGGGCGATCTTTCGAAGTCAGCGCCTCAAAAATATCTGCAATACCCATTATCCTTGCAGGCACAGACATATCCTCACGCTTAAGCCCGCGCGGATATCCAGTACCATCCATACGCTCATGGTGTCCACAGGCATACTCAGGCACGCGTTGCAGGCTGCGTGGGTAAGGCAGCGAATCCAGCATGGTTATCGTGACATTAATATGGTTATTGATGATCCAGCGCTCTTCTGCGGTTAATGTGCCGCGCACTATACTCAAATTATATAGTTCGTCATCACTTAGAAATTTAACAGGCTGGCCATCAGTACCAACCAGCTCTCTGTTGGCAATCTCGCGTACACGCACCTGATCAGCTTCGGTCATTGATTCACTGCCAATGTTGGATAATCGTAAAAATTCACGATCGAGGTCACACTGCTGTTTAAACGCTTGCAACTCTGCTTGCATACGCTGAAACTCGGCTTCAATATTTTTTGGGGAATGATTATTTTGCAGCAATGCGAGCTGCGCTTTAAGCATTGCATTCTCGGCCTGCTGCTTAATTAGATCAAAGCGCTGTTCAATCAATGCTATACGGTCAAAAATTGAAGATAATTTGGTAGGTTTATCCATGACCGCTTCAGGCGTAGTGATCTTGCCGCAGTCATGCAGCCAGCTAGCTACTTTCAGCTCAAACAGCTCGCTCTCATTTAACGAAAAATCCTTGAACGGACCAGCGTTATCATCTATCGCGGCTTGTGCCAGCATCATCGTAAGTTCTGGCACGCGCTTGCAATGGCCGCCGGTATAAGGTGACTTTTGGTCAATTGCGCCTGCAATCAACTCAATAAATGCCTCAAACAGGTCTTTAAAACCTTTAATCAGGCTCTGGTTAGTCAGCGCAACTGCCGCCTGCGATGCCAAAGACTCAACCAAACTCTGATTAGCCAATGAGAAAGGAATAATTTTGCCGTTATGAATATCTATTGCATTAATCAGCTGCAATACGCCGATCACATCCGATTCATGGTTAATCATCGGAATCGTTAAAAACGATTGTGAGTGATAGCCGGTCTCTTTATCAGTTTCACGGGGGCCGGAAAAATCGAAATTTCCAGCCTCATAAGCATCCACAATATTGATTGTCTTATTTTTTAAAGCTGCATAACAGGCAACTCTGGTTAAATTAGGACTACCGTCTTCAAGATACAATGGCAATATCTTGAATTTAGTCGGGACTTCCTGTCCGGTTGTCCCGCCCGATGCAAGTTTAAGCGTGTTGTTGCGCATGATTTCAAACTTAAGATGTTTGTTATCTTCATGCATGATATAAATGGTGCCGCCATCTGCGTTGGTAATCTGCTGGGCACCTAACAGTATCATTTCCAGCAGGCGCTGGTTATCTCGCTCGGCAGACAGAGCAACGCCAATAGCATTGAGCCGCTCTAGCCGTTCAAGTAGGTAAGGATGCTGATGTTCAGACATTAAAAATACGCTTACCTACACTCACACTCAAAAAAGAAAAATGCATTCATTAATGATTCCTGTGCTGCCGACAAAGTGAACTCAAATAAAATTTAGACCATTACCGATAATTGTGTAGCGAGGCCAGCCCTTATGTGTCTACCAGACACATGAATTATTAATTTTTTGCAGCCTGAACTTCCAGTTCACGCACATCAGCGGCAAATTTATCCAGCACACCATTGATGTACTTATGCCCGTCAGTCCCGCCAAAAATTTTGGCAAGCTCCACGCCTTCATTAATGACCACACGATAAGGAATAGTGCTATCGAACATTAACTCACAGCCGGCAATACGCAATATGGCATGTTCAACAGGACTTAATTCAGCAAGCGGCCTATCAATAAAATTCACCAGCTTGTCATCAATCGCATTAATGTTAACAGTTACGCTTTGCAGCAGCTGCTTGAAATAACCCTCATCAGCCTTATTGTAGTCAGGGTCGTCAGTCATATCACGGAATATCTGTGATAGCTCTGATTCATTTAACATACCGCGATATACTGCCTTTAACACCAGTTCGCGTGATTTTCTACGGTTTTTACTACCGGATTTTTTAGCTGAGCCTGAATGTCGGGTGCGCTTTTCAGCAGCCTCCTGATCCACCACCAGACTAGTCAGCGTTTTTTCAGTATCGGTCATAGTGCTCTTACCAGATTGTACATTTCAACAGCTACCTGAGCCGCTTCCGCACCCTTGATATGCATACGCGCGATTGCCTGATCATCATCTTCGGTAGTTAACACTGCATTGGCAACCGGCACGCCTGTATTTAGCTGCACTTCAGAAATGCCGCGTGCAGATTCATTGGAAACCACTTCAAAATGGTAAGTTTCACCGCGAATGATAGCGCCAAGCGCAATCAAGGCATCATACTTTTCACTTAATGCCATATGCTGCAATATAAGCGGGGTTTCCAGCGCACCAGGTACGGTGGCGATTGTAATGTCATCACTTTCCACACCCAGCTTGAGCAATTCGCTCTTACACGCAGTTAACAGGCCTTCACCGATATCACTATTAAATCTTGATAGCACGATACCAACCTGCATACCTTTACCATTTAAGTTTTTCTCAATTTCTCTCACGTTTTCAACTTCCCCGGATTTTCTCTAAATAAATATTTGCTTTAAACTTCTAAAGCGATATTTTACCGCATATCGCCGGTGAACTTAGTGCTTATATTTATTAGATATTTTATTTATCTAGCTACAGTATCAAATACTTACAACCTAAACACTTACACTAGCTCTCCCGTTTCATTGAAAACAGTTACCACTAAATTTAACTAATTAAACAAAACCCAGGTTTTCTGGATTGTGCTCCACACACCGTAGCTAATAGGCACAAGCACCAACGCCCAAGCCATTACTGTTAACACGGGATGATTATTCGAATTTGTTGCGACACTGGCTTTAGCGGCACCATTACCTGCATTGGCAGCAATCGACTTGTCATGTGCCAGTTTATGCTCTGCTTCCAATTCAGCGTCGGTCATATAATATTTATCGGCAACAGGTTTTACCAGCATATTGGCGATAAAACCAATCACCAACAAACCCGCTAGTGTCAAAAATATAGGGCCATATATCTGATCAAACGGCACACCCGCCTCCAAACTGGTGTCATGCATATAATTCACAACCACAGGGCCCAAAATACCGGCAGTAGACCAAGCCGTTAGCAGGCGGCCATGAATAGCACCTACAAACTGCGTGCCGAACATATCTGCCAGGTAAGCCGGAATTGTCGCAAAACCGCCGCCGTACATTGAAGCAATGACGCAGAAGCTGGCCACGAACAAGGCCAGTGATTTAAAACCTGCCACGTAAGTTGCGGTGCAATACATAATCGCACCGAGCACAAAGAATATGTAATAAGTACGTTTGCGACCCAGCTTATCTGAAGAAGTAGCCCAGGCAAAACGCCCAAAAATATTAAAGATGGAAATCAGACCAACAAAACCGGCACCAACCGATGCAACTGCCGCCGCCATTGCCGCATCCTGTTTCACCACATCAAACCCTACTCCAGGTTGGCCAACCAATGCTCCACCAAAAGTCTCCTGCAACATAGGCGCAGCAGCACCGATAATGCCGATACCTGCTGATACATTCATACACAGCACAATCCACAGCAGCCAGAACTGCGGGGTTTTATGCGCATTTTTCAGATGTACATGACGCGTTGCAATCATGACATTTTCTTTTGCGGCAGGCGGTGTCCAATTTGCTGGTTTCCAGCCCAAAGGCGGTACACGATAGCCCAAAGAACCGCATAACATGAATGCGGTGTAGATAATCGCCATTGCAACAAACGTTTGCCATACACCGACACTGGTTGGTGTTGCAAAATAAGTCATCAGTTTAGTCGCCAGCGGTGAACCTATCATCGCGCCGCCGCCAAAACCCATAATCGCCATGCCTGTTGCCATGCCGCGACGATCCGGGAACCACTTAATCAATGTGGAAACCGGAGAGATATAGCCCAGGCCGAGCCCGATACCGCCGATGACCCCGGAACCCAGCCACATCATCCACAATTGATGGCTGTAAACACCGTAGGCAGAAATCAGCAAACCTCCACACCAGCACAAAGTAGCAACCAGTCCGGCTTTACGCGGACCGGCACGTTCCAGCCAGCCGCCCCATACAGCTGCAGAACAACCCAGCAGCACAAAAAATAGCGTATACATCCAGCCCAGATCAAACTGGGTCCAGTTACAATCTGTTGCAAATAATGCAGTGGCAGTGCCTGAAAGCTTTTCAGCAAAGGTAGTCGCACCCGCAGCACAGGCTTTTAGCGGCTCACCGGATGCGTCTTTTAGCGCGCTCCCAAGCGGCTTCCAGAAAACACTGAACCCATAAGCCATGCCAATTGAAAGATGCACGGCCAATGCGGCAGGCGGTACCAGCCAGCGATTAAAATTGGCGTTTGCGGTGATGTGCTCTTTTGACAAAAAACCTGACATTCAATTGACTCCCTAAAACCATTATTTTTTTAACAAGTTTCGAAGCCATAGCTTCAAACTCGGCTGATAAATCACGATTAACGCTATGTTGTAACAAAATGTAAAAAATGGCAATTGACTTGTGATTTTAACTGACTAATTCAATGTTTAATTTTTGTCATTAATATGTCATATTAGCGTCATAAACTAATCAGGCTTAAGTTAAAAGGCAACTCAAACAAGGAAAAAATTATGCCAGCCAATATATTAGTTGTTGAAGATGAACCAGCGATTCAGGAACTATTAGCACTTAACATCACGCAAGCCGGCCACAATGCGATACGCGCCTTGAGTGTAGAAATCGCACAAGATCTGATGCGCGAGACTATTCCTGATCTGATTTTACTGGATTGGATGTTACCGGGCATGAATGGCCTGGAGTTTGCGCGCAAATTAAAATCAGACACGCTCACTAAAAACATACCGATTATCATGCTCACCGCCCGTGGTGAGGAGTATGACAAAGTTCGCGGCCTGGAAGTTGGCGCTGATGACTATGTAACCAAGCCATTTAGCCCACGTGAGCTTAATGCCCGTATCAAAGCTGTGCTGCGCCGCCGCGCTCCACAAATGACAGATGATCCGATTGAAGTGCAAGGTCTGCGTCTGGATCCCACTACGCATCGCGTTACCGGTAATCAGAAAACTATCGATTTAGGTCCTACCGAATTCAGATTACTGCATTTCTTTATGACTAATCCTGAACGCGTTCACACGCGTAGCCAGCTACTGGACAAGGTTTGGGGTGACCGTGTGTTTGTAGAAGACCGCACCGTAGATGTGCATATAAGGCGCTTGCGTAATGCATTGTCGATATCCGGCCATGAAGATCTGATTCAGACTGTGCGCGGCTCCGGCTATCGTTTGTCTGCCCAGAATGAGTAAGCCAAAACGGTAAAGATTATGGGAGTAGTTAAGTGCTGTGTGATTTTCAAATTAACGATATAGGGATAGTCGCTAATTTAAATTACCATGATAAAAAAGCCCGCTATAATTAAGCAATATATACAACCTTTGAAAATACCTCTGTGATTGATGTTCGCTGGAAAGCTTTTTTCTTCATCTTATCCCTCAGCGCTGTTAGCCTGTTTGTATGGCTAACAACCAGTACAGTTATCGCACTGCTCACTTTCACATCAGTCCTTCTGGCCTATCTAAGTATTCAGGTTAATGGCCTATATCTACTGCAGTCATGGCTAAAAAAACCGGTTCTGAAAAATATTCCGGAAGGTTTTGGTTTGTGGGAGGACGTATTCAACGCCATATTGAAATATGAACGCAATAACAATCTAAAAAATTCTGAATTAAATGCTGCTCTGGATCGCTTTAATACCGTCGCCAATGCAATTCCGGATGGTCTGGTAATACTCAGTGCCACCAATGAAATTGAATGGTGTACGGCTAATGCAGAATTTCAACTTGGCTTGAATCTGGCCACTGATAAGAACTTGCCGTTAGTCAATCTGGTTAGAAACAGCCACTTTATCGCTTATCTCTATAATGGCCTTTATGACGAGCCGTTTAAACTCAAGGATTCCAGAAACACTGACGCCATACTGGAAATATGGCTAATACCGTTGGTTACAAGGCAAAAATTATTAATCTGCCGAGATATTACACAGCTGGAAAAAGTAGACTCCATGCGTCGTGACTTCATAGCGAATGTGTCACACGAACTCAGAACGCCGCTCACAGTGGTTGGCGGATTTATCGAGACACTGTCCGACATGGAAGGCGCTGTTCCCGACAGCATACGCAGTTACTTTGACATGATGCAAGATCAAACCACGCGCATGCGCAGATTGATTGAAGACTTACTCACGCTATCCCATATCGAAAGCAATACACAACCGCCTGAAGACAGACTGATCGAAATGTTATCGCTTGTGAACATGTTGCATAATGATGCAAAAGCTTTGAGTAATGGTAAACATAAAATCAGCGTAGAAATCGACGAACGTCTTAATTTAACAGGCGCTGTAGACGAACTACTGAGCGCGCTTGGCAACCTTGTCAGCAATGCCGTGCGCTATACGCCAGAAGGTGGTGAAATTCGTATTTCATGGCAGCGCCGCAATAAACAGGCTGTTTTCAGCGTGACCGATAATGGCATCGGTATTGAGCAGCAGCATATCGACAGACTTACTGAGCGCTTCTACCGTGTTGATCGCAGTCGAAGCCGTGAAACTGGCGGCACCGGCCTGGGGCTGTCTATTGTTAAACACATCCTGACCCGCCATCAGGCAAGACTTGAAATTAAGAGCACCCCTGGTAAAGGCAGCACTTTCAGTGCTATATTCCCCGAGTCTCGCGTGATACAGAAATAATTAGTAAAAAAATAACAGATGCAAAAATAGAAATCTCAAAAATAACGATCGTGCATTGATACCGGAGCAGCTTAAGTCTTGAAAGCCTTTAATTGCATAACCTTCGCTTCACTACTAGCCGTGACATTGGCGGGTTGTTCGACCGTTCCAGATTCAGGCTCAGCAAAAAAATCCGTTCCGCAGCAGCAGGATCGCAGTACGATTAATCAACTTGGCAAGAGCGACTTTGATCGCATGGCGGATGTAGAAATCCGCGAGAACACCGAAAGTTTGCGCACACTCATGCTCAATCTTTACAAACGCAATCCTGGTGAGCTTAAAAAGAGCACATCTGACTCCGCTGATAAAATGGCAACATGGGTATTTGAAGGTGGCGCACAGCACCAATACCACTTTCCTGAAATTAATAACCTGCAAACGACAGACGCCATTTTTCTGACATTCAAACCCGAATACCATGGAGATCGCGTGCTATCGTTCATAGTCGGGCTTCATACCATGCTGCTCAAAGCACATAACGACAAAACAGACTTCTACTTTATGGACAGTATTGATCCACAACGCGTTTACAATGTGGCAAGAAATATTGAAATTGCAGCATGGAAATTATCAAATGCACGCAAGGAAGATGGCACACTTTATTTACTGACCAATGAAATTAACGAAACTGAGAAGAATTTATCATTTGAACGGGAGTTCGGCAAAATAATAGGCCGTACGGATTTATATGCGATTTCACTTGCTGAAAAATCTCAGCGATTTATTTCGCGTGTAATGCAGAATCTTGCTACTGCGGTATTCCTGCCAATTTAATGGCTAATAAAATTCAATAAGGCGGTAAAGCAAATTATGTACTTGGCTATACCGCCCTATTCAGCTGAACAATGCATACTAGCTCACGCGATCTTGCAAATTAGCATATTTGGTCATTGCAGATTTAGCTGATACAACACGGGCAATCTCCTTACCCGATTTACTGAAGAAAATCACTGCCGGCAATGATGCTTCCGGCAGACTTAATGCAGTTTTATAGCCTTCGATTTTATCATTCTCAACCGCTAGCAATAAAGGCGCATAACCTTGATTTTGCTTGATTTGCGCCAGCAGTAGATAAGCTGCTTCTGCTGCAATTTCACCACGCTCGGTCAAGACTAATATCACGCCTTTTTCACTTTGCGCTGCTTTTGAAATAACACTGGTATGTATGTCAAAAGTTGGGCTGGATTTAGCATATACAGTGAGTCCACCTGCTGCCAGAACCGCACTTAATAACAATGGCGCTCGTTTTAATAAACTTCTCATTTTAGGTCTCCTAATCATCAGATTGATGGGTACTGCATTAGTACATCAGCATAATTTATGCCAATGACAATTTTGAGACTGAATAATGAAGTTTATATGACAGGACAAGCAGCCAGGAAACCAGTCTGCTAGTGGCTCTTAGGCTATCTCTATTATTTATTAATTGTTAACAATTACGGCTGCTTGTAGACAATTATCCTGCATAATTAACGTGCGTGATGAGCTAAAACGATGCATTAACCTAGTATTTTAGTAGGATATTTTTATATTGCAGCAAATAATTGCTGCAATATAAACAACTAATACCTTTAATTCGAAAATCTATAGTGTAATTCTGTTTTTAGCGTGCATTTTCATTTTTTAAAGCGCATATCTAACGTGCAGCTTTTTTCTATTAGCGCCCTTTTATAAAAGCGTGGTGCTATTTATCCGATGTTTCCTCACCTGAAACAGATGCGCCAGCAGCATCTGCTGCTTTTGCAATATCATTAGCTGCTTGCTCCGCCTTCGCTGCAGCCTCATTAGCAGCATCAATGGTGCTGGCTTTCATTTCTGTAATCGTTTCCTTGGCAGCTTCTGCATTATCTTCTTGCGCTTTTTTACAGGCAGTTAAGCTGGCGACTACTAGTACGCTGAACAGAACTATTTTTAAGATATTATTCATACACACTCCTTATAAAAATTAAAGCTCTCTATAAATAATTAAGGCCATCATGTGATGGCCTTAATTATTACAATAACACTTTTTCTATACCGCCATTATTGGCTTTATGCACATAATCATGCATCCAGTTTTCACCTAAAAGGTGTTTAGCCATTTCGACGACAATATAATCCGCTTCAATACCGGTATCTTCACCGTAACGTGACAGACCCTGCAAGCAGCTTGGGCATGATGTCAGAATCTTCACCGTCGTTTCAGGGGCGCCAACGGTTAATCCCATCTTGGCCATACCACTCTCAAGCTCTTCCTGCTTACGCATTTTTACTTGTGTAGAAATATCGGGACGCGCCACAGCAAACGTGCCGCTCTCACCACAGCAACGGTCATTCAGCTGTACATCCTGCCCCATTAACTTATTAGTGACTTCTAGCGGTTTGTAAGTCTTCATTGGCGTATGGCATGGGTCATGGTACATATAACGCGTACCGCTAACACCCTGCAGGCGCACATCTTTTTCCATCAGATACTCATGGATGTCCAATAATCGGCAGCCGGGGAAAATCTTCTCGAACTCATATTTCTGCAATTGATCCATACAGGTGCCGCAGGAGACAATCACTGTTTTAATATCCAGATAATTCAGGGTATTAGCCACGCGGTGGAACAGCACACGGTTATCTGTAGTGATTTCCTGACCTTTATCGTGATTACCAGATGCAGTTTGCGGGTAGCCACAGCACAGATAGCCCGGTGGCAATACAGTAATGGCGCCTACTTCATACAGCATGGCCTGCGTTGCCAAGCCAACATTTGAGAACAGGCGCTCTGAACCACAACCAGGGAAATAGAATACAGCTTCTGAATCTTCCGTCACCTTTTGCGGGTTGCGGATAACCGGAATCATGTGATCATCTTCAATCCCCAGCATCGCACGTGAGGTTTTAGACTGCATTTTTTTAGGCATAGGGCGATTAATGAAATGAATCACTTGCGCCTTAATATCAGCCTTGCCTACAGTTGCCGGCGGCTGTTTTTTGTCACGCAGCAAGCCAAATCGCTTCGCCAATGTATGCGCAAGGTTCTGCGCTTTATAACCCCAGCTAATCATCAGTGTATGCAAGATTTTAATCGTCATCGGATCTTTAGCATTCAGGAATGCCATACCCAAAGCGGTGCCTGGATTAAATTGCTTTTTCCCCTGCTCACGCAGGAAGTTACGCATTTTGATTGAAACATCACCGAAGTCAATGTCGACCGGGCATGGTTTTTCACAGCGATGACATACGGTACAGTGGTCTGCCACATCATTAAATTCATCAAAATGCTTGATAGAAATACCGCGACGCGTCTGCTCTTCGTAGAGAAATGCCTCAATCAATAACGAAGTAGCTAAAATCTTGTTACGTGGGCTATACAGCAGGTTTGCGCGTGGCACATGCGTGCTACACACCGGTTTACATTTACCGCAACGCAAGCAATCGCTAATGTCATCCGCAATCTGGCCGATCGCGGATTGCTCCATGATGATGGATTCCTGCTCCAGCAAACCGAAGCTTGGCGTATAGGCATTGTCCAGACCAGAACCTGCCAGCAATTTACCCTTGTTAAAGTGACCATTCGGGTCTACTTGATTTTTGTAAGTAGTAAAGCTATCAATCGTGGATTGATCCAAAAATTCCATTTTTGTAATACCGATACCATGCTCACCTGAAATTACGCCATTCAGACCACGCGCCAATGCCATTACTTTGGCCACAGCCGCATGTGCATCCTGCATCATGCCGTAATCATCTGAATTTACAGGGATATTGGTATGTACGTTACCGTCACCCGCATGCATGTGCAAGGCAACAAATACGCGGCTCTTCAATACGTGTTTGTGAATCTCGTCACAGCGTTCTAGAATTTTCTGATACTCACGGCCGGCAAAAATATCTGCCATTGGACGCTTGAGCTCGCGCCTCCATGAAATACGCAAATCATAGGACTGCACAGCACGGAATATATTTTCGTACTGAGCAAATTCAGCGCCGGCATCACCCAAGGCTGAAACTGGTGCGTCCAGATTATTCAGGATAAAGCTCCAGCGAGTGCGCAGGTCAGCAATCAGGCGCAAAGCCATTTCCTGCTTGCTTTTCACCATATTGCCATCTACGTTGCCATCTTCATCAGGCTGCAGTGGCAAATCACTTTGCATAAACGCTTCAATCGCATCCAGCAACTTAAGTTTGTTATTGATCGATAAATCAATATTGATGCGCTCGATACCGTCAGAATAATCACCCAGACGCGGCAGAGGAATCACTACATCCTCATTGATTTTAAATGCATTGGTATGTTTAGCGATTGCGGCGGTACGTGCACGGTCCAGCCAGAATTTCTTACGCGCATCGCTTGATACCGCAATAAAGCCTTCGCCATTACGTGCATTACACATACGCACCATGGCAGAAGCAACTTCACCGACCGCATTTTCATCATCAGATGCGATGTCGGCAATCAACACCATTTTAGGGCGTTGCTGACGCGCAGCTTTAGTCGCGTAACCTACAGCCTTGATGTAGCGCTCATCCATATGTTCCAGACCAGCCATAATCACTGCTGGCGTCTGCTTAGCAGTTGCATCCAGATAATCTTTGATTTCTACAATAGCCGGTACCGCATGTGAAACATTGCCGAAAAATTCCAAGGCAATGGTGCGCACGTGCTTAGGCATGCGGTGCAGAATGAATGTTGCGCTGGTAATCAGGCCATCACAGCCTTCTTTCTGAATGCCTGGCAAACCAGACAAGAACTTATCAGTCACGTCTTTACCCAAGCCTACTTTACGGAAGCTAGGCCCTGGGATTTCCAGAATCTCCGGCTCAGCCAGCAAGGTTTTCATATCCTCGCTGTAGCGGCTGATTTTGAAACGCGCGGTTTCAATGTCATGAATCTTGCCTAAATTGTGATCCAGACGCTCAACTTCCATCCAGTCACCATCCGGCGTCACCATGCGCCATGAAGCGAGGTTATCTAAAGCAGTACCCCACAACACGGCTTTTTTACCACCCGCGTTCATCGCCACGTTACCGCCGATACAACAGGCATCAGCACTGGTAGGGTCGCAGGCGAATTCAAGGCCGGCATCAGAGGCCGCTTCCATCGCGCGGCGTGTTACCACACCGGCACCACATTCAATCGTGGCTACCTGGCGTGTTACGCCCGGCAAGGTTCGCATCTGCACACCAGTATGCTGATCCAGCTTCTCGGTATTAATCACTGCAGATAACGGTGTAAGCGGAATTGCGCCACCAGTATATCCAGTACCACCGCCCCTAGGGATGATAGTAAGCCCTAACTCGATACAGGCGCGAACCATCGCCGCGATTTCTTTTTCTGTATCTGGCGTCAGTACCAGGAATGGATATTCGACACGCCAGTCGGTCGCATCGGTCACATGTGATACGCGTGACAAGCCATCAAACTTGATATTATCTTTACGTGTAATTTTCGCCAGCTTGGCGAATGCTTTTTTACGCAGATTTGCCGTCTGTTTAAACTCGTTCTCAAATTGCGTTACAGCCTGACGTGCAGCAACCACCAGTTTCAGCACTTTGGCATTACCGGCACTGCGCTCATCAATCGCTGCGATACGGTGATGCAGAGCATCGACCAGCGCTTTGCGGCGTTTAGGGTTTTCCAGCAAATCATCTTGCAGATAAGGATTTCGTGACACGACCCACAAATCACCCAGCACTTCAAACAGCATGCGGGCTGAACGGCCGGTTTTACGAACACCGCGCAATTCATTTAAAATGTCCCATATTTCTTCGCCGAGAAACCGAATCACGATTTCGCGGTCAGAGAAAGAGGTATAGTTGTAGGGGATTTCGCGCAGACGCGCCGCAGGCTTGTGCTCTGCGTTAATAATATGGCTGGATATTGGTGCGTTCATTTAGTTTTGATAAATAGCTTGGCTATTAAAAGATTATTATAACATGCCATGCATTCGCAAATAAGCGTAAGCATCGCATGGTTATTCGACTTCATTGAATAGATTAAATTCCACCAATTCCTGATAATTACGCTAGACGAAACAATTGAAAACGTTACACTGAGAATATGAATAGTTTATTAAAAAAATCATTATTACCGATTATTGTCATTGCGCTGCTGGCATTTTTGGCGCTGCAGTTGAATAACAAGCCGGTAGCGCCAGATGTCACATTCAACACCATTGATGGCAAACAGATATCAATGGATTCTTTAAAAAATAAAGTCGTACTGGTAAATTTCTGGGCAACCGATTGCCCTAGTTGCATCAAGGAAATGCCAGAACTCATCAACACTTATAAGCAATACCAGCCAAAAGGTTTTGAAATCATTGCTGTAGCCATGCCCTATGATCAGATTTCACAGGTATTGAATTACACTAAATCTCAAGCGCTGCCGTTCCCGGTCAGCCATGACAGCAAATCAGAAATCATCAACAGTTTCGGAAAAGTAAGCCTGACGCCGACTGCGTTTATTTACGATAAACAGGGGCGTTTGCTGCAGCACACCATAGGCGAACTTGATTTTAAAGCGCTACAACAATTACTTAACAAAGAACTGAGTATCTAAATGCTTTGGGTTAAATCTTTACATATTATTTTTGTCACCAGCTGGTTCGCCGGCTTATTCTATCTTCCCAGACTGTTTGTAAACCATGCTATGGTAGTGTCTAACCACAGCCCTAATCAGGCAGTTTCAGAGCGGTTGAAACTCATGGAGAAAAAACTCTACCGCTTCATGCTGCCTTTAGCCTTACTGGCATTGGGATTCGGCCTATGGTTATGGATAGGCTATGGCATCAGTGGTGCTTGGATGCACGCTAAATTAACATTGGTAGCGGTGCTGGTGGCATATCACTGGTATTGCGGCAGACTACTGGCTGATTTCAGTCAGGATCAAAATAAACACAGCCATATGTGGTATCGCTGGTTTAACGAATTACCGGTGTTGTTACTCATTGCCATCGTGATTCTTGTAGTAGTAAAACCTTTTTAATAAAAATTAACACAGAATCACCGTACTCATGGATATATTCGACTCGCCGTGGCTGATCAATATGTTGGCCAAATGCAGCAAAACACCGCAGGGCAGATTGCTGGGTTTATTTGACATTCTGAATGACTGGTTAAAAGCCCCCAACTTTGAGCAAGCCAGTGTTACGCTGGGCGCACCTAACCCGCTTCTGATCAATTACTGTGTTGAGCAGGCAAAATCGCTGGGCGCGGAGAATCCTGAATTACTTGCAGAGCATATTGTATTGATTGCACAGAATGCTGCGCGACATGCGGTTACGCAGCCAGAGAGCAACAGCCTGATACATGCGAAAAAAGTTGCACTGGCACTTATTCAGGCTCAGACTCAAAAAACAGGTATTGCCGCAGGTATCAAAGGCTCACGACCTGCACTTTACGGAATAGCGGCCAGCATGGTGATAGTCATTGGCGCCGCAGCGATATGGGCGCCCATGTTCATGCACAGCCAAAGTGCGCAAGCGCAGATTGCACAGCAAGAACAGACCAATACTACAATCAATCAAAATAAGGCATTAACAGCAATCGATGCGTCCAGAATGTATGCCAAGTATGAGCAGATGCGTCAGGGCACTTGCCAGTTTCCAGAAGTGCTGCAGATTCCGGATGAACATAAATCCATCTACCTGGAAAACGTGGTTGGCGGCAAGTTACCCAATGATTTAGCTGATCTTGGTGTAGCAAATTTCTATCTGGAAAAAGTGCGCTGCAACTTCACACCAATGCTGATGGCCGCATCAAAATAACGATACCGTAAAAAGATTAAGTGCACTTCTATAAATGCAGAGTTTGGGATGCAGTATTACCCGTCAAGGGCATGTCCGTAGAATATATGCGCTGAAGCGCATTATTCATACGCCAAAGGCGCACGGAACGCAGGAGCCGAGATAGCATGCAATATACAGCGAGGTTACGAGTACCGGGCAACGCAGTAATGCGCCCAAAAAATGTATTTATAGAAGTGCACTTAAAATAAGTGTTGCATTACATGTATACCGATTAGTATAATCGACAGCATGTCTGCATTACGTGAAAAAATACTTAGCACTGCAAGCAGTTTATTCCAAACGCAGGGCATCAACTCGACTGGAGTAGACACTATCGTGGCTACTGCAGGCACTACCAAGATGACACTCTACAAATACTTCAGCAGCAAAGAATTATTGATTCTTGAAGTGCTTAAAGAGGGACATCAGGATTTTCAGACTTGGCTCAATGACAAGCTAAGCGCCAACACCAAACACCCCACTGAAAAATTGCAGAAGCTGTTCGACTATATTGAAGAATGGATAACTGCGCCTGATTTCAACGGTATCGGCTTTATCAAGGCTTCAGCAGAGTTCCCTAAAGAAGATAACCCTGTGCACAAGCTGTCTACAGAGCAATCTCTGCAATTTCGTGAATACATCAAACAACTGGCAACTGAAGCCAATATTCAGGATGCTGACGGCTTATCGCTGCAGCTTTCACTCTTATTCAAAGGTGCAGTGCAAGCAGAGCATATGCAGCGTGGCTCTGATGCAGTCAAATATGCAAAAATTGCAGCAAAAATCCTGATAGATGGTTCCCTAACCCGCTGATTAGTCATCAATTTACACGGCTTTTCCTTGCCCTACCATAGCAATACCTAAGATAATAGGCGTTTTAACTTAGCCTGTTATTTTCATGCATACACTCATTTGCGGTTCACTTGCTTTCGACACTATCATGGTGTTTCAAGACCAATTCAAAAATCACATTCTGCCTGACAAAATTCACAAACTCAGTGTTGCGTTCTACGTTCCGGAAATGCGCAGAGAATTCGGCGGCACCGCCGGCAATATCGCTTATAACCTGCAATTGCTGGATGGTAATCCGCTCATCATGGCAACCATAGGCGAAGACTTTGCAACCTACACAGCCTGGTTAAATAAAAACAAATTAAACACCGCGCATATCAAAACCATCGCCAACAGCTTTACCGCACAAGCATTCATTACGACAGATATCGACGACAACCAGATCACCGCATTTCATCCTGGCGCCATGGTTGAATCGCACCAGAACAGCGTGAAAGATGCCAAAGATATCAGCCTGGCCGTGATCGCACCTGATGGACGTGACGGTATGTTCCAGCATGCCCGCGAGTGTTTCGAAGCCGGCATTCCATTTATGTTTGACCCTGGCCAAGGCCTGCCTATGTTTAATGGCGAAGAACTATTACAGTTTATTGAAATGGCGGATTACTTAGCCGTTAATGATTACGAATCACAGATTATTCAGGATAAAACCGGCTTAACGCTTGATGAACTGGCGCAACAGGTGAAGGCACTGATCGTCACCCTTGGCGCCAGTGGCTCGCAAATTTATGCTGACGGTCAACGCTATGATATTCCATGCGTTAAAGCCACACAGCTAGTGGACCCTACTGGCTGTGGCGATGCTTACCGCGCAGGCTTGCTGTATGGCATAGCCAGAAATTGGGATTGGCCGACTTGCGGCAGATTAGCAGCTACGATGGGCGCAATTAAAATTGCAAGCCGCGGTGGACAAAACCACGCGCCTACGCGCGAAGAAATTGAGACTATTTATACACAGGCATTAATGAAAGATACCATGGGGTCTTAAAACAGACGTGACCTTAAAATATACGTTGTCTTAAAATCTATGGCATCTTAAAAACCACGACTTCTTAAATAATATTGGCATCTTAAACTTTTGGGGTTTAATCTAAGTCATAGTTAAAATTAAATTAAAAAAATCAGAGGAAATTAAATCATGCGCATTACTCGATTATTAGCGGTTAGCTTATTAGCAGCGTTACTGGCAGCTTGCGCCAGCTCCAATTCCGGCAGCGTATATAGCCGTGACGAAGCACGTAAAGTGCAGACTGTTAAAACCGGCGTGATAGAAAGTGTACGTCAAGTAAAACTTGAAGGCACCAAGTCTCCAGTCGGCACCATCGCCGGTGGCGCTGTTGGCGGAATCGCCGGCAGTTCGATTGGCGGCGGCAGAGGTAGCGCAATCGCAGCTGTCATCGGTGCTGTAGCTGGCGGCTTGGCAGGCTCAGCCCTTGAAGAAGGCGTTACCCGTAAAGATGGCGTAGAGCTCACAGTAAAACTGGATGGCGGCGGCTTGATTGCTATCGTGCAGGAAGCAGATGAAGTCTTTATGGCTGGCGAAAAAGTTCGCATTCTTGAGAGCGGTGGGGTGTCGCGCGTTTCCCACTAGTTTCGCTCTGTAATCATCGCAGCACTAAAAGCTGCTTGATGAAAATAAAGTATTGATTTAACAAGTTTAAGCCCCGTTGCCCTGACATTACCAGAGCAGCGGGGCTTAAACATTTAACCTTGGCCTTTTATTCAGCTGTCAACAAACAGTCATTTCTCCGTCATTAATTCTTCATATCCAGCCACTAAAGTTTGCTGCACAAAAAGGAGAAAATAATGGTGAATAATTTAATGACGCGTAAAAACATTTTATTAGCAGATAACAGAAAAAACTTAAGCCTCGAGCAAGCGCCACAAAGAAAACTCTACGTGAGCATTGCCCGCACACAGGCAGAAATAGAAGAAGCGCAACGCCTGCGTTACAAGGTGTTTGCAGAAGAAATGGGCGCACAGCTTTCCGGCACTGGTGGTCTGGATATTGATGGTTTTGACCAGTTTTGTGACCACTTGATCGTGCGCGACAGCGGCACTAACCAAGTGATCGGCACTTACCGGATTTTAGCCCCGGCAAAAGCTAATGAAGCTGGCGGATATTACTCTGCAGGCGAATTTGACTTAAGCCGTTTAGCACATTTATTTGAACGCACGGTTGAAGTTGGTCGCGCATGCGTGCATCAGAATTACCGCAACGGCGGCACCATTACCATGCTCTGGGCTGGCCTTGCCAAGTATATGCAGATCCACAACTATGAATATATGATCGGCTGCGGCAGCATCAGCATGTCTGATGGCGGTCATCTGGCAGCAAGCTTGTATCACAAACTGCAGGATGAGTATTTATCACCCCTGGAATACCGCGTGTTTGCACACAACCCGTTACCGATTCATTCACTCAGTAACGACTTACAAGTTGCCTGCCCACCGCTTATCAAAGGTTATTTACGCCTGGGAGCTTATATTTGCGGCGAACCGGCATGGGATCCCTATTTCAACACAGCGGATATGCTGGTAATGTTACCGCTATCTAGAATCAACCCCAGATACGCCAGCCATTTTATGAAATAAAAGACTGAAAATATCGCTATTGAAACTTTGCAAACCATAAAAGCAAATTTATCTACAACCAATATCGTTATCAGATATTTCAGGGTCGGGCGCATCATCGCGCACACCCTGCTGGGCTTAACGATAGCCTCCATCGTTTTACCGCTATCTACAGAATCCTATAAGGCACGCCTGATTCAGTGGTGGTGCAAAAACCTGCTGGCAGCTTTTAATCTAAAAGTTAGCAGCCACGGCCATGTTCCTTTACAAAATACACAACTCACTACAACAATGTTTGTGGCAAACCATATTTCATGGTCAGATATCCATGCCATCAACAGCATTATTACGCTCCGGTTTATTGCAAAATCAGAAATTATAAACTGGCCGGTTTTCGGCTACCTGGTCAGCCGGGCAAATACATTGTTTATTGACCGCCGCAGCAAGCGCGATGCCAAACGCACGATTGATGTTGCCGTTCAAAGTTTACAGGCAGGTGATAACTTATGCCTGTTTCCGGAAGGCACTACTAGTGATGGCACTGTTATATATCCGTTCAAAAGTAGTTTGATACAGGCTGCCATTGAAGCCAAGGCATGCATCTGGCCGATAGCAATTCGCTACCCGCACCCAAACGGCGGTGCCAATATTGATGTCGCTTACGCGGGGGAAACGACCTTAATACAATCCATGCAAAAAATTCTCGCGCAAAAAAAACCGGTGATTGAGTTGCATTTTCTAAAGCCAATTCCAGCAGAAGAGGTAGCAAAGCGAGATCGCCGCGAACTGACTTTGCAAATTGAAACACTGATACGCCAGCATCTGGCGCTGTGATTAGCGGTTATCTGACTTACCTGTATGGGTAAACCCACGTACCAAGGCCGCGGTTTCCGTACCTAATTTTTTATTGCCTTTAGCGTAATCGGATTATCTAACGGGTGTGAGTCGACCTGCACCACCGCCTTGGTTTCAATATTCATCGCTGTCAATTTACCGCCCCACAAGCAGCCCGTATCCAGCGCATAAATATTTTCGCGCTGTTGCAGCCCTAACGCAGACCAATGCCCGAAAATTACCTGTGTGTCTTTCGTAGCCCTATTCGGCACATCAAACCAGGGCATATATCCAGCTGGAATATCGTACAGCTCACCCTTGAATTTGAATTCCATTTGTCCTGCCGTCGAACATATTCTTAAACGCGTAGCCGCATTGGTAATCACACGTAAGCGATCAAACCCAGCCAGATCATCACGCCAATGATCGGGTAAATTGCCATACATATGCTTAAGAAAATCCAGATAATTTTCACCATGCAATACGCTTTCAACTTCAGCTGCATAACCAAGCGCCTGCTCAGCCGTCCATTGCGGCAATAAGCCAGCATGCACCATTAGGTGATTATCTTCCTGATAGATCAAGCGCTGGTGACGCAACCAGTTTAACAACACATCACTATCATGCGCTGCCAGCAACACATCCAAAGTATCGCCCTTGTGCGCAGCAACAATCCCCTCTGCCACCACCAGCGCATGCAAATCATGGTTACCTAGTACAACCGTCAGGCTATCCTGATGCGCGTAGCACCAACGCAAAACCTCCAGCGAGCCATTGCCTCTGTTGACCAGATCCCCCACCAACCATAAGCGGTCAGATTTCTGATCAAAGCTTATGCGTTCAAGCAGCGCCTGAAATGCATGATAACAACCCTGAATATCACCGATTGCGTAACTAGCCACGTTTAATCACCATTAAAAATTCACCAAAAACATTATGGGCACCTTAGCAAGAAAAAAGCCACTTAAATATTTAAGTGGCTTTTCATGATACCAAGCTAAAACAACCTAAAGGAAACGCTGATTAAATCGTCATTGCGAGCGAAGCTCGGCAATCCAGCGCTTTGTTATAACAAGAGATCAGCGTTACCTAAAAGATTAAAATTTTGCACCTGCTGCATTAGCCATATACTTCACAGCACCCGCAACTTCAGCATCGCTTAAACTTGGGTTGCCGCCTTTAGCTGGCATCGTACGGATACCTTTAGTCGCATTAGTCACCAGAGTATCGTAACCTTGTTTAATGCGTGGTTCCCACTGTGCTTTATCACCAAATTTAGGTGCATTCATCAAACCTGTTGCGTGGCACATAGCACATACAGCTTTGTAAACTTCTTCACCGCTTTTACCTGCAGCTACCGGAGCCGGAGCTGCAGCTGCGGCAACAACGGGTTCTGCCGCTTTCACTTCCGCAGCAGGAGCAGGCGCCGCAGCCGCTTCAGCTGGCTTCTCTTCAGCTGCTTTTGGCGCTGGCGCTGTGAAATTTGCACCTGATGCATTTGCCATATTAGCGACTGCACTTGCAACTTCACCGTCTGTTAATGATGGGTTACCACCACGTGCCGGCATAGTACGGATACCTTCAATAGCATGCTTAACCAATGTTTCATAACCTTGTGCAATACGTGGCTGCCATTGACCTTTATCACCAATTTTTGGCGCATTCATCAAACCGGCAGCGTGACACATAGAACATACGGCTTTAACCACTTCTTCACCGCTTTTTTCAGCGCCTGAAGTTGCACCGGCTGCTGCTACTTCAACTGCTGCAACAGGTTTAATATTTTCTTCAACCTGAGAAACCGCTGCTGTTGGTTCAGCCACATCAATCGTGTCTGTTACACCAAAAATCTTTGCTACCAACAAAACAAATAGCACAATACCGACAATACCCACAATTGAGGCAAGTACGATTTGTCCAAATGAATAGCCTTTTTCGTCGCTATTTACATTGCTCATTACAGTTCATTCCCAGAAAAAATTAGATAAAGAAAATATTATACCTGCACTTTAGATTAAGGCAAAAAAGCTCAATGAATTAGTTAAAAATCAACCGCATAAAATCAAACAGCTGGCTACATGAAAAATGCCTTCCTGTAATGCCGCATACAGCGTTTCTGTTTGTTATAATGCGCTACCTATTGCAATACGCGCCCGTAGCTCATTTGGATAGAGTATCGGTTTCCGAAGCCGAGGGTAGTGGGTTCGAATCCCGCCGGGCGCGCCATATTTAATAAGACAAGCCAAGATAGTGTTCACTAACTTGGTTTTTTTGTGGCCCATTCATGGCCCTACTATGGCCCACTAGTAGCCCATCCTTTTTAAGTCATATTGAAATAACAAGATTATGACCTTTAGTGTCTGGCCCAAATAGTAAGTGCGTTCTACCTACTCAATACGTAAATGAACTCGCGCCTTAATCTGGCACATACTCAAACAAATCTTCAATCTTACAATCTAGAAAAACACACAGTTTATTTATTGTATCTAGATCTACCCTAGTTGCTGTTTCCTCATACAGAAGCGTTATTGCGTTTCTATGTACATCGATAGCTCTTGCAATATCAGCAACCCTTAGTTTTTTCTCACCCATTATTCTAGATAAGTGACATTTAATCATACCAACTCCATTTTTTTCATTCTAAATGAAAATAATTGTTGCTAAGTGGAATTATTTCACTTAGAATTGCATTTAGGATGAAATTTATATATTTAAAACGATAAATATTCATTCTACATTCATTAATAAACTTTAAGAAGGAAATAATATGTCTCAAACATACCTCACCACAGAACAACTCGCAGACCGCATTAACTACAACGCTAGAACAATCCGCAACCAGCTCAAGGATAGCGTTTTACTTGAAGGCATTCACTACGTTCGCCCATTTGGCAGAAGAAAGATTCTTTATATATGGGAGGCAATAGAAAACGAAATACTGACAAAGTCCGCCAGCTTGAATGCAATCCCCATGGCTAACGGAGGATACTGCAATGGCTAGTGTTCGAGAATATAGCGGTAAGTTATTTTGCGATTTTAGATACCAGGGTAAAAGATGTCGCGAATACACAGCTTTAGAAGACACTAAAGCAAATCGCCAGAAACTAAAAAAGCTGCTTGAAAAAATTGAGGCGGAAATTAAGGAAGGGGACTTCGAATATCAAAAATATTTCCCTAATAGCAAAATAGCGAAGTCAATATCCAAGCTAACGGGATCGATTACTGTAGCAGATACTCAAAACATTGCTCCAGTAAGCCATAGCAACATTTACTCCGCTATTCAGGCAAGCATTGCAGCCACTCCCCTTTTCAAAGACTTTGCAGAAAAGTGGTTTGATGAATGCAAGATTGGCTGGCGGCGCAGTTACATTGAAACGATGCGCAACACCATCGATAAACACTTACTCCCCTACTTCGGAGACAAGATGGTCAGCAGCATC
>DATCVB010000014.1:0-34905 GCA_036567185.1 Methylotenera sp.
ACTTTAGAACCATTACAGACGAAGAAATTGACACCGCAATGAGAAGACTGAATCACAGACCTAGAAAAAGGCATGGATTTAAATCCCCTCATGAGGTATTTTTAGAACTTACGGGCGTTGCACTTCAAACTTGAATCCGCCTTACTAAATATTAGTTATATTGGAATAATACCCCTGTAATGAGTTTGCAACCGAATCAACAGCAAGTTAACGATAGACCGTATCAGTGGTTTGATACCGCATCAGGTCGTTATTTGCAACTGCAAGAGCAGAATTTATATGACCAGGCCGTGGTTGATTTGTTTGGTTTTAATGCCTTGCAAATGGGTTATCCACAAATGGATCTGCTGCGTAACTCACGTATTCCACATCGTTATAAATCCTCAGATTTTCCTGACGCGTCAATAAAAACCGATTTGCAATGCTGTGATGACTTTTTGCCTTTTGCCGATAGCAGTTTAGATCTGCTGCTATTACCGCATCGCCTTGAGTTCAGTGAGCGTCCCCATCAGACCTTGCGTGAAGCAGAACGCGTCATGATGCCGGAAGGACATTTACTGATATCCGGTTTTAATCCTTTTAGCCTGTGGGGATTGACGCTGTTGTTTAAAAATTTATTTTCAGGCAGGTGCTGTAGTAAAACATTTCCATGGAATAGCCGCTTTATTGGGCTTGCCCGTTTAAAAGACTGGCTGACTTTATTGGGTTTTGAAGTGGTGTCAGTAGAAATCTGCTGCCATATTCCACCATTTGAGCAGGAGCAGTGGCAACGCCGTTTTAGTTTTATGGATAAAATTGGCAGCCGCTGGCTGTCATTTATGGGTGGCGTGTATTTTATCGTGGCTAAGAAGCGCGTGGTCGGGATGACACCGTTGAAGCCAAGCTGGAAAACGCCATCATTACAGTCTAGTTTGGTTCCAAGGCCTACACAGCGTAAGCCAAGCCAAAGTAGGGCGGTTAAACCGGATAATAAACATCATTGTGAGCAATAAACGATACTGGATAAACCTGTAAAGACTGCATGAATTAATATAGGACGCGATCAGGATTCGCTGTGTACTCCTTGAGTAACTTTAGCGCTTCAATTTCTAGAACCTGAATTTCAGGAATATTGCGCTCACTTGCCGGTTTGTTAAGCTCTTTAAAGATGAACGCGTCATCAAAATTTGCAGTTGCAGTTGCCTGAATGTTAAAGCCGTAAAATATACGATCCAGTCGCGCCAAGTAGATTGCGCTGAGGCACATCGGGCATGGTTCCCCGCTGGTATAAAGATCACAGCCGCTTAGGTTGTAGGATTGAATATTTTTGCAGGCATCACGGATTGCCGTGATTTCACCGTGTGCAGTTGGGTCATTTGATGAAAGTACCTGGTTCCAGCCTTCGCCTATAATTTTACCGTTTTTAACGACAATAGCACCGAATGGCCCACCGCTGAAGGCCTCCATGCCTTTGCGGCCAAGCTCAATGGCGTATCGCATGAATTTTTCAGCCTGCTCTTTATCGTAAAAGCTCATCACTGTTCTCCATCTTGCCAAGTAAGTAGCAAGCTCGAATTATGGCAGAAGATTGACCAAAGTATATTTTCACGGTTAAACGCTAAACCTGCATCAGCATTTTTCTGATTTCAAGTTCATCTAGCCCTTTGCCGATAATCACGATGCGTGAGCTTGGCTCGTCTTCAGTCCAGCCTTCAAGCAGCGTAGGCGGGTAGGGCGTAAAGTGTACAGCATGGATCGCCAGCGGTGATGGCTGGTCATCTGCATGAATAATGCCCTTTAAGCGCAGCAAGTTTTTACCATGCGTCTGGCATAACTTTAGAATCACTAGCTTCAGATCGCGCCATTTCAACGAGGTAGGCATGGTGACAGTGAAGCTTTTAATGTCATCATCATGCGATTTTTGCGGTAATGACCCTTTGGGTAGATTGCTTTTGAGGGGTGCCCGCAGCCAGCGCTGCGGTTCAGCCTGTTTGGTTTCAATATCAAATAAGCCGACATCAATAATACAGGCCGGGTCTATGTCACCATGCACAATTTTATGCTGGGTTGCGCCGGCATTAAGAGCGCTTAATTTTTGTTGCAGCGCATTGATCTGTTCTTCGCTAGCTAAGTCAGTTTTGGTCAGCAGTAATACGTCAGCAACAGCAGCCTGTTTCAGCGCTTCATTATTTGCTGTTAACTGTTCGAGGCCATAGATGCTGTCAATGGTTACTACGACAGCATCCAGCCTGTACACTGATTCAATCACTGGTTCATTCATCAGGTTAGCCAGTATCGGGCCAGGGTCAGCCATGCCGGTAGTTTCGATCACCAGGCGTTTAAACTGTGGAATCGCTTGCAGCGAGCGTTTGAAAAACAAGTCGCGCATGGTATCTGCCAGCTCATTCTTTAACGAGCAACATAAACAGCCGGAGCTCAGCAGCACGGTATTGTCAGCGATATGTTCGCTTTCAATATTTTGCGCCAGATTGCTGTTGGCAAAAACCTGATCAAGACCGGCATCGCCAAGTTCATTGATGATCACTGCAGTATCGTGCATAGCAGGATGGTGTAATAGTTTGTTAAGCAGCGTTGTTTTTCCGCTGCCTAAAAAACCGGTGAGCAGAGTGACGGGTATTCTGTTATCCATAATGATGTTTGGTTTTATTCAAAGTGAATCTACTAAAGGGCACTTCTATAAATTTAAATTCCGTCATGATACTGCGTTCCTCATAAAAAATTAGTCCTTCTATATCAATATATACCGGGTCCTAATTTTTTATTCGCGCCTTGTCTAATTTAGCAATTTGAATTTATAGAAGTGCCCTAAATACAAGGTAAAATGTCACAAATTTTAATTGATGGCACAGTATGAATGTATTTTTTGAAGAAGATGGCAGTTTTAAAGTTGCCTCTATCATGACCGAAACGCAGGGTTCTATGCAAATAGAATCTGCAAGCGGTAAGCGCAGTAAACTCAAGGCGAATAATGTGCTGATGCGCTTTGAAGTGCCTCTGGCAGGTTTTTTAGAAGCTGCCAATACTGAAGCTGAGACACTGGATCTCGATTTTTTATGGGAATGCTGCGGTGAGCCGGAGTTTGGATTTGAAGAGTTTGCGGCCGAGTATTATGGACGCAAGCCCACACCGGTTGAAGCTGCTGCCATTGCCATCAAGCTGCACAGTGCGCCTGTGTATTTTAATCGCAAGGGTAAAGGCCGCTACAAGGCTGCACCTGCCGAGATATTAAAAGCCGCACTTGCCGGGCTAGAGAAAAAGCGTCTGCTTGCTGAAAAAATGGCGAATTATATCGAGCAGCTTAAAGCGCACACGATGCCTGAAGAGCTGATGCAGAAGCTTGATATGCTGATGTACGAGCCTGATAAAAACTCTTTTGAATATAAAACGCTGGATGCCGCTGCTGGCGCCTTGCATTTAAACCATATCAAGCTGCTGCATAGCTGCGGCGCAATTCCTTCTGTTCACGATTACCACTTAGGTGCATTTCTACGCGAGTATTTTGCCAAGGGTACCGCTTTTAATGCAGATGAAATTCCAACGCTACCTGATGACCTGCCGCTAGCAGAAGTTGAGGCATTCAGTATTGATGACAGCACAACGAATGAAATTGATGATGCGTTATCGGTACAGCACTTAGCAGACGGTATTACCAGGGTAGGTATTCATATTGCGGCACCGGCTTTAGGAATAGCGATTGACAGCGCACTAGATAAAGAGGCGATGTATCGTTTGTCTACAGTGTATATGCCCGGACACAAAATCACGATGCTGCCGGAATCAACGATCCGTCCTTTCAGTCTGGATCAAGGCGAAATAAAACCGGTACTGTCTTTATATCTCGATGTTGCTCCGGACTTAACCGTACAGCAGCGCAACAGTAAAGTTGAGCGCATTAAAATTGCGGATAACCTGCGTCATGATTCGCTGGAGCCTTTCTTCAATGAAACCACACTGGATGCTGATAGTGGTCATCCGTATTGGGCCAGATTACGCTTCTTATTTGATCTGGCGGAATCTTTGGAAAAAGCACGCGGTAAATATGATCCAACAAAACCGCCGCAGGTTGATTACAACTTTTATGTCACTGACGGCAAGGTCAGCATTATTAGCCGCCATCGCGGCTCACCTATGGATAAGGTCGTGGCAGAACTGATGATTGAGGCGAATAGCCAGTGGGGAGCGTTACTTGCGGCGCATGAGGTACCAGGGCTGTATCGTGCGCAGATGGGTGGCAAGGTTTATATGACAACGAAGGCTGAGCCGCATCAGGGCTTGGGTGTTGCCCAATATAGCTGGAGCACATCACCGCTGCGCCGTGCGGTGGATTTAATTAATCAGCGCCAGATTATCAGTGTGGTGCAGCATACAGAACCTGCGTATGCACACAATAGCGACGCTCTGACCACGCATATGCGCAACTTTGAGCTCACCTATAAAGCTTATAGCGAATTCCAGATTCGCATGGAGCGTTACTGGTGTCTGCAATATCTGGTGCAGGAAAATGTGCAGGAAATACATGCGACGGTATGGCGTGAAAATCTGGTGCGACTGGATAGCCTGCCGTATATGACTAAGGTTTACGGTATGCCTGAATTAAAGCCGGGTACCCGTGTGAGTTTACAGGTACAGGATGTGGACACGCTGATGATGGAACTGCGAACTAAATTCCTGCGCGTGCTGGAAGAGGAACCGGTGCAGCCTTTAGTGCTGGATGATGCTGAAGGTGAAATTCTGGATATTGAAGCCACTGAGGCTGTCACTGCTGATGCTGAAATTGTTACTACGGAAGCAGCAGGTGCTGATACAGAAAATAAGGGTGAGGCTGCGTAGTGTTTCGAGTTGCTAAACATCTGATACGTGGATTAACTCGCTCATCCGCGGCTGATGAAATTGTTGATGTGAGTGAGCTGGATGGCGTACGCGCCCTGCATTTGGGCTCTGCCACGATTCAGAGTGCAATGCGCATTCGTGATCCATTGGCGCTGGAGCTTACTTACACGCGCGGGATGATGTGTTTTCTGCTGTTTCATCATAGTGTCAGGCATATGCTCACTATCGGTTTAGGTGGTGGCTCTATTGCCAAGTACGTGCATGTATATTGCCCTGAAATTGAGAGTAAAGTGATTGAAATTAATCCTCGTATTATTCAGGTCGCGCGTAACCAGTTTTGTGTGCCGGAGAATGATGAGCGGCTGGAAGTGATTGAAGCTGATGGTTTGCAGTATCTGGCTGAGCATAAAGATGCCGCTGATGTACTGATGATTGATGCTTTTGATAGTAACGGCATTCCACCCGATTTCTGCAGTCAGGACTTTTTCGACCAATGCGCAGATAGCCTGAAATATGATGGTATTCTGGTGATTAATTTATGGGGCAGCGACAAAAACTTTGACGTTTATCTGAATAGAATAGAACAGAGTTTTTTTGGAAAAGCGCTAATCCTGCCTACAGGCAGGCCTGGCAATATCGCCGTGTTCGGCTTTAAACGTGAACCGGCAGATTTACGTATCAATAGCTTACGTGCGCGTGCAAAAGAGTTGGAAAAAACGCACAAGATAGAGTTTCTGCAGTTTGTAGAAAAACTGGCAGAACATAATGACAGTACCAGTAACCGAATTTTTATGAAAAGTGATAGATAACTTATGGCACAGCTTGCCCCTAATCGATACTTCGCAACTTGCCCACGAGGCTTGGAACAATTGCTGGCAGATGAACTGCAGCAGATTGGTGCCAAGTCCATCAAACCTACCGATGGAGGTGTGAGTTTTGATGGCGACTGGGCAGTGTGCTATGCCGCTAACTTACATTCCCGTATTGCCACGCGCATTATGTGGCAGGTGGGGCGTGGCAAGTATGCGAATGAAGAAGATTTATTCAATGCTGCCTACAAACTGAATTGGCCGCAATGGTTCGAAGTAAAACATGATTTTATGGTGAAAGTGACCGGCGTTAAATGTCCGCTAAAAAGTCTTGAATTTGCCACGTTGAAGATCAAGGACGCCGTGTGCGATAAATTCAGGCTCGCAGTTGGCAGCAGGCCTTATATCGATACCAAAACGCCAGCAGTGCGGATTCATGCTTATTTAACTGTTGATGAGTATCAGTTTTATCTGGATACATCAGGTGCCGCTTTGTATCAGCGCGGTAATCGCGGAGCGAGCATAGAGGCGCCGCTGCGTGAAAATCTGGCAGCAGGCATTTTGAAATTATCAGGCTGGCAGCCCGGACAAGCTTTGCTTGACCCTATGTGCGGCAGCGGAACATTTCTGCTGGAAGCTGCAATGCTGGCACTGGATATTGCACCTGGATTAAAACGCGATTTTGGTTTTGAAAAACTGAGAACTTTCGAGTCCGATAGTTGGAAAAAGATCAAAAATCAGGCCTTAAGCAAGGTAAAGAAAGTCTCGTTCCAGAAGATATATGGCTCAGACCTCGATTTACGTGCAGTGCGCGTAACCAAGCAGAATCTTGAAGCAGCAGGCTTGTTGGAAGCGGTGCAGATTGCACATGTTGATATGCTCAACGCTGTGCCACCTGCAGATGGCGGTGTGCTGGTGACGAATCCACCTTACGGAGTACGCATCGGAGAAGATGAAGAACTGGCTGAACTATATCCAAAAATGGGTGAGGCTCTGAAACGCAAATTTGCTGGTTGGAATACTTATTTCCTGACTAATGATTTGCGTATGCCCAAGCTCATGCGCCTCACGCCCAGCAAACGTACGCCGCTATTCAACGGACCTTTGGAATGTCGTTTGTTCGAGATTAAAATGGTGGCTGGCAGTAACCGTAAATAATGTAGCGTAAGGACAAGATATGGCTGACTCACTTCAGGAACTCAGAACACGTATTAATGACTTTGTGGCCGAGCGTGATTGGGCACAGTTTCATACCCCCAAAAACTTGGCGATGGCGATGATTGTGGAAGCAGCTGAGCTGGTAGAGCAGTTTCAATGGGATACGCCGCAGGAAAGCCAGCGCTTATCATCTGAGAAACGCGAGGCCGTGAGCCATGAGCTGGCCGACACTTTTGTTTATTTGCTGAGAATTGCAGAAGTGTTGGATATTGATCTGATTGAAGCGGCTAATCAGAAAATAGATTTGAATGCAAAAAAGTATCCTGCCGATAAAGCGCGTGGCAGTAACGCCAAATATACTGCTTATAGTGAAGATTAAATTAGACGTAAAAATCAAAAAATTGGCTAACAAAAAACCAGCTATAAGCTGGTTTTTTGTTGTTTGATCTAGCTAATTACAAAACAGCTAAAGCTGCGTCGTAGTTTGGTTCTTCTGTGATTTCAGATACCAATTCGCTATGTAACACTTTATTGTTTTCATCCAGCACCACTACTGCACGGCTAGTCAGGCCTGCCAGGCTGCTGGATTTGATTGCCACGCCGTAACTCTCAGCAAATGCTGCTGTATTGCGGAATGTTGAAAGTGTCTCAACGTTCTCAATGCCTTCTGCCGCGCAAAAGCGGTTTTGTGCAAAAGGCAAATCAGCAGAAATGCAAAGCACAACGGTATTGTTGAGTTTTGCTGCCTGTTGGTTAAAGGTGCGTACGGAAGTTGCGCAGGTTGGGGTGTCAATACTAGGGAAAATATTCAATACTTTACGTTTGCCGGCGAAATTAGCCAGAGTCACGTCTGTACGTGTTTTGTCGGCCAAGCTGAAGTCTGGTGCGGTTTGACCTGTTTGCGGAAAGCTTCCGCCGATGTCTACTGGGCCGCCTTTGAGGGTAACTGTGTTTGTCATGTGTTTATCCTTTTGCTGGTTGAGGTTGGAATTCAGGCTTTAAGCGCCTCGGATGCTCACATCATAAAACAAAAACGCCCAGTTTGCACTGAGCGTATGAGGTTTACTGACAAATATAACCCTTTGTTTTAGTAGGGTCTTTTTGTAGTTATGCGATCAGGTTTTCACTGAGGTAGCCAATAGTCATGGTTTGGTTATGCAGTACGCTGTCACTGGTGTCAGGACGTGGTGCAAACTCGCCGTATGAATAAAAGCCGGTAATCGCTGTTTGGTTGCCAAGAATCTGCTGTACCAGTTTTACTTCATCAGCAACCAGATCTGCCATTACGCCTTTACGGCCGACGCAGCTTACACAGACAGCTAAACCGGTCTGATTCATATTGGTATTGTCTTTTACCAGATGCGCGGCGTCACCGGCACCTTCTACCAGACGGTCATGAGTGGCCTGACAGAAACGTACGGTTTCACCTTCGTCTACGTTGCCGGCAAAAGTCAGGCTGTTGGTTTTAGGGTCAATGGCAAGTAGCGTGCGAATTTTTTCAATATCGCGTTTACCTTCTTCAATAATGGCAAACGGAAATTTCAGTCCGCTACCCGGTAAGTCTTTTGCAGAATGTGAACCAATGTACAGGTTGTAAAGTGGCAGTGCAGGCTTGCCATCCAGCTCCAGCACCACGTTTTTCTCGGATTTTGTTACTTTACGTGGCGGGCCATAAGGCTTCCAGCCTCTGCCAACACCGGTGGCAGCGATTAAGTGATTGCCATACAGACCAACAGCGATGACTAAACCATCGCCGATAGTTTCGTTGAATATCTGTACGGTTTTACTGAAATTAAAGCCATCACCAGCCATGCCGCCCATGATAGGGATTTCGCCAAGTACACTTTTAAAGCCTTCAAGTAACTCTGAACCGTTAACGTTCAGGCCGTCAGAATAGACAAGTACGGCTTTAAGGCTATCTGCTTTTAATTGTTTGGCCAGACCTGCTGCAGTTTCAAACGAGTTCTGCATGCCGGACATATTGGTGTGTGTAACGCGCTGTATGGTTTTTTCCCACAAAACAGCTGTGATTTGCAGGCTGTCATCAAATACGCCTGCAGCAGTAATTTCGCCGGAAGTTGAACAGCCGATAATTTGTGCGGTTGGATAACGTTCTTTTAATGTACTTTGTAACTTGGCTTCACCAAAACGTTTTACAGAACCAAATACCAAAACCAGATTTGCAGTAGGCAGTGGTGAAGTGGCTGGTAAATCTTTTAACGACATTTTTGCCGTTAATGACTCTTGTCTTACTATCATGCTGACCCCTTGGATTTCTGCTTATACATCAGAATTTTTATAATATTTTTAATGCACTTTATATCGCACAATTAAAATTGTAAATAAATGTTACACAAAATTGTAAATAAATGTAATATTTATTATAAATGACCCTTTCGAAGAAAAGGGAAAAAATATTATTTTTTTAATAAAATTTTAATTAGTATTGCTTATTAACTAAGACTATATATAAAATGGTTCCACAACATTGTGCAAATAACCAATATCTATAAATAGTTGCATATATTAAAAGGAGCTTACTGGTGACCCAGGAAAAGCCGAATCAAGAAAAATTGACACCAGATCAATTATCTACAATCAAGGTCATGGTCATTGATGACAGCAATACGATACGTCGTAGTGCTGAAATATTCCTTAAATCATCTGGCTGTCAGGTTATCCTCGCGGAGGATGGCTTCGATGCATTGGCAAAAATATCCAACGAGCATCCGGATTTGATTTTTGTCGACATCATGATGCCCAGGCTAGATGGTTATCAAACTTGCTCCCTTATTAAAAGAAATGCACGCTATAAAACAACGCCGGTCATTATGCTATCCAGCAAAGATGGCTTATTTGATCGCGCACGCGGACGTATGGTCGGTTCAGACCAATATCTCACCAAGCCCTTTACGCAGGAAACCTTATTGGAAGCTGTGCAGGTGTATGCTGCACAATCTAGAAATAATCAAGAAGAGGATTAAACATGGCAATACAAAATATTTTAGTAGTTGACGATTCTGCAACGGACCGTTTCTTTTTAACAGAGTTGCTGGAAACTTCCGGTTATAAGGTTACCGGCGCTGAGAGTGGTGAGGAGTGTCTGGCCAAGGTTGGCGAAGTGCGTCCTGATTTGATTTTGTGTGATGTTGTAATGCCAGGCTTAACTGGTTTTCAAGTGACTAGGACGCTGACTAAAAATCCTGATACCGCAAGTATTCCAGTTATTTTATGTACAGGTAAATCGCAGGCTACTGACTTAGCCTGGGCATTGAAAATGGGTGCTAAAGCTTGTGTTACCAAACCAGTGGTCGGTTCAGAGTTGCTGGCTTTGATTAAGACTTTAGAGTAATCGCAGTTAACACTCCATTTTGATTGGTTAATAAATCGTGGCAAAAACTTCAAATTTACGTGAGTTCCAAGAGGCTATTCTTGCAAAACTAAAAGATGCCGCAAATCAGGTCGGCACGGAGTCTTCATCTCGTTTAGGGGTGATAGTTGGCACAAAAAGGTTTTTAATCAATCTCAATGAAGTAAAAGAAGTATTGCCAGTACCGCCAATTCTGTCTGTGCCATTAACCAAGTCTTGGTTTCTGGGTACTACCAACGTTCGTGGTAATTTGTATAACGTGAGTGATCTGGCGCAGTTTTTAAATATGCCGCCGACAGCAAAGTCTGTTAATAATCGAATTATGCTGCTGAGTACAGAAACAACAGCGCAGGTTGCATTGCTGGTGGATGGCTTGGTGGGCTTGCGCAGTGTTCAGGAAATGCATACTGAGTCAGATAATGATGAATCCAAGCAGTTGTTCAGCAAGCAAAAACTCAGTGATGCAGATGCTAATGAATGGTATGAGCTTGATACTGAAAGCTTGGTTCAGGATAAAAACTTTATTCAGCCGGTCTAGGATTGCTCTGTTACAGGACTGCTTTGGCTTAATGTTGTGGCTGTAAATGGTTTAATTAACGCATTTTTATGCGGTTAATTTAGCAAGTGATTGGTAATAAAGTATTAAATAATTTTTATAAATGTTGGTTATGAGTAGTCAAGTTACAGGGCACGTATAATATTTTTTGGAATTGGGGTTCAAAATGGCATTAAATCTTGCAGCTTTTAAAAACCTGCCATCGCAGCTAGGAGCTTCGGTGAGTGGTTTCTTTCAGAATTTTAAAAATAAATTTTCCAGTAAGAAAAGCTCTTCTGATGCCGGCGCACTAGCTGCGGGTTACCGTCAGCTTATGCTGCAAATTGTTGCGTTTATATTATTTGCGTTATTGAGTTTCTGGGTTATTAACCAGGTGCGTGTAAATGGCCCAATTTCCAATATTTTGAATGAATACCAAAATCTGACTGCCGATACCAATCCGCCACCAATGTTCCCGTTGGATGCGTTTGCATCGTATAACGAGGCTTACGTTGCTTCTACCAACTTTAACAATGAAAAGCGCGACAAAGCGCTGGCTAACGCGGCTAAGAGCGAGGCCTTGTTTAAGGAGCGTTCAGAATATTGGCGTAAAAATCTTGATAACGAGAAGCTGCAAGCACAATTAGAGGCAGTTATTCAAGCCGGTTCTAACTTCTTTGAAGTAGCTAATAAACGATATATTCCTGCGTTGCCTCTGGGTACTGTTGCGGCTTCTGCACCTTTGCTGGATTTGACGGCAGCGTTTGAGGCCAGTAAGCAAGCAGGTAATGATTTTACGTTAGCCATTCAAAAAGAAAATAATACGTTGATTGAATCGCAAACCAGTTTTATTCAGTTTGTGTTGGCTGGTCTGCTGTTATTGGGTTTGGTGTTAGTGTTCCTGATGTTCTTCTACGGTAAAAAACAAACGGCCCAGTCTGTTGTTTTGACCAATCAGCTGGCTCAAGAAGGCCAGGATAACCAGGAGGCGGTTTTACAGCTACTGGATGAGATGGGTGACTTGGCGGATGGTGACTTAACTGTAAAAGCGGAAGTTCGTGACAATATTACCGGCGCGATTGCTGACTCTATTAACTACACAATTGATAGCTTGCGAGATCTGGTTACCGAGATTAACCATGCGACAGAGCAGGTGACGTCAGCGACTTCAGTTGCGCAAGATACTTCTGAGCAGCTGTTGAATGCTGCGGAAACACAGTCAGCACAGATTATTCAAACGACTGATGCGGTAAACGACATGACGCGTTCTATCTTGCAAGTATCCAGCAACGCGGCTCAGGCGGCACAGGTTGCGCAACGTTCATTGGAAGCTGCTGTTCAGGGTTCACAAGCGGTACAAAATACAATTTCAGGGATGAACGAGATTCGTACCCAGATTCAGGAAACCTCTAAACGTATTAAACGTCTGGGTGAAAGCTCACAAGAGATTAGTGAAATCGTGGAGTTGATTTCAGACATTACCGAACAAACCAACATTCTGGCGTTGAACGCTGCGATTCAGGCGGCATCTGCCGGTGAAGCAGGTCGAGGATTTACGGTGGTTGCGGAGGAGGTTCAGCGTCTTGCGGAACGTTCATCAGAAGCGACAAAACAGATTAGTGCGATTGTGAAGACGATTCAAACCGATACGCACGGCGCGGTTGCCGCGATGGAGAAGAGTACCGAGGGTGTAGTTGACGGTGCACGTGTTGCCGATGCTGCAGGACAGGCATTGAATGAAATTGAAACGGTTACTACCAACCTGGCGCAACTGATTCAGTCAATTTCTGTGGCTACGAATGCGCAGACCGACTCTGCCAAAACAGTTGCTAATAACATGCAGATGATTCAGGAAATTACGACACAAACAACACAGGGTACCAAGTTGACAGCTGAATCTGTAGGTCAGCTCAACGCGCTGGCTGAAGAACTACGCGACTCAGTAGCTGGCTTTAAACTGTAACCCAAGACGAGAGAGCATCAACGTCATTGCTACGTGTTTAATTTGTAACGTGAGATAAAAAGAACTCCATGAAAAAAACGTATATAGAAATGGGAGTACAAAATGCCTGAAGCATTTGATACCGGCCCATTGTCTTGGGTTAAAGACGAGATTGATCAGTCGCTGAAAAAAGTTCTGGCCAGCTTTAATGAAGTTAGCCAGAATCTAAGCAACGTTGCATCTCTGAGACTTACCCTGGCGCATCTTTATCAAGTTAACGGTGCGCTGGATATGGTTGGCTTGGAAGGATGCAAGCGCTATTGTGCCGAGATTGAAAAGCTTACTAGCAAAATAGCGCAGCAGACTGTGCCTGTTACGCAAGAGGTGGTTACGCAACTGATCCAAGCGGTAGAAACGTTATCGCAATATCTGCAAGACCTGATGAACGGGGCGCCTGATACGCCAATACGTTTGTATCCGACCCTGAAACCTCTTGTTGAGGCTCAAGGCGAGTCTATTGAAGAGAGCGAATTGTTCTTTCCGGATACTGATAACAGCGCGCCAAAAGACCTGCCGTCTAACCCGATTGAAGAATCTGCCATCCCTGTTTTTGTAGCGGAACAAAGAGCAGTTTTTCAGAGATCACTTTTGGATTGGCTGCGCACAAAAAATGCAGACGCATTGAATACAATGCGTGAAGCTGTTGTAAAAGTTCAGCAAGTTCAGGTTAAAAATGCGCCTAGAACACTGTGGTGGACTGCTTCAGCGTTCGCTGACTCCTTAGCTCAGGATAAAGTTGCCGCTAACAACGGCGCAAAAAAACTCTGTCGCAAGCTGGATCGTCAGTTAGGTAATCTGGCATCGGGAGATGCCAAGGCACCTTCTCAATTGTTGCGAGAATTGCTTTATTACGTTGCAATCAGTGACCGTGTTACAGATTTAATATCTCGTGTTAAAGACGTGTTTGAGCTTGATGAAGCTCTGCCTCAAGATGTTGCGTCTGCTGGTGAAGCGATGCCTTCAATTGCAGCCGAACATGCTGCGTTGGCACAATTAATTGCAGAACTACCTGGACTTAAAGAGCTGTGGTCTAGTATCAGCGCCAGTAATGTGGCTGCCTCAGCTGCTGATCTGTCAGTTTTTATTAATAAACTGGAGACTATTTCTGCAGCCGTTCAGCAGAATATTTCTAACAAAAGCGTTATTAAGCTAATTAACGCGACTCATGAGGCAGTGCAAGCATTAGCTGCTGATAAACAGAATTTAAATGAAATTTCATTTATTGAAATTGCCGCATGTCTAAATTTGCTTGAGTATTGTTGTGACCATTACCAGCATCTGGATACAGATGTAAAACAAAAAATTGCGACGCAAAGCGAGCGCCTGCAGGCTGTGGTTCAAGGCCTTGAACTTGCTCCAGCTGTTGACGCCTTTGCCACCAGTAAGCTTGATGCGAGTGTCGTACAGGCAGTTGCTAAACAGATTATCGATGCGCTGGCACTGGTAGAAAAAGCGCTGGATACATTCTTTAGAAAACCAGATGATGTCAGTGTGCTCAGTGCTGCTGATAAGCCATTGCAACAGGTAGTTGCTGCATTCGAAATGCTCGAAATGACTACGCCTAGGGCAATTGCCGAGTTGAGCGCTTTGTTTGTCGACATGTTCAAAAATAATGCCACAAACGCAGCCCTTGGTGAACCTTATAGCAACAGTTTTGAACTCGTCGCTGAGAGTTTAAGTATGCTGGGCTTGTATGCTGAAGAGTTGCCGCATGTGCGAGCAGAATCTGACCATGCTTTATCTGAAGCCTTGCATCGCTTGCAACATGGTGCGCGCGCACTGAATCTGAATACAGCAGAAATGCTTGAGTCTATTGAAGCTACAGAACCTGCAATTGAATTATCTGAAGTTACATTCGAAGAGGCTATTCCTGAATTTGTTACGCCTGCTACACAAGTGTTGCCAGTCAGCGAGTCTGTTACAGCAGCAGTCGAAGCGCCGCCGGCAAAAGTTGCTGACTCTGTGGCACAAGTTGTTGTAGATAAAGCGTTAGATCCTGAACTGCAGGATATATTCTTAACAGAAGCCGAAGAAGTATTGGCTACGCTGGCTCAGAACCTGCAAGCCTTGCGTGTTAATGCAACAGATAGCGCCGCTTTAACTGAAGTACGCCGTGCTTACCATACCCTAAAAGGCAGTGGTCGCACCGTCGGTCTGGATGCATTGGGTGAAGTTGCCTGGGCAGTAGAGGACTTATTAAATGTTATGCTGGAGCGCAAGGCATTTCCTACCGCACCTATATTAGCGTTTATTGAAAAAGTCACTGCCGGGTTTGCAACATGGGTAGCTGAATTGCTGGAAAAACAGAGTGTGAGCTTGAGCCCTGCACCATTTCAGCTGCAAGCCAAAGACCTTGTAGCTGAGTTTGAGCAAGCTTTGGTAGAGAAAGCGGTACCGCAAAAAGAAGAAGTGCTTATTGGCGGCACGCGTAAATTAAGCAAAGCCTTTTTTGATATTTTCCTTGCCGAAGCAGAGCAGCATTACAAAACGCTGGTGGATGCGCAGGATCTTATTATTATGGATTCAAGCGAAAGTTATCGTGCGGCCCATACACTTGGCAGTAATGCGCTAACTGCCGGATTTACACCGATTGGTGATTTGGCACGTGCGCTTGAACGTTGGCTTGATGAACATAATGGTAACTGGACTGAACAGCATATTGAGCTGTATGAAAATGTTGTAAAAGCCCTGGGTGAGGGGCTGGAAAGTGTTAAAGCACTGAATGAGCCTAAAACAACGCGTGCGCTGATTGCTGCCTTGAGCGAATCTACCACTGCTATGCAAACTGTTGCTGCACAACTGGCAGAAGCTGCTGTTCTTGAAGTGGAAGAGATTGAAAAATCAGCGAAAAAGACAAAACAAAAATCTAAAGTCGAAGCTGTAGCGAAAGAGGGTGCTGAAGCTCCAGCTACTGTTAATCTGGTAAATGAAATAGCGGTAACTGAGCCAATAGGTGAAGCTGTGAACATTTCAGCGGCGGCACCTGTAGTTGCTGATGTTATTCCGAAAATATCTGTTGCTGTGGACGCTGCCGAAACACAGGCACAGCAGCGTAAAGATAATGTGGTCAATGAAGAGCTACTGGCGCTATTCCTGGAAGAAGCGCGTGAATTAGTGCCGCAAATCGGTAAAGATCTTCGTGGCTGGCGTGCTAACCCACAGGATCATGAATATATTGATTCATTGCAACGCGTACTGCATACCCTTAAGGGCAGCGCGCGTATGGCGGGCTTGGTATTGATCGGTGACAGCGTGCATGGTATGGAAGACCATGTGATTCGCGCCTTGAATCATAAGATTACCGCTGATGATTTTGATAGCATGTTCCTGGAGTTTGATCAGATCAGCCTGATGCTTGATCAGGTTACGAGCGGTTCTTCTACTAAAGCAGCAGCTGAGGCAAGCCCTGATGCAGCTATAGAGGTGATACCAGCACGCAGATCAGTACGAAAAACGCAATTCTTGCGTATGCGTGCAGATGTGCTGGATAGGCTCATTAACGAAGCTGGTGAAGTTTCTATTATGCGTTCGCGTATGGATAGAGAAATGCAGAACTTCAAGCAATCATCTATTGACCTGACTGATAGTATTACCAGATTGCGTGCTTATCTGCGTGAGCTGGAAATTGAAGCTGAAACACAATTGCAATCTCGTATGAGCTTGCTGCAAGAGGCGAATGAGGCATTTGACCCGCTTGAGTTTGACCGTTTTACGCGTCTGCAGGAACTGACACGTATGATGGCGGAGAGCGTAAACGACGTTTCAACCATTCAGCATGGCTTGTTGCTCAATCTGGATCAGACTGATGCTGCGCTACAGCAGCAAAACCGCATGAACCGTGAGTTACAACAGGGCCTGATGCGTGTGCGTATGTTGCCGTTTGCAACGATTTCCGAGCGTTTACAGCGTATTGTGCGTCAAACCGCCCGCGAGCTGAATAAGCGCGTAGAGATGACGATTGACGGTGAAAATATCGAGCTGGATCGCGGCGTGCTGGATAAGCTGGGTGCTCCACTTGAGCATTTATTGCGTAATGCTGTTGCGCACGGCCTCGAAAGCACTGAAGATCGTATTAAATCCGGTAAGCCTGAAATCGGCCATATCAGACTAAAAGTCAGTATGGAAAATGATGAAATTACATTGATCATTACTGATGACGGTTCAGGCGTTAATTTAGCCAAAGTTAAACAAAAAGCGACTGAAAAAGGCATTCTGGCTGCTGGTCAGGAAGTAACTGAACAAGCATTGATGGCAGTTATTTTTGAGCCTGGCTTCTCGACAGCAGACTCCATTTCACAGATCGCAGGCCGTGGCGTAGGTCTGGATGCGGTGCGTAGTGATATCGCTGCACTGGGCGGTCGTATTGATGTAAGCAACGTATCTGGTTCAGGGGCTATGTTTAACATCTACCTGCCGGTTACATTGTCTGTTGCGCAAGTGGTATTGGTACGTGCCGGTCATAAGGTCTTTGCTATTCCAACCGTGATGATTGAACAGGTGCAAAAGCTCAAGCAAAAAGATCTGGACAGTGCTTATCAAGCTGGCAAGGTTGAATGGGCAGGGCGTGATTATCCGCTGCATTTCCTATCTAAACTGGTTGGCGATTCTGAGCATATCGCTTTGTCTCATATTTACACGCCAATTATCCTGATGCGTAGTGGTGCGTATCGTAACGCATTGCACGTTGATGAAATTATCGGTAACCAAGAGGTTGTGATGAAGCCTATGGGTACACAGCTGTCTCATGTGCCGGGTATGATCGGTGCATCAGTACTTGGTGACGGAGCGATTGTATTGGTCATTAATGCCGTGCAGCTGGCGAACCGTGAAGTATTTGCGGTAGGTGTAGCTAAGGTTGCAGAAATAGCACCGGTAGTTGAGAACTTAAGAAAAGTGGCGTTGGTGGTTGATGACTCACTCACGATGCGTAAAGTACTTTCACGTGTGCTAGAGCGTGAAGGCTTTGAAGTGGTAACGGCTAACGATGGCATGGATGCCATTGAGAAGCTGCAGGAAATTACACCGGATATTATTCTGACCGACATTGAAATGCCGCGTATGGATGGTTTCGAGTTCTCACGCTACGTTCGCGATAATCCTGCAACTATAAATACGCCATTGATTGTGATTAGCTCACGTACTGCAGATAAACACCGTAACGTTGCAACAGAAATCGGTGTAAATGCTTTCTTGGGTAAACCGGTACAGGATGAGACCTTGATTGAGCAGGTAAACGCCTTGCTCCCGAAGTAATCTAGTAATCTGCCTTAAATTTTGCACTAAAAGCGCTTATCACAGCGGCTTTTAGTGCAATTATCACAATATAACTATTTCCTTAAATAATCCGATGATGTAGCAATTCTGCTTAATCGACATACCAGCGAGATCACAGTGGTCTTCGCCGTAGAATATACCTGCTTTAGCAGGTATATTCTACGGCGATGCCAAGAACTGGTATGCGGAATGACTGATTATTTAGTACAATAACAATAATTTTTGCATAAACTACAATGGCTTAGTTTCTGTTTTTTGTGATTTAATAGGTATCAAGAGGCGAGCGTTAAGCTAACTTTGTCCCGAACCCTTAATCGCGTTACGCCATGCCACCACCTTGTTTTCAAATGACATACTGGCATGAGCAGGGCTAGTAGAAGGTAGTCTGATATATTTCACAGAAAAGTCCACAAGTAACGGTAATACACGTTTTCTAAAGATTTTTTCAGCAATGCCGCCATTAAAACAAATGACGTTAATCTCCGGATGTTTCTGAAGAAGCGCTTTAATGTCATTAACTTTCGCTGAAGTCATATCTATAGCCGCATCCATACTGCCGAGGCGTATGCAGCTTTCAAGTACATCCCACAATGCAATATTGGAGCGTTTTAGTGCTTCGATGCGTTCTTTGTAATCAGCAGTTGCAGGTATGCCCAATATCGCTTCCATGATTTTCCAGAAAGCGTTTTGTGGATGCGCATAGTACTGACCCGCAGTAAGCGATGCGATACCGGGCATCGAGCCAAGAATCAGCACACGTGCAAAATCTCCTTCAATTGGTGTAAAACTACTAACAGCAGTCATGATGTTTTCCGTCGGGTATTATTGATTCGGTACAAATTAAACATAAAAACCGTTCTTACTGAGCCTGTCGAAGCGCATGAATCCATTCACATTTCGACGGGCTCAATGCGAACGGATTCCCGGATAAGCAGTGTCGGATTAATAGAAACGTTTGCGCATGTACTACTTGAGAATGCAATGCTTCGTAAAATCTGCAGCTTCATTCATGCTCCAATCACCTTTTGGTTTTTCCTTAAGATTGGCACACCATTGATCGCTACCGATCTCTGGCGCACAGCCCCAAAGAGGAATTGCCAGAAGGGCGGTTAGGGCTAGTATGGTGAGACTTGTTTTGTTCATGATAAGAGTCTTTTGGTTAAGATTGCGCACATTAAGTATTATTGTACGGTTTTGTATGAAAGTTGATCTGTGATTTTTTGAAAGCAAAATCAAGTATTTTGAATTAATAGTCAGTGTTGTCATATAAATCTAATGTTTGACGAGAGGATAGTTTTAGAGCGTTCCGCTTGATGGATAGCTTAGCTATTAGCTTTGCTGTGATGGTAGTAGAGGTATGCCAAGCCAATAGGCGCTATAAAAATAGCAAAAGCCCAGCACATACTTATCGTTATCCATTTTATTAGTAGCATTAGAGGAATACTTGTAAAAAACATATTGTCACCCACAATGAAATTTATAACACTTTCGTAAACGAACCTTGAATAGGGATATAGAAGTGTGCTAAATGCCATGAATATTGTCATGGCTATCGGTACCTCGTGTTTACCCGTGCCCACAACTAAATATATAGTTACAGCCATACCCAAGCCGAAAAAAAGCTGACGAAAGTAGTATTGCGAGGTGAGACCGCCAAATTTTTTTAATATTATTGGATGCATGAAAATTTCCTTTTTAGAGTTGGTTAAGCCTTGAATTAAGTAGCGTAGCGCCTCATGACAGCGATCCGCTTGATGGATAGGTTGGAACTAATTGGTTGGGATGTTAGGAAGCACATTCAATTTTCCAATAATTGTTGTGCCGTATTTTGACCAATTTTCCTCCCACAATTCGATTGGGCTTTCAAACGTAAAAATGTGAACACTGTCTGTTACGTTATTAGCAAGGATGAATTTATGAACGATGATCGGTTTTAACCTAGCAGAGCATCTCTATATCGAAAGAAAGTGCGTTCAAAGTCTCCTTGAGTGCTTTGCTCAAGTATTAATATCTCTTCCTTCTTGTGACTATCAAGAAGAGGTTTTAGATAGATAAGAGCCCATCTTCTTTGCTTCGATTCCACTTATGCGTTGAGGGTTTCTGATTAGCTGAACCGTTAATCCAACCTCAAATTGCTTTGTGTCAGAATAATCTTCAGGGCTCGCTGCATATGTTGTGTATGGGATAGCCGACTATCTGATTATTTCTTTCGCGCTAATTTCATTTTTTACTACCTTCTTAGCAGGCTTCCACTGCATTAAGTAGACAACTTAAGATTTTTTCAGGAAGATTTCTTATCTCAATTGTCGTTCCAATAATTGCGACAAGAGCGCCATTTTCCTTTAAAAATGATTCTGCATTCTTGACTCTTAATTCTTTTTGATCATTTTTTATCATAATATTTGCCCTTGTCATGATGGAAAATTAATTTTTAACATAGTATATTTAATGGGAAATATTACCATTTTTAATGCGGCAATGTGATGTGTAGGTAAATCTTTTACGTTTCAATTTAAAAGTATTAAATGATTGAATGAGTGAGGAGGTTTATCTTTAATTTCAAACCCATTTAAAAATGCTCTTAAATGATGCTAAAAAAGCAGCTACAAATAAGGTAAAATTTGCCTTATGTCAGAGATCAGTCAAACACATCCAGCAGTACCAGCATTTGTCCATTTGCGTTGCCACAGTGAGTATTCCATTGTGGATGGCATTGTGCGGATTGATGACTATGTGAAGCGTGCAGCTGATGACCGCATGCCGGCATTGGCGCTCACAGATTTGAATAATCTGTTCGGGGCAATCAAGTTTTATAAGGCAGCACGCGGCAAGGGTGTTAAGCCTATTATCGGCTGCGATATATGGTTGGAAAATCCTGTTAACAGAGAGCAGCCGTCACGCGCTCTGCTACTGTGTCAGTCGCATGCCGGCTACCTTTTACTGTGCCAATTGTTAAGCCGCGCCTATTTATCTAACCAGTATCGTGGCCGCGCTGAGTTCAAACGAGAGTGGTTCGTTGAATATGGCACCAATGGCTTACTGATGCTTTCCGGCGCTATGGCTGGCGACATTGGCCAAGCCTGCGTACAGGGGAATTTTGATGCGGCAATCAAGCTTACCGGCGATTGGAAAGATTTATTTCCGGATCGTTTTTACCTTGAAGTACAGCGTATTGCCGTTGGCGCGCAAAAAACAGCAGAAGAGCAATACATTCAGAATGTACGTGCGATTGCGGCACAGCTTGAATTGCCAGTCGTGGCAACACACCCGATACAATTCACAACGCCGGATGACTACCGTGCACATGAAGCACGTACCTGTATTGCTGAAGGCTATGTGCTTGCCGACACACGCCGTCCGAAGAACTTTACTACTGAGCAATATTTTAAGACGCAGGCTGAAGTCAGTGCGCTATTTGCCGATATGCCTGAGGCGCTTGCTAACAGTGTGGAAATTGCCAAACGCTGTAATCTAAGTTTAACGCTGGGCAAAAACTACCTACCTAATTTTCCAACACCTAATGGTGAAAGTCTCAATGAATATTTAATAGCTGAGGCAAAACGCGGGCTGGTTAAACGTCTGGAAGTGTTATATCCGGATGAGACTGTGCGCACGACTAAGCAGCCAGCCTATGATGCGCGGCTGGATTTTGAAACCGGCGTGATTAATCAGATGGGTTTTGCCGGCTACTTTTTGATCGTGGCTGACTTTATCAACTGGGCGAAGAATAATGGTGTGCCGGTAGGGCCGGGTCGTGGTTCCGGCGCGGGTTCCGTGGTTGCGTATAGCCTGGGTATTACCGATCTCGATCCGCTTGAATACAACCTGCTGTTCGAGCGTTTCCTGAACCCGGACCGTGTTTCCATGCCTGACTTTGATATTGACTTCTGCCAGGAGGGCAGGGATCGCGTCATTGATTACGTGAAACAGAAGTACGGAATTGATGCGGTGTCGCAAATCGCCACCTTCGGTACCATGGCGGCAAAGGCCGTGATTCGAGATGTTGGGCGTGTGCTCGACTTGCCGTTTAACTTTGTGGATAGTATCGCCAAGCTGATTCCGTTAGAACTGGGCATTACGTTATCTGATGCGCTTGAAAAAGAGCCACAGTTAGCCGAGCGGCGCGAGAATGAAGAAGAAGTGCGTGAGCTACTTGAGCTGGCATTACGCTTGGAAGGCTTGACACGTAATATCGGCATGCACGCGGGCGGTGTGCTGATATCCCCGGGCAAGATATCTGATTTTTCACCGGTATATTGTCAGGCTGACGGCGCGAGTTTGGTGAGCCAGTTCGACAAAGATGACGTTGAAGCTGTGGGGCTGGTCAAGTTCGACTTTCTGGGTCTGCGCACGCTGACCATCCTCGATATGGCGTTGGAAAATGCTAATAAACAGCGTGCTGAGAGTAATCTGCCGCCGCTGTCATTCGAAAATCTGCCGATAGACGATAAACCTACGTTTCAGCTACTGAAAACTGCCAATACAACGGCGGTATTCCAGCTGGAATCCCGCGGCATGAAGGACATGCTCAAGCAGGCGATGCCGGACTGCTTTGAAGACATTATTGCGCTGGTGGCGCTGTACCGTCCGGGCCCGATGGATTTGATTCCGGATTTCTGCCGCCGTAAACACGGTAAGCAGCGCGTGGAATATCCACATCCGTTGACTGAGCCTATTCTGAAAGAAACTTACGGTATTGCGGTGTACCAAGAGCAGGTGATGCAGATTGCGCAGGTGGTGGCGGGTTACAGCCTTGGTGGTGCTGACTTGCTGCGCCGTGCGATGGGTAAAAAGAAAAAAGAAGAGATGGATGCCCAGCGTAAAATATTTACCGAGGGTGCCACCAAGAACAACATGACCGAGAAGCAGGCTAGCGAGTTGTTCGACTTGCTGGAAAAATTCGCCGGTTATGGTTTCAATAAGTCACACGCTGCGGCTTATGCGCTGGTCGCTTATCAAACTGCTTTTCTGAAGACGCATTACCCGGCGGCCTTCTTGGCGGCAACCATGTCTGCGGACATGAACAACACCGACAGTGTGCATATCTTTTATGACGATTGCGCAGCTAATAAGGTTGAGGTGCTGCCGCCGGATGTGAATGAAAGTGAATTCAAGTTCAAGCCTATCAGCAGAACGCAGGTGTTGTATGGCCTGGGGGCAGTAAAAGGCACAGGCTGGGCGGCGATTGAAGTGATATTGCAGGCGCGTAAAACTGACGGGCCGTTTAAAGACCTGTTCGATTTCTGCTGCCGTTTGGACCTGCGCAAAGTGAACCGCAGAGTAATTGAGTCATTAATTCGTGCCGGAGCGTTTGATAAGCTGGAACCAAACCGCAATGCTTTGCTGTCTGGCGTGGCTTTAGCAATAGGCGCGGCCGAGCAGACCAATGCGAACAGTAATCAAAACAGTTTGTTTGGTGAAGCTTCAGACCAGTCTGTGCATGTGCTGCCAAATGTCGCTCCGTGGACAGAACAGCAAAAACTGCAGGAAGAAAAAGCAGCACTAGGCTTTTATCTGAGTGGTCACCCTTATTGGGCATACCAGAAGGACTTGAGCAATTTTATAACGACAACATTGGCTAGTTTAGCGCCACGCGAGCAGCCACAGTTGCTGGCCGGCATTGTGTCTGGCATACGCGTGCGCATGACGGGACGCGGCAAGATGGCGATTGTCGGTATTGATGACGGTACCACGCGGATTGAGGTGGTAGTTGGTAATGAATTGCTGAATCAATCTCAGCAATTATTAAAAGATGACCAGTTGGTGATTGTAGAGGGACGCGTCAGCAATGATGATTTCTCAGGCGGAATTCGCGTCAATGCTCGAAAACTGTACGATTTGTCGACCTTGAGAAACAGCAAGGCGAGTTTCTTGAAAATTTCATGTAACGGCCAAGCCGATGCGATGAAGTTAAAGACATTGCTAAAGCCTTATTGCGTGAGCACTACAGATGAGCAGCGCGGCTGTGCGGTTAAAGTGGAGTACCATAATAAAACCAGCAAAGTCGAGCTGATGCTGGGAAGTGAATGGCGGGTTGATCTGCATGACGAACTGATTAATGGCTTGACGCAATGGTTGAGTCAAACTAATGTAAAAATCCTATATAATTAGCTATTCCGCGCTGCATTCGAATTAATACTGCGTTGTTGGGTCTTGCCGTACTGGTTGTACTGTCTGCGACCCGCCGCCTTGTCTTAATTCGAATGTAGCGCGGAACCGGATGTTTTTTAAAGTAAGCTTTAATAACCGAGTTGAATGCATGAAAATTACCTATTTAGATTTTGAACAGCCAATTGCTGAATTAGAAGCCAAGATTGAAAGTCTGCGTACATCACACGATGATCATGACAATCTGGATATCTCTAAAGAATTAGATGCGCTGGAAAAGAAAAACAAGAAACTCTCTGAAGACATCTACGGCAATTTGTCTGCCTGGCAGATTTCACAGCTGGCACGTCATCCGCAGCGCCCTTATACATTAGATTACATTCAGGCATTATTTACCGACTTTGAAGAGCTGCATGGTGACCGTGCGTTTGCAGACGATCCTGCCATTGTCGGCGGCTTAGCTCGATTTGAAGGTCAGCCGGTGATGGTCATTGGTCATCAAAAAGGCCGTGATATCAAAGAGCGTCAATACCGTAACTTTGGTATGCCGCGTCCTGAAGGCTATCGCAAAGCCTTGCGTTTATACCGTTTGGCTGAAAAATTCCATATTCCAGTCGTAACACTTATCGATACTCCGGGTGCTTATCCAGGTATTGGCGCTGAAGAGCGCGGTCAGTCAGAAGCGATTGCACGCAACCTGTATGTAATGGCAGAACTGAAAACACCTATTATCGGTGTCATTATCGGTGAAGGTGGCTCCGGCGGAGCGCTGGCATTGGGTGTAGTAGACCAGTTACTGATGCTGCAATATGGAACTTATTCTGTTATTTCCCCAGAGGGCTGTGCTTCTATTCTATATAAGAGTGCAGACAAAGCTTCAGTAGCTGCCGAGTCACTGGCGATTACTGCAGACCGCCTTAAAGCCATGGGTCTGGTTGACAGAATTGTGTCTGAACCACTAGGCGGTGCACATCGTTCACCTGAAGTGATCATGGAAACATTGCGTGGTGCGCTTAAAGAAGAACTTACACGCTTGAAAGCTAAATCAATTAAATCATTGTTAGTAACCCGTTACGAGCGTTTGATGAGTTATGGCAAATTCAAAGAAGTCGCTGAAAAATAGCGCTTTTTTGAGTCGGAAAGCTAACAGCAAAACCGAAACTTTCACGCATCCATTAAGCCTTCAGCTTAATGCGTTTCTTGTTAAGAATTTACAGGCCACTGACTCAAAACCAACATTGCTGTTGGCTTTGAGCGGCGGTCTTGATTCTATCGTTCTTTTGCATCTGCTGGCAGAAATCAGAACTACTATTCCGTTTGAATTACATGCCATGCATGTGCATCATGGTTTGAGTGTCAATGCAGATGTTTGGGCTGAGTTTTGTTCAGCGCAATGTCAGCAGTTGAATGTGCCATTGCAGATTGCGCACGTGAATGTTGCACAAAATCCCGATTATAAAAACAGCGAGCAGGGCATTGAGGCGGAGGCGCGCCAGTTGCGTTACAACGCTTTATTTACCTATGCTGTTGAGGGAAAGGCACCTGACTTTGTAGTCACAGCGCATCATCAGGATGATCAGGCTGAAACACTGCTATTGCAATTATTCAGAGGTGCCGGCGTTAAAGGTTTATCCAGCATGGCAGCAGTAGATACTGTAAGGCGACTATTGCGGCCATTATTGAATGTTTCACGTCAGTCGCTGCATGAATATGCAGTGCAGCACGATATTCAATGGTGTGATGACGAGAGTAACGACAACACACAATATGACCGCAACTTTGTGCGCCATGAGGTAATGCCGGTACTGGAATCTCGATTTACAAGCTTAAAAGCTGTGCTGGCAAGAACTGCCTCACATATGGCGGAGGCAAGCGAACTGCTTGAAGTATTGGCTGTTCAGGATGCAGAGAATATGCTGTCAGATAACAGCCTTTGCTTGCAAGTACTGAGCGAATTGAGTGTTGCGCGAGCTAAAAACGTGCTGCGCTGGTGGTTTGCACAAAATGGGTTGGCGATGCCTGCCGCCGAGTATTTAAACGAAATCGTAGAACAACTACTTAACGCCAGAAAAGATACTGATCTAAATATCAAATTGCAGCACCTGTATCTGCGTAAGTACCAGCAAAGAGCCTATTTGTGCGAAGATAAAACTACAGAACCATTTGATATGGTGTGGGATGGCGAAGCGGAATTAACGCTGCCAAGTGGTGGCAAGCTGCTATTTAAGCCTGTGGTCGGCGCAGGTTTGGCGTTAAAGCAGGGCGTCACTAAACTTAGAATCACCAATCGGGATGGCGGCGAGCGCTTTAAACCGGATGGGCTAAGGCCGACCAGAACGCTCAAGTACCTGTTGCAGGAGATTAATATGCCGCCCTGGCAGCGCATGTATATGCCGTTAATTTATTGGGAAGATAAACTGGCATGCGTGCCCGGCGTAGGTATTGCCTATGGCTTGCAGGCGCAAACCGATGAACCGGGGCTGGAAATTATCTGGCAGGACTCAGCGCATTAAGCTCAGATTAAGTTTCTAAGCTATTAACTGACTCGTTTTTTAAGCAAGCTTTGTAATTCAGGCCAGATATTTTTCAGGATTATCGGTTGTCCAAGCATATTAGGATGTAATCCGTCCTGTTGAATTAAATCCGGTTTGGCAGCCACATTTTCGAGCATAAACGGGACGACTCGGATTTTGTGTTGTTTGGCTAGTTTTATATAAGTCTGGCTGAATTCTTCTGTATATTTTGGGCCGTAGTTGGGTGGTATTCTCATGCCGATCAATAGTACTTTAGCGCCAGACTTTTTACTCAGTTGAATCATTGCATCAAGATTATCATGCATGTTTCTCACAGGTAAACCACGCAATCCGTCATTGGCCCCGAGTTCAATGATAATGATCTGCGGCTTTGTCTGTTCGAGCGTGCGTGCAAGGCGAGTCAGACCGCCGCTGGTTGTTTCGCCACTGATACTAGTGTTAACGACGTCAAAGTGTAGATTTTCCTGGTCAAGCTTTTTCTTTAATAAGAATGCCCAACCTTGCTGTTGCGGAATGCCATAAGCGGCAGATAAGCTGTCGCCGTAAATTAAAATTTTAGGATTTGCAGCAAATGTTGGTAGAGACCATGCAACGAAACTGATTAAACACAGACTAACTACTGAACTTTTTAATCTTGAATTTTTAAAGCTTAATTTTTTAAATCTTGAAAATAAACGGAATAACATTAATGCATCAACTCCCAATCATCCAAGCGAACGATCTTTATTATGAAATAATTAACCATGATAACCAAATTCGTATTTTACAAGGCTTAAATTTGAATATTTTGGCCGGTGAACAGGTTGCTATCATCGGCAGTTCGGGTTCCGGCAAGTCTACTTTATTAAGTTTGCTTGCAGGATTGGATGTGCCAACAAATGGAACAGTTCAAATCCAGAACAAAATGTTCAGTAATCTGGATGAAGATGGGCGTGCAGCAGTGCGCTCTGCCAGTATGGGTTTTGTCTTTCAGTCATTTCAGCTGCTACCGTCACTGACTGCATTAGAGAATGTGATGCTGCCTCTACAGTTAAAAAACCAGTCTAAGGCCAAGGAATTGGCGTTAGAAGCGTTGGAAAAAGTAGGCTTAAGTGCGCGTGTCACACATTACCCAAAACAATTATCCGGAGGTGAGCAGCAGCGTGTAGCAATAGCGCGCGCATTTGCTACACAACCAACTATATTATTTGCCGATGAGCCTACCGGTAACCTTGACCATGCTACCGGGCAGATGATTATTGAACTGCTATTTAAAATGAACGCCGAGGCTGGCACGACACTGGTCTTGGTAACACATGATATTCAACTGGCTAACCGTTGCCAGCGCCAGCTCAAGCTGGTGAATGGTGTGTTGGAAGAGTTGGCGCAGTAATGGGGATGCAGGGGATGTTTCTAAATTTTAAATTGGCCTGGTCACAAACCATGAGCTTGTGGCGAGCCGGTGCGTTGAGGGTGTTGGTATTTGCGCTGGTATTGGCAGTGTCTGCAATTACTGCAGTAGGGTTTTTTACTGAGCGCATAGAGTCTGCGTTAAGCCAGCAGGGGGCTTTACTATTGGGCGGTGATCTTGCTGTTTTGGCCGATCATGAGATTCCTGCTATTTTTTCACAGCAAGCGCAACAGCAGGGTTTTGTTGCGGTGAAAACTTATGAGTTTCCCAGTATGGTCGTTGCCGGCGATAACAGCCAGTTGGTTGAGATTAAGGCCGTTGGTGATAACTTTCCGTTGCGTGGTGACTTAACGCTGGGAGCAACGGTTTCTGATGCAGGGCGTGTCGTCAAGGCTGCACCTGCCAGTGGTGAAGCGTGGATAGAACCCAGATTAGCCAATGTGCTGGATTTGAAAGTAGGTGATCAGGTTACTGTAGGGGAGAAAAGTCTGCTTGTAGCAGCTATATTGCTGCGCGAACCTTCACGCGGCGGTGATATGTTCAGTTTTGCACCACGGTTGATGATGAATGCAGAAGATCTGGCAGATACAAAATTGATTCAATATGGTAGCCGCGTCAAGTACCAGCTTTTATTGTCCGGGGATCTCAAAAAAATACAGCAGTTTAATCAGCAAATGAAGCCTGAATTAGGACGCGGCGAGCGCATAGAAGACCTGCGTAATGCACGCCCGGAAATCAAGCTGGCGCTGGATAAAGCCGAGCAGTTTTTAGGTTTGTCTGCAATGGTAAGTGTGATTCTGGCCATGGTGGCGATGTTGCTATCAAGCATGCCTTACATCAAGCAGAGTTTGGACATGTTTGCCCTGATGCGCTGCTTTGGCGCTTTGCAGAATACAGTGTTGCAAGTGCTGGCGATACAAACGCTGCTAATTGCATTTTTTAGTGCACTGCTGGGTATTGCAATTGGCTATGTTGCACAAATTGGCTTGGCCAAGCTGGCCGGCAGCCTGTTTGTTGAAGCCTTGCCGGCAGCGTCTATGTTGCCTGTTGCTATTGGCCTTGTTGCAAGCCTGGCAATGATGATTGCCGTAGTAGTGCCGCATGCATGGCAGATGCGCAAACTCACTGCAATGAATATTCTACGGCGTGAAACACTGGTACAACCGATTTCAGCGCAGGCAAAATTCCTGCCGGCAGCCTTGGTGATGGCGGCTATGGTTTTCTGGCAGGCACAGGATGTCAAAATTGCTTTATCAACTATTCTGGCTATGCTTGGGCTTTGCCTGGTGGTGTTTGCTTTTGCCTATGGCTTGGTATATCTGGCCAGATTTTTAATCAAGTTGTCACCAGACAGCAAAACCTTTTCTACTATCACCGTTGGTGTGCAGGGCTTAAGAACTCGGCTGGCTTTATCTACGGTACAAACCATCGGCTTTAGTATGGGGCTAATGGTGTTAATGCTGCTGGCGCTGATTCGTGGTGACCTAATCCTTAATTGGCAGGCTTCACTGCCGGAAGATGCGCCAAATCGTTTTGTGATTAATATTCAGCCAGCGCAGATCAACGGTGTGAATCAGTTTTTTACTGAGCAGAGCATTAAAGACACGACAGTATTCCCTATGGTGCGAGGTCGCCTGGTCAGTAAAAATGGCGAGGCTGTTAAATCCACGCAATGGACGGAAGAGCGGGCCAGACGTCTTGCAGAGCGTGAGTTTAATCTGTCATGGGCTGCAGTCATGCAAAGTGACAATCAGCTGGTATCCGGTCGCTGGTGGACAGAAGCCGAGCATGGCAAACCATACTTGTCTTTAGAGCAGGATCTGGCAAACACCTTGGGTATCAAATTAGGTGACAAACTGACCTTCGATGTTGCAGGTAACCCGTTAACGCTGACGGTAAGCAGCCTGAGAAAAGTTGATTGGGATACGATGCGGGCTAATTTCTTTGCCGTGACGCCGCCCGGAGTGCTGGATAACTTTTCAGCAAACTACATCAGCAGCTTTCATTTGCCTTTAGGCGCAGATTTGTCATTAAATCAATTGGTTAAGCAGTACCCCAATCTTACGGTGATAGATATTGCCGCGTTGATGCAGCAGGTGCGTGGCATTATGCAAAAAATGAGCAGTACTGTTGAGTATGTATTTGCATTTAGCTTAATCACCGGTATTGCAGTACTTTACGCTGCATTGGTAGCTACCAGAGATGAACGCGTTGCTGAGGCCACGCTGATGCGCGTATTTGGTGCTTCACGCCGACAGGTAAGTATTGCCTATTTTACTGAATTTGCATTGATCGGCTTGATTGCCGCAGTGGTCGCGACTGTTGCGGCAAATATGCTGGCTTATTACATCAGCGCCAAAGTGCTGGATATACCATTTCAATTTAATCTGACGTTAGCAATTTCCGCCATGCTGATCGCGACAACGGCAATCCCTTTTGCTGCATGGTTGGGTTTACGCGGGTATTTGAATATTCCGCCTAGACAGTTACTGAATAGCATATAAATATTTGGTGGTTGTTTACAACCACCAAATTGGCTGTAAACAACCAGTATTTCAGATACAATCCCAATGTCAGTACAGTCAAAATCACGCTTAGTTGTTGATAAAACATAACTTTTATCATCTTGTAACAATTGGCAGTTTCAGGAATGTTTTTTGCTCTTTATATACCGGGAGAAATGCTCTTAAGTTTAAGAATACAAGGAATATCATGCAGAAAACATTACAACCAAAAATAATTTTAACAGCGATACTTGCCGCCTACGCCATGCAGCAGCATGCGGTTGCAGCAGAAAATGGCAAAATCACAACCAATAAGGTTGAGGTCATCAGTACAACCCCGCTGGCCGGTGTTGGCTTGCCACTTGAGCAAATTCCTTCAAACGTACAAGTTGTGAATGGTGAAAAGTTGCTGGAACAGCGCAGCTTGAATATCGCTGATTACATGAATAATAATTTGTTAGGCGTCAGTGTTAATGAAACGCAGAATAATCCATTCCAGCCGGATATACTGTTTCGTGGCTTTACTGCTTCACCTTTGTTAGGCACGCCACAGGGTTTATCAGTATTTCAGGATGGTGTGCGTGTGAACGAACCATTCGGTGATGCGGTGAACTGGGACTTGATTCCTGTGAATGCAATTGCCGGCATTAATCTGATGCCAGGCTCTAACCCGGTATTTGGTTTGAATACGCTAGGTGGTTCATTGTCCATCGTGACTAAGAATGGCCGTACCCATCAAGGCGGTGCTGTTGAAGCCAGCTTCGGTTCATGGGGCCGTAAAAATACAGCAGCTGAGTTTGGTGGTGTTTCTGCAGATGGCTCTATCGATTACTTTATTTCTGGCAATTATTTCGATGAAGATGGCTGGCGTGATTATTCACCAACTGAAGTTAAACAGCTTTTCGGTAAAGTGGGCTGGCAGAACGAAACTTCACGTCTGGAATTAAGTTACACCGGCGCTGACAACAATATGATCGGTAATGGCCTGATTCAGGAAGAACTGATGAGGCAGTTTGGTCGCGAAACCATCAATACCAGACCAGATCAGACCAAAAACACCATGTCATTCCTGAATTTGAACGGTAGCCACTGGTTCAATGATGATGTGCAGTTAACAGCCAACACTTATTACCGTCAGTCAAATCGTAAAACATTGAACGGTGATGTGAATGATGATTATGTTTTAGGTACAGACATTGATACAAATAATGCAGATTGTATTGCCAACACTGGTGGTGATGCTGATGAACATTGTAGTGGCGCGCTCAACAGAAGTAAAACTGACCAGACAGGCTATGGTTTTAATACGCAATTGGCATTCAATCAGCCATTCATGCAAAAACAGAATCAGCTAATTGTAGGCTTTGGCTATGACCATTCAAAGATCAAGTTTAATCAGTCTACTGAATTCGGAATTATTAACGCGACTCGCGGTGTTGATGGGCTAGGTCTAGAAAGTGATGAGGCTGCAGTTGATTTGCACGGAAAAACTAATACTTGGGGCATCTTTGCTACAGATACATTGTCTCTGAATGATTTTTGGCATTTGACTCTGTCCGGACGCTATAACCACATTAAGGTAGAAAACCGTGATAAGTTGATTCCAGACGTAAGTAATCCTGAAACACTCAGCGGCGATCACAGTTTCAATAGATTTAATCCTGCTGTTGGCCTGAGCTTTACACCGACTAAAGATTTGACCGTGTATGGTTCATATAACGAGGGTATGCGTGCTCCGACTTCTATGGAATTGGGCTGTGCTAATCCATTGTATCCTTGCAAGCTGCCAAATGCGATGGCTGGCGACCCACCTTTAGAAAAAGTTGTGTCTAAGACTTTTGAATTTGGTGCGCGCGGTAATTTAACATCAAATATCAAGTGGTCAGGCGCTGTATACAGAACTGAAAATCATGACGATATTCAGTTTATTTCCACAAATGCAGCAAATGGCATGGGTTATTTTGATAACGTAGGCAGAACTCGCCGCATGGGCCTGGATTTAGGTTTGAACGGTGATATTGGCAAGTTTAGCTGGAATGCTGGTTATAGCTATGTGAAAGCAACTTATGAAAGTGATTTATCGTTAGTCAATGAAGTTAACTCAACTTCTTATACAGACATTAATGGTAATGATGTGATTGATGTTAAGAAGGGTAGTCGCTTAGCTAATTTGCCAGATCATGCTCTGAAAATTCGCATGCAGTATCAAGTAACACCTAACTGGTCTGTAGGTACTAATATCAATACCTTTGCTGACGTTTATGCACGCGGTAACGAAAATAATAAACACAAAGCAAACTCAGGTGTTGGTTATCAGGGCGATGGTAAAGTAAGTGGTTATACCGTTGTGAATCTGGATACTCGTTACAAATTTGGCAATAGCGGTTGGCAGGTCTTTGCTAAAGCCATCAATATTTTTGATAAAGAGTATGCATCAGGTGGTTTGCTAGGTGAGAATTGGATTAGTCAAAATGGCGCCTTTGCCGGTGAAGATTCTCCTTCAAAACTGCTAATGCCAGGTGCGCCTCGTGCAGGTTGGCTGGGTGTACGTTATGATTTTGGTGCTAAAAAATCAGCGTATGATGTAAAAGCTGATTAAGTAAAGGAGACTCTTGTGCAATTAGCGCATCTTGGTTCGAGTGAAAGTTCTGCATCATTCAAGCAGCAATCAAAGGTATTGATTGTTGAGGATGAGGCGCTTTTCGCCCGTGCGGTGATGCGCAGGTTGCAAAAATCCAATTACGAATGCGCGCATGTTGAAAGTGTTCAGGATGCGCGCGATATTCTGAAACAGTTTGCCCCGGATATCGTTTTACTGGATATGCGCTTGCCTGATGGCAATGGCCTGGATTTATTGCCATTCTTTGTAGCCAAAAATGCGATGGTGATTGTAATGACAGCGCACGGTGAGATCAGCGATGCCGTGAATGCGATGAAGCAAGGTGCGGTTGATTACCTTAAAAAACCGATCGATCTTGAAGAGCTTCTGCTCTCTATTCAAAAAGCCGAAAATGCGGCTATTCAAAACAACAGTCTTGATTATTCCCGTCAACGTAATGCACATGCAATCGAGGGCGTTGAACTGCTGGGCGATAGCCCGGCCATGCAGAGTATCAAGTCTCAAATAAAACGTATCGCACAACTTGTATCCACAGACAGCGTGCCACCAACCGTATTGATCGGCGGTGAAACGGGTACCGGTAAAGATGTTGCAGCCCGCTTGCTGCATTTATCTAGCCAGGATATCAACAATGACAAACCTTTCGTGCATGTAGATTGTGCATCATTACCGGCAGAGCTGATTGAAAGCGAACTGTTCGGACATGAGAAGGGCGCATTTACCGGTGCCGTCAACACAAGGCCAGGTTTGATCGAAGCTGCTGAAGATGGCACGCTTTTTTTAGACGAGATTGGTGAATTGCCGCTGACGCTGCAGGCAAAGCTGTTGAATGTGTTGGAGCGCCGTGTCGTGCGGCGTATTGGTTCTACCAAAGAACGCGCTGTGCCGGCACGATTTATCGCTGCGACTAACCGAGACTTGCATGAAATGTCACAACAGGGTCGGTTCCGTCAGGACTTGTACTATCGGCTGAATGTCATGAGCATAGCCATGCCGCCATTGCGCGAGCGAGCAGGAGACATGATGTTGTTAGCCAGACATTTTGCGGCGCAGACTGCCAGACGTTATGGTCTGCAGATGCCGACATTTACGCCTGATGCCGTCAGTATGATTGAAAGTTACCCTTGGCCTGGCAATGTGCGCGAGCTCAAACATCAGGTCAGCAGGGCGGTATTACTCTGCCACAACAGTGTGGTGACGGATGTTGATCTGGCATTACCAATTTACCGCGCTACTGAATCCAGTCTGAAAATTGACGCGCAGCAGTCTGCGCTTGATGCGGCTGAAAAAACGATATTGCTGCAAGTACTGGCAGAAACCAGAAATAACGTTTCAGAAGCTGCACGTAAGCTGGGTATTACGCGCATGACTATGCGCTACCGTATGGATAAACATCAGATCAAGAATTAACCCGATAATTGTCAACAGTACCACCTTTTAAATTCGGTTTATTTACCGTTGATTTTACGCTGAATATTAGCTGTATTTTCATATTTTAGTTACATCTTCAAATTTCGTGAACTACCCCGCCGTAAACGACGGAGCTTCTAACTTCAACGGCGCGAGCAAGGCAGAGGACTTACGTCCTTTGGCTTGACTAACAGCGCCTCCATTAGCAGTAACGGCTATCCCAGCCGCTATCATGCGTTGTGCTTCGTTGCGAATATTGATGGCAGCATTAATGTCCCTGTCATGCCGGGTGCCGCATTGATCGCAAGTCCACGTTCTAATATCCAAAGGCATTTGTGCTTGTGCATGTAAACAGCAGGAG
>DATCVB010000015.1:0-19037 GCA_036567185.1 Methylotenera sp.
AGGTAAAAGTTTTAAGCAGTTATCGAAAAAAGTTTTTTAACTAGTTTAAACCCTTAAGGAAATCAAAAATGACACGTTCAATTTTACTTGCTGCATTGTTAGCTCTTGCTGTTACTGCTTGTGGCGAAAAAGCTGCTGAAAACGCTGCTGAAACTGCAACTGACGCTGCTGCTGTTGCAACTGATGCTGCTGCTGTAGCAACTGATGCTGCTGCTGAAACAACAACTGACGCTGCTGCTGCAACTGATGCTGCTGCTGCAGCAACTGACTCAGCTGCTGCTGCAACTGATTCTGCTGCTGCTGCAACTGATTCTGCTGCTGCTTCAACTGAAGCTGCTAAGTAATTAGTTCTTAGTTGTAATTAAAAAAGCCGGCTTAAGCCGGCTTTTTTGTTTTCATGTTTACTAAGTTCAAGTCAGCTAACCCAGCCCTCGCCAGTCAAAACCTAACAACTGATCTGCTATACCGATCCAGTCCAGCTCACAGCCCAACACTTCAGCTAATGCAGTCCTAGCCAGTAACGGCGTATTATTTTTAGCACTTAGATGCGCAGCCACAATATGCTGCAGCCTGCTGTTATCTAATTTAGATAACAAATTTGCAGAGTCGCTATTTTCCAGATGCCCAAGTTCTCCGCCAACGCGCTGCTTAAGCGACCAGCTGTAAGGTCCGTTTTGCAGCATCGTTGCATCATGGTTGCACTCAAGCACCAAAGCGTGGCATCCGCTCAACTTCTCTTCAATATGGGGAGTTGTGCGACCGACATCGGTGAGAACACCTAAACTTTTATTACCATCTGAAAACACATATTGAACCGGTTCACGTGCATCATGCGGCACTGGGTAAGGCTGCACGGTAATATCCTGAATTGAAAAAGCCACATGGGAGTCTATAACATGCAGTTGCAATGCATGCTGGCTAGGAAAATAACGGGGAACCATTTTAAGTGTGCCATAGGTCAGCCACACCGGAATATTATGCTTGGCAGCGAACTTGAATGCGCCGCCTGCATGGTCATCATGTTCATGGGTGATGACTATGCCGCTAATATCAGAAGGGGCCAGATCTAAACGCGCTAATCTAGCCACAGTGTCCTTAATGCCAAACCCACAATCCAGCATCAAACGCGTTTGCTGCACTTCTACCACCAGCGCATTGCCTGCACTACCGCTACCTAGTGAGGCAAAGCGCATCTGCTTACTTTCCTGAAACAAGTAACTGTTATTTTAGTTGCTCATACATTAAAGCAATAATACGATTTGCAGTGGTAGTACGCACACGGGCGCCATTGGTATCTACTACGCTCACCACGGCTCTGCCTGCATCACCATCAGCAACTTTGATGCGATACTGTTTTTCCGGGTTAGTTTTACCCTTATCATCACTACCCCAGAATTTCAGGCTATCAATCACACTCTTCTGTTCTTTTTCAACTGGCGTCTGCACTTCTTTTTTATCATCGTCACCCCAGAACTTCAAAGTCTCAATCAGACCTTTCTTTTTCTTAGGCGTATCGTCAATATCAACATCGGCATAGCGCACAAAAAATAGCCCGTTTGAACGATCTTTATCTTCAATCACAAAACCTATGCGGTCGAGCGCAAGACCAACACGACGCCAGGCACGATCAAACTGATCAATCAATAGCAATCTTGCACTGCCGTCAGACTCTTTAATGACCTCGGCACGTTTAATATTTACCGCCTCAGCCAGAATGGATTGCGACTTCTGCTCCTCTACACCCAGTTTCACCATTAAACGACGCAATAATTCAGCATCCAGCTCCGCATCGTTCGCATCAACTTTAGGTGCGTCTTTTGCATCAAGGCGATAACCGGTATCGATTTCACCCAATTGTGTTTTAATACGATTCTTACCATCATCCGGGGCACCTGTTACTGAGCGATGTGTCATGTAAATCTCGGTGGTACCGGCTTCTACACCACGATCCAGACGGGTGCGGAATTTCTTTCTGTCAGCAAAGCCTGACAACTTATCCAACCACTTGTCAAATTTACTCAGCACATTACCTGATGTATCTTTTTTGATGGCATCAGATTCGATCCACTCTGTTTCCATGACACCGATTTGTGGATTCTCAACGCGCACAGCAAAACCCATATCAATCCAGAACTCACGTATCACCGGCCATATTTTCTCAGCAGATGCATCTACAACCAGCCAGCTTTGCGCACCGGATCTTTCAAGACGGACTCCGTCGGGCGTTTGCAGAACTTTCTCAACACCGGCCTCCTGCCCTTCCTGTGCTTGCGTGTAACTTGAATAACTAGTACTACCCGGAACCGTATAAGTGTCACTCGACGGACTTGATGTCAGATCAGGCGGCACTTCCAGTGGGCGCGCGCGACCGGCGCCCTTATAGTCTGAAGTTGTATCAATAAAAGGAATAGAATCGCAGGCAGTTAAATTTGCCAGCAATAATAAAGGTAACAGTAATGATGATGCTCTAGCCTTAACGCTTTTAGTATCAATGCTAGGTGAGTCGATATTGACTTGTTTCATTCAAACCTCTTGTTTAAATCTTAAATATTACGTTTAAAGAATCTGGGCTGTTTTGCAAGCTGCGCGCAAAACATCGTGATATTGGGCTGACAAATTAACAAGCGGCAGGCGAATACCGGTCTTAATCATACCCATTTGCTGCAGCACCCATTTCACTGGGATTGGATTCGCCTCGACGAATAGTTTTTGATGCAGTGCAAACAGCTTGCCATTAATTTCACGTGCTAACTTCACATCGCCTGCTGTAGCAGAAACGCACATCTCATGCATTAATTTTGGCGCCACATTAGCAGTCACAGAAATCACTCCGCGCGCGCCCAACAACATAAGCGGCATCGCTGTTGCGTCATCGCCACTGAATACTGCAAAATCTTTTGGTGCTTTTAACAGCAAGTCTGTACCGCGCTCAATTCCGCCGGTCGCATCCTTGATACCTACGATATTAGGATGTGCAGCCAGACGCAGGGTTGTGTCATTGCTAATATCACAGCCAGTACGGCCAGGTACGTTATATAAGACTTGTGGAATTGCAACTGCATCAGCCACGGCTTTAAAATGCTGATACAAACCCTCTTGTGTAGGTTTGTTATAGTATGGCGCGACCAGCAAACAGGCGTCTACACCCAGGTCTTTGGCTTTTTGCGTTAACTCAATGGCCTCTTTAGTTGAATTAGCACCAGTACCTGCGATAACAGGAACGCGTCCATTCACCTGACTCACAGCCGTTTCAATCAACAGGCAATGCTCATCAAAATCCACCGTAGGTGACTCACCGGTAGTACCCACAATAACGATACCATCGGTACCCTGATCAATATGAAAATCAATCAGCGCTTTTAATGATGGAATATCCAAACGCCCATCTTCAAACATTGGCGTAACAATAGCAACCAGACTGCCTTGCAACATAGCAAACCTAAAACAATTTATAATCTTCCATTTTAACTTAAAAGGCGAATAAATAAACACACTCTATTCGTAAACTTATAAGCTATTTACACGCACTAAATATATTTACACATCTTAATGCTTTTACTGTGCTTTATTGAATCAGCATAGTTACAAAAACGGTATAATTCTGGCTTGCATATACTCTCTTGTTGGCAGAACAATTCAATATGACTTTTGATTTGCATCACTACATCATGATTTTGATTGGCACGGTACTGGTAAATAATATCGTACTGGTAAAAATCCTTGGTCTATGCCCTTTCATGGGGGTTTCTAAAAAACTGGAAGCTTCTATCGGCATGGCCGGTGCCACTGCCTTTGTATTGAGCATAGGCTCAATGACCAGCTGGGGCATCAATCATTACTTGCTGGAGCCGAATGGCCTGATATATCTGCGCACACTTTCATTCATCGTAATCATTGCCGGCGTCGTGCAGTTTACTGAAATGGTCATGGAAAAAAACTTCCCGCCACTGCATCAGGCACTGGGTATCTTTTTGCCACTCATCACTACCAACTGTGCTGTACTGGGCATTCCGCTGCTGAACGCGCAATCCAGCCACAGTTTCTTAGAATCATTATTTTTCGGTATGGGCGGCGCTGTCGGCTTTTCATTGGTATTGATTTTATTTGCATCCATGCGCGAAAGACTGGAAGCTGCTGACGTTCCGGCTGTTTTTAAAGGCTCTGCAATTGCCATGGTTACCGCCTCACTCATGAGCCTGGCATTTATGGGTTTTGCCGGACTTGATAAATATTAGCCTTCAATAACAACTCCAGTGATATGTTAACCGCTCTCTATATTATGCTTGGTCTAGCCTTGGCGCTAGGCATTATGCTCGGCATTTCCGCACTGCTATTTAAAGTTGAGGGAGATCCGCTGGTGGCGCGTATCGATGCGATTCTGCCACAGACACAATGCGGACAATGCGGCTACCCTGGCTGCAAACCCTATGCAACAGCGATTGCAAAAGGCGAAGCAGATATCAACCAATGCCCGCCCGGCGGCGATGCCGGCGCGCGCGCACTGGCTGACTTAATGGGCGTGGAATACAAGCCTCTCAATGCCGAACATGGCCTGCCTAAGCCTAAAGCCGTGGCTTTTATTGATGAAAATATCTGCATAGGCTGCACATTGTGCATCCAGGCTTGCCCGGTCGATGCAATTCTGGGCGCCGCAAAGCACATGCATACCATTATCGCTTCGGAATGCACCGGTTGCGAACTATGTCTAGCGCCATGCCCGGTAGACTGCATTACCATGGAACCTGTTGCTGAAACACCTGACAACTGGAAGTGGAAATACCCTGTGATTCCAATCAAGGCGATACCTGCAGATGGGGGCCACGTTTAATCATGAACTCTATCATTCAATTTGCCAGCAAACTGATTCGCGGCCAGACTGCAGAAACTGCCAATGTGCATAAATTTCATGGCGGCGTGCACCCGGAGGGCCATAAACAGCTATCCACAACCTTGCCAATTGCAAAACTTGCTATTCCAGAAAAGCTTGTTCTACCATTGCGCCAGCATGTAGGTTACATTCCGAAAGTCAAAGTACAGGTGGGTGACCATGTGCTGAAAGGCCAGATGCTTGCAGAAGCAGAAGGTACTGTGTCAGCGGCAATTCATGCGCCGACTTCCGGCACCATTACCGCCATCAGTGATGCAGTCATCCCGCACCCGTCCGGCCTGCCTGACATGTGCATCACCTTAACGCCTGACGGCAAAGATGAATGGACGACATTGCAGCCGGTAGACTGGCGCAATACCGATAAAAAAGCATTAGTAGCAAGTCTGCGTGCATCAGGTATTGTTGGTTTGGGCGGCGCTACATTTCCCACGCACATTAAAGTGCGGGCAGATGGCAAATCCCAGGTGCATACTTTGATCCTTAATGCCGCAGAATGTGAGCCTTATATCACCTGCGATGACATGCTGATGCGCGAGCGTGCAGATGAAATCGTCAAAGGTATGGAGATCGTAAAATTTCTGCTCGGTGCCGAAAACAGCATCGTCGGCATAGAAGACAACAAGCCAGAAGCGACCGCCGCGATGACCGAAGCCTGCAAGGCTTTGCCTGATACATCAGTTAAAGTAGTACCAACACTATACCCAAGTGGTGACGCGCGGCGCCTAATCCACCTGGTGTCGGGTGTTGAAATTCCGCATGACAAACGCTCAACCGATGTCGGCATACAAGTATTCAACGTGGCCACCGTGCTCGCGATTTACCGCTACTTTACATTGGGTGAACCGGCTATTGCCCGTATTGTTACCATCACGGGCAGCGTAAACTCACCACGGAATTTTGAAGTGCTGTTTGGTTCACCGCTACAGACATTAATAGATGCAGCAGGCGGCGTAAAAGCAGGCACTACGCATTTCATTATGGGCGGTCCGATGATGGGCTTTGACTTGCCTACAATAGATGTGCCGATCACCAAGGCTGCAAACTGCATTATTGCCGCAACGCCGAACCTGTTTGCGCCACCGCCGCCAGCGATGCCTTGCATACGCTGCGCACGCTGTGCTGATGCCTGCCCGGTAAACCTGCAGCCGCAGGAGCTCTATTGGTTTTCAAAATCAGATAATTTTGAAAAAGCGCGTGACTATAATCTGTTTGATTGCATTGAATGTGGCTGCTGCACTTATGTATGCCCAAGCAATATTCCGCTGGTGCAATATTACCGTTACGCTAAAAGCGAGATTATTGCTGCCGATAAAGCTAAAGAAGCAGCTGACCTTGCGCGTGAGCGCAATGAGTTCAGGCTGGCGCGTATTGAACGCGAAAAACTGGAACGTGCGCAGAAGCATGCCGAACGTGCGGCCACTAATAAAGCTGAAAGTGCAAAAACCGAAAGTACTAAAGTAGACGCCACTAAAGCGGAAGAAGTTAAAGCCGTACCGGCTACAACCGAAAGCGAAAAACCAGCATCCAGCACAAGCGCAGATGACGCAAAGAAAGTGGCAATTGCCGCTGCCATTGAGCGTGCGAAAGCATTAAAAGCAGCCGCAGCACAGGCTGGTGAGTCGCAGAAGAAATCAGAAGTTACAACGGCTGATGCACCCGATGCAAGTGGCAAACCTGTACAGACTGAAGATGAACAAGCAAAAGCTGAGCAGGCTAAAAAAGACAAGCAGGCACTGATTGCCGCAGCGATCGAACGGGCTAAAGCACAGAAACTGGCCGCAGCACAGGCCGGCATTGCTCCCAAGAACGTTGAAGATGCCAGCCCAGCTGTAAAAGCTGAAATCAGCGAAATTGACGCTATCCGCGAAAAAGCCAAACAAGCAGTCAAAGCGCAAGATTCGGATTCAGAAGCTTAAAGGCCAATAACAAACTTGTTACCAGGATAAAAACTTGAATCGCTCACCTTATATCACCGATGCGCCTGCCGTCAGCATCATCATGCTTAAAGTGCTGCTGGCACTTGTGCCCGGCATTTTTGCCTATGTATGGATCTACGGCGGCGGCATTTTAGTCACGATTGCGCTAGCAACCATCACCGCGCTGGTTTCCGAAGCTGCGTTACTCAAACTGCGCCAGCGTCCGATTCGCCCTTATTTGTCAGATTTAAGCGCTGTAGTTACCGCATGGCTACTGGCACTGGCATTGCCGCCGCTAGCGCCGTGGTGGCTAGTCGTTGTAGGCACGCTGTTCGCAATTGTAATCGCCAAACAACTTTACGGCGGCCTTGGCTACAACCCGTTTAACCCGGCGATGGTTGGTTATGCGGTACTGCTTATTTCCTTCCCTATCATCATGACCAAATGGCCTGCACCTTTGATTCTGGCGCAAACCCAGCTTGGTTTCATGGATCAGCTGCACTTTATTTTCAGCAACACCCTGCCGACAGACGTAAAAATAGATGCTGTCACCTCTGCCACACCGCTGGATTACTTAAAAACCCAGCTCATGCTCAAACATGAAGTTTCCGGCATCGCACAGGTGCCAATTTTCGGAGTATGGGGAGCCAAAGGCGGCGAATTTGTCACTGCGGCTTATCTACTCGGCGGCTTGTATCTGCTTCAGCAACGCATTATCAGCTGGCACTTGCCTACCGCATTTCTGGCTACACTGGCAGCAATGTCGTTGGTTTTTTATGCAGTTAATCCGGCACATTTTGCTAACCCGCTGTTCCATTTAATGAGCGGCGCTTCGATGCTATGTGCCTTTTTTATCATTACCGACCCGATCAGCGGTCCCACTACTCCGCGTGGCAAACTGTATTTCGCAGCAGGCGTTGCCGTGTTTACCTATTTAATTCGCGTTTATGGTGGCTATCCGGATGGTGTCGCATTTGCTGTGTTAATCATGAATATGTGCGTGCCGCTGATTGACATGCATACGCAGCCACGCGTTTTTGGTCATACAAAGAACTAGCCACTTATGTCAGATACCGTAATTAAACACACTTCTATCACTGCCGTTACCATGGTAGCTTTTGCTTTGATCGGCACGGCGCTGCTCGCCTATATATTCAACATCACGCGCGAACCTATCGAAAAAAGTGAAGCCGAAGCACGACTGGCGCTATTCAGACAGATTCTACCGGACGATCATTACTACGGCGATCGTAAAAGCAAGGATGACGAGCATGATGCTGATGATAATAAGCTGTTAAAAAATGTGGTCGAAATTGCACCTAATGACTTACTCGGTAACAAAACCCCGAGTAAGGCTTACATCGCAAGACAGGATCACAAATTTGCAGCGGTAATACTGGAAGCAATTGCTCATGACGGTTACAGCGGCGACATCAAACTGCTGATCGCAATCCGCGCCGATGGCACGGTAAGCGGTGTGCGTGTACTAACACATAAAGAAACCCCGGGGCTGGGTGACTATATCGACATTGCACATGGCAACTGGATAAAACTATTCGATGATGAATCTGTCGAAAAAACACCTGCCGAACAATGGAAAGTTAAAAAAGACGGTGGCAAATTTGATTATATGGTTGGTGCAACCATTACACCGCGCGCAGTCGTTAAGGCGGTTGCAAAAGCCTTGCAGTTTTATGAACAGAACCAGCATGAACTGCAGCAGAAACTAGAACATCAATCAAAATCAGAACATGAATCCGGGCATAAGGATTAAGCATGAGCAACTATAAAGAAATCACCGTTAATGCACTGTGGAAGCAAAATCCCGGAGTGGTACAACTCCTTGGCCTATGCCCGACTCTGGCGGTAACCACCACCGCAGTCAATGGTATCAGCTTAGGCCTGGCGACTGCACTGGTCATGGCTGCATCAAACGGCGCCGTGTCACCGGTGCGCAAGCTGGTGCCGAGCGAGATCCGCGTTCCGGTATTTATCCTGATCATCGCCGCGCTGGTAAGCATCATCGATATGTCTATCAACGCTTTTGCTCACCCACTGCATAAAGTGCTGGGCATATTCATCCCGCTTATCGTAGTAAATTGCATTGTATTGGCGCGTGTAGAATCTTTTGCTGCCAAAAATACTTTCGTACCATCCGTGCTCGACGGCTTCATGATGGGCATAGGCTTAACGCTGGTATTGGGTTTACTCGGCGGCATGCGTGAAGTTATAGGCAAAGGTACGCTATTCTCCGGCCTGGATTTGGTGTTTGGCCCAGAGGCCAAACACTTTGTGTTAACTGTGATTCCTGATTACCATGGTTTTTTACTTGCGGTACTGCCACCGGGGGCTTTTCTCGGCTTAGGTGCGCTAATTGCGCTGCGTAACTGGGCCGAGGTCAGAAATGCCAAAAAAACTGACACTCCGGAAAACAGCCTTAAAGCAGTGCTTAATCACTAAATTCTTCATCAAAAATTAGTGTTAATTCATGAATGCTCAGCAACGCCTAGAAATTTTCAGACGCTTAAGTGTTGCTATTCCCAACCCGACCACTGAGCTCAAACACAGCAGCACCTTTGAGCTCTTGATCGCGGTGATACTGTCGGCACAGGCTACAGATAAAGGTGTAAACATTGCCACCGAACGATTGTTTGCTGCTGCCAAGACGCCAGAAGCCATTCTGGCGCTAGGGTTGCATGGGCTGGAAAGTTATATCAAGTCGATTGGCCTCTATCACTCAAAAGCCAAGAATGTACTGCTTACCTGCCAGAAACTCATTGCCGAGCATCAGTCGCAGGTTCCCAACAGCCGTGCCGCGCTGGAAGCCCTACCGGGTGTTGGTCGCAAGACAGCCAATGTCATTCTGAATACCGCGTTTGGCGAGCCTACCATAGCCGTGGATACCCATTTATTCAGATTAGGCAACCGCATTAATCTTGCCCCCGGCAAAACGGTACTCGAAGTTGAAAAGAAATACCTCAAAACCATTCCAAAACAATACCTGAAGGATGCACATCACCTGTTAATCCTGCATGGACGTTACACCTGCACCGCACGCAAGCCAAAATGCGGCCAATGCTGTATTGCAGATTTATGCGAATACAAGGCGAAAGAGTTCATCTCTGCGCCAGATACTTTTTTGCAGCATCAGCAATGAAAGTCGCGACCAGCATCGTATTAGGTAAAGCCGCTTCTGCAGATTTAGCGGCACAAGCCGTGACCAATGCCATGCAAAAGGCCGATATCAGTATTGCCAGCAGCGTGCTGCTGTTACTGACATCAGAGTTTGCGAGTAACCCGCAGGATGCAATTAAGGCGGCAGCCAAAGCTGCCAACTGTATGCAGGTTATGGGCTGTTCTGCGACCGGCATTTTTACCGAAGAAGACTGGGTGCTGGATGCGCCGGCTGCAGCTGTAATGGTATTCGGTGACGGCGTCTCGCTGGAGCTACCTAACAACAACGCAAGTAACCAGCCGCTGCTAACACTCAGCGCACCCAACGCTATTAACAGCACCTGGCTCAATAACAGCAATCAACGTTATGGCGGTGTATCCGGAGATGCAATCGGCCAGGGCCCGTTTTCGGTCTGGCAGAATGCCAAAGGTGAGGTATCAGGCTATGTTGAAGCGTTTTTTTCAGGCGTCAACATAGCCAGCGGAACTTCACACGGCGTACAACTGTTAACACAGCCGCAACAGATTCAACAGACTAATCAATTCGACCTGATAAAACTCAATCAGCAGGCTCCCCTGAACGGGCTGCAAAAAGCCTGGAAAGCCCACTGCAAAAGTGATGAAGCAGTACCGCTACATCTGATTGTAGCCTTATATGCGGATAGTGCAGAGGCAATAGCACGGGGCAATTTTAATCAAACTACGATCATCAGCTATGATGAGGATAATGGCAGCATTACTCTGGCGCAGCCACTGCAAGCTGGGCAATTTTTGAGCTGGTCTTTCCGTGCCACCGCAGCGGCTGAAGCCGACATTACAATACTGGCGGATCGTCTGACTGAAAAACTCGGAAGCAAGCCAGATTTTGCATTGCTGTTTTCCTGCCTGGGAAGAGGACCATACTTTTATAATGGCATAGACCGCGATTTAAAAGTAATCACTAAAACTTTTCCGAACATGCCAGTATTAGGCTTCTATGGCAATGGTGAAATTGCCTACCTTAACGGCGACAATCGCTTATTGCCTTACTCTGCAGTACTTTCTTTATTTTCAAGCGCCAAGACAACATAGATAGCCGGTATTCAATATGAGCTTATACAATCCTAGCCGAGATCAGGCACGCCAATTTTTATTTGATGCCTGGGCCAAATTCAAACAAAATTCACCACTGACAGATTTGGAAAAAATTGCGGTTGAAGTCATACAGATGCACCCGGAATATCATGCGATTTTAGACGCACCGGAACGCTATATGAGCCAGCAGTATTTTCCTGAAATGGGAGAAACCAATCCGTTTCTGCATATCAGCCTGCATCTCTCGGTGATTGAGCAGGTCAGCATCAACCAGCCTATCGGCATCAGTAAAGTTTATGCTACATTAATCGAAAAACGTAGCGACAAACATCTAGCGCAGCATGACCTGCTCGAATGTCTGGCTGAAACGATCTGGCATTCGCAGCGCAACAATGTGCCTTTAGATTCAGCGCATTATCTTGGCTTGCTAAATGAAAGAGTTGGAAAAGCATAGTGGCAGAAAATAATCTCAACAACTGGCTTACCGAACATGGCGACTACCTGTATCGCTTTGCGCTGGCAAGGTTAAAAGACCCGCATCAGGCAGAAGATGCTGTGCAGGAAACCATGCTCGCTGCCATCAAAAACAATAGTTTTGATGGTGATTCGTCTGCCAGAACCTGGCTTACCGGCATACTCAAACACAAAATAATCGATTTACAGCGTAAGCAGATACGTGAACAGCCAGTTTCAGATGTCATTGACCTCGACACATCCGAACAAAGTATGGATGACTTTTTTGACAAATCCGGCCACTGGCTTGATAAACCGCAAACACTGGAGATGCCGGATAACGCACTGGAACAGAAACAATTTTTAGCTGTCCTAGACGAGTGCTTGAGCAAATTACCCAAGAAATTAAAAGCCATTTTCATGCTGCGCGATGTACACGAGCTTGAAAATGAAAATATTTGTAAGGAACTGGATATCACAGCGACCAATGCTTGGGTAATGTTATACAGAGCGCGGATGGGATTAAGAAAATGTTTAGAGTTGAATTGGACTTAGGTGAGTAGATTATGATGCTTTCCTGTAAACAAGCCAGTAAACTCGTTTCACAATCTTTAGACCGTCCACTGACGTGGTCAGAAAAGGTAATGTTAAGACTGCATCTTTTAATGTGCAATCCATGCACGCAGTTCAAACGTCAACTTAATATGTTGCGCACTGCCTTGCAGCGGATCAGAAATAGCACAGAACACGACAGCTCTATAAAGCTACCGCTAGATGTAAAAAACAGGATTCTGCACAGGATCGAATCTGATCAGCAATAAGTGCCGGATCTGTTAAATCAAAACCTGGTTATTTTTAATTAAATTTAAGGAAGTTAACATGAACAAAACTCAAAAAACTATTTCTCTGGCTATCGGCAGCGCGTTTGCACTTTCTATCGTGGCAACAACTGTCCATGCAGCAGAAAATCCATTTGCCATGCAATCACTGTCTAGCGGCTATCAAGTAGCTGACAGCCACGAAAAAGCTAAAGATGGTAAATGCGGTACTGGCAAATGTGGTTCCAGCATGAAAAAAGAAGCTGAAGGCAAATGCAGTGCAGAAAAAGCCCATGAAGGTAAATGTGGCGGCGAGAAAGCTACTGAAGGTAAATGTAGTGCAGAAAAAGCCCATGAAGGTAAATGTGGCGGCGAGAAAAAGTAATAAATAGTTCTAACAACTATCCATGGCAATCATCAGCCAGATACAAGGCACTGGTCTGGGGCTGAAGCGTGAGCTGATACCCCAGATTCAGTCGCTGTATGGACAGAAGCAATTAGCCAATATCAACTTCGTGGAGATAGCGCCCGAAAACTGGATCAGCGCCGGTAGCAAAGCCGCGAAACAGCTGGACTGGTTCGCTGAGCGTTACCCCGTTGTGTGTCATGGTCTATGCCTCTCATTAGGCGGATTGAGTCCTCTTAATGAAGATTTTCTACAGCAGGTCAAAACATTCCTGCACCAATATCAGATACCGGTTTATACCGAACATTTAAGCTATTGCACCGATGGCTTTAAAGGCGAGCAAGGTTATCTGTATGATTTGCTGCCGATACCCTTTACCGAAGAAGCGGTACACTACGTGGCACAACGCATACGGCAGACACAAGACATACTTGGCCAGCGCATCGGCGTTGAAAATACCTCATTTTATGTAGCTGCGCCGATTTCTGAGATGAGTGAAATCGACTTCATCAATGCCGTCATCTCAGAAGCTGACTGCCTGCTGCATCTGGACATCAATAACATTTACGTCAACAGCGTCAATTTCGGCTTTGACCCGCATGCGTTTCTGCGCGGGATTCCGGGTGAACGTATTATTTACAGCCATATGGCTGGCCATTACCAGCAAACGCCGAACCTGCTGGTCGATACACATGGTGAAGATGTCATTGACCCGGTGTGGGCACTGCTGGAAGATGCTTACCAGTTATTCGGTAGCTTCCCCACACTGCTGGAGCGTGACAATAACATCCCGCCGCTGCAGGAACTCATGCATGAGATCAATAAGATTGCTGATTACCAGAACAAAATTGAGCGACGTTTTATTGCCTCTGAACAGTCAGTAGCGATGGGCTAATGCCATGACTGCAGAACTACCCGGCTTTCAGCGTTATCAACTGGCATTTACCGCCCGCCTGCGCGATCCACACAATCAGCCGCCGCTTGCCGGTGTGCCAAACGAGCGCATGGCAGTGTATGAAGAAATTGTATTCAACAATTTATTTGAATCAGTCTCTGCGTGCTTTCCTGTTGCAAGCAAAGTTCTGGGCAAGCACAAATGGTTAAAGCTGAATCAGGCTTTTATGCGCGACTATTCCGCAAGCAGCCCCTTGTTCCGCAAGATTCCGGAGCAGTTTTTACAATTCCTGAATAATGCGGATCCTGCATTACAGGCACTGCTACCGCCCTACCTCAACAGCCTCTGTCATTACGAATGGATAGAATTATTCGTAGCCTCCAGCCCGGATACTACGAAGCCAAATGATGTTGAACCTGAGGGCAATCTCAGAAACAGTAAACCGGTGTTTAACCCGACCATGCAGTTACTCAATTACGACTATGCCGTGCATAAGATTTCACCACGGCACAAACCCAGGCAGCCGGAAAGCACGCAGCTTCTGGTATTCCTCAACACTGATGACCAAGTAAAATTCATACAATTAAATCCTGTTACTTATAGATTAATCTCACTGCTGCAAAATGCGCCTCTTACCGGCAAGCAGGCACTCACGCTACTGGCAAAAGAGTTACAACACCCGCAGCCTGAGAGTATCATTGAGTTTGGCCTATCTATACTAGAAGACCAGCGGAATCAGGGCGTGATTATCGGCACGCACTATTAAGTCCATATAACTACGAGGTGTTGCTGTGAGTTTGATTCAAGCCTTATTAAATCCTGCAGCTTACCCACACACCGTAACGCAGATTGAACTAATTGAAACGCATATTTCATGGGTACTATTAACGGGACAATACGCCTATAAAATCAAAAAGAATGTGCAATTTGATTTTCTTGATTTCTCTACGCTGGACAAACGGAATTTCTACTGTCAGGAAGAATTACGCTTTAATAGCCGCTTCGCGCCAGACCTTTACCTCCAAGTAGTGCCAATTACCGGCACAGCTCAGCACCCGCACATGAACGGCAGCGGCGAAGCCATCGAATATGCAGTGCAAATGCAGCAATTTGATGGCAGCCAGCTATTAAGCCATATCGCTGACCGCGGTGAACTAAGCCCTGCCATCATCGACCAGCTAGCAGAACTGACGGCTGAATTTCACCGACATGCTGCAAGCGATACTTCAAACAGCCACTTTGGCATGCCGCAGGAAACCCATCACTGGTTCCAGGGCAACTTCGCCCACATTCGCCCTTTAATCAATAATGAAAGGTTTTTGCAGCAGATACTGCAATTAGAGCAATGGGGTGAGCAAGCGCTCTTAAAAAACAAGCGTTTAATGGAACTGCGTAAACAGCAGGGCTTCATTCGCGAGTGTCACGGTGATTTGCATCTGGGCAACATTACGCTAATTGATAGTACGGTCACACCGTTTGATGGTATCGAATTCAATCCGGACCTGCATTGGATTGACGTTATCAGCGAAATTGCTTTTGTGGTCATGGATCTGCAGCATCGCGGTTTTAACCAGCTCGCCCATCGCTTTCTGAATCGCTACTTAAGTGCTAGCGGCGACTATGAGGGACTGGCTTTATTACCTTACTATCTGGTGTATCGAGCTTTGGTGCGTTGTAAAGTAGCGCTGCTGCGCTGGGAGCAACACCGAAATCCGCAGGATTTGGAGGAAGCCGAAAGTTACGCGAATCTGGCTGAAAATTACAGCCAGCCAAAACCAAACCAATTATTCATTACCCATGGCTACTCAGGTTCCGGCAAGTCTACTTTCAGTGCACAGATTGCAGAAAGTGTAGGCATCGAAAACCTGGGTATCATTCACCTGCGCTCAGATATTGAGCGCAAGCGACTCATATATAAAACTGAGCAAGGTCAGTCTCAGAAAAGTTCCGGCAACGAAGTGAATCAGGGTCTTTACACACAGGACAACGTGCTGCTGGTTTACCGCAGACTGGCTGAGCTGGCATCATCGCTGCTGGATGCCGGTTTCTCGGTATTGATAGATGCTGCTTTTTTACAATCCAAGCAGCGGGAACTATTTGCAGAATTAGCTGCGGAAAAACAGGTGGATTTTGTAATACTAGACTTCTGCGCGCCAGAACAGGAATTAAAACGGCGCATCAGCGAGCGTCAGCAATCCGGCAATGACGCCTCTGAAGCAACCTTAGCCGTACTGGAACATCAGCTAAAAACGGCACAAGTCTTTTCAGCTACAGAACTGGGCAAAGTAATCCAGATTGATACCTGCGCAACAAATGCCTTGAATAAACTGCTGCAAAGCAGCTTATCAGGAATGACTAGTCGAAACTGACTGACTGAGACTGACGCTGTTCCAGCTCAGCAACCAGCTGCGTCTGCTCCGGCTGGCTCATGTTCCACCAGCCTTTTATTTCTTCAGTGGTACGATAGCAGCCCTGACAATAACCTGACGCCTCATCAATACTGCAAACACCGATGCACGGCGATTGAACTTCTTCTTGTACAATTTCAGACATACTATTAATCACTTATACTAAATTTATTAATTTGTATTAATTCAGCGCGCCTATTATCTCGGCTTGCCTATTAACTTAATACGCCGTGGCACTGTTTATATTTCTTGCCAGAACCACATGGGCATGGATCATTACGACCAACCTTGACACCCTCACGCACCATAGGCTGTGAAGCTTCGTCAGCACCTTCTTCAGCAGCAGATACGCCTAGTGCCTCATCATAGTTAGCATGCTGATATTGTACGTTCTCAACCTCTACCGGCTTTTCAACCGCCTCAACGTCAGCTTCAGTTTTTACCTGTACCAGCATGGTCACTTTTGTCACTTCAGTTTTAATCGTGTTCAACAAACCTTCAAACAATTCAAACGCTTCACGTTTGTATTCCTGCTTAGGATTTTTCTGTGCGTATGAGCGCAAATGAATACCCTGACGTAAATGATCCAAAGCGGACAGATGTTCACGCCAATGATTGTCAACGCTCTGCAGCATGACTGATCGCTCGAACTGACGCAGGATATCAGGGCTGGCTTGCTCTTCTTTCTCTGCATAGGCTTTGTTGGCCTCAGTAAGAATAAAGTCGCGCAGCGTTTCTTCATGGATATCCGGATTGTCTTCCAGCATTTTCTGCAGCGGCAGTTCCAGTCCGGTTTCGGCTTTTAATTCGCGCTCAAGCGCTGGCACATCCCATTGCTCTTCAACACTTTCAGGCGGAATATGTGTCGCGATCATGCTGATTAATACATCTTCACGCATCGCAGCAATGGTTGCACCAACATCCGTTGCTTCCAGCAATTCATTACGTTGCTCGTAGATCACCTTACGCTGATCATTGGCTACGTCATCATACTCAAGCAGTTGTTTACGGATATCAAAGTTACGGCCTTCAACTTTACGCTGTGCATTCTCAATCGCGCGCGTCACCCATGGGTGCTCAATCGCTTCGCCATCCGGCATATTCAATTTGCCCATAATGGCTGATACGCGGTCAGAAGCAAAAATGCGTAACAGCTGATCTTCCAGTGACAGATAGAAACGGCTGGAACCGGCATCACCCTGACGACCGGAACGGCCACGCAGCTGGTTATCCACGCGGCGTGATTCATGGCGCTCGGTACCTACAATATGCAAACCACCGGCCGCTAATACGCCATCATGGCGTTGTTGCCACTCCGCTTTAAGTTGCGCCACGCGTTCTGCTTTTTGCGCGTCTGTTAAGTTAGCATCTGCTTCAACCGCAGCAATATCAGATTCAGGGTTACCGCCAAGCACAATATCGGTACCACGGCCTGCCATATTGGTTGCAATCGTAATTACACCTGGGCGGCCTGCCTGTTCAATAATATGTGCTTCGCGCTCATGTTGTTTCGCATTCAATACCTGATGTTCCAGTTTAGCTTCAGTCAGCAAGCTGGAAATCAACTCTGAATTTTCAATTGAGGTAGTACCTACCAGCACTGGCTGACCACGGCTCTGGCAACCTTTAATATCTTCAATCACTGCCGCATATTTTTCACGTGCAGTTCTGTACACTTTGTCCATGCCATCTTTACGCTGCATAGTACGGTGCGTTGGAATCACGACTGTTTCCAAGCCATAAATCTGGTTGAACTCATAGGCCTCAGTATCTGCCGTACCGGTCATGCCGGACAGTTTTACATACATACGGAAATAGTTCTGGAACGTGATAGAAGCCAGCGTCTGGTTCTCTTTCTGGATTTCAACGCCCTCTTTAGCCTCAACTGCCTGGTGCAAACCATCAGACCAGCGACGGCCAGCCATCATACGGCCGGTGAATTCATCCACAATCACGATTTCACCGTCACGCACTACATAATGCTGGTCGCGGTGATAAAGGTTGCGTGCACGCAATGATGCATACAGGTGATGTACCAGGGTAATGTTAGAAGCCTCATACAAGCTTGAACCTTCTGCCAGTAAACCCGCTTCTGTCAGTAACGCTTCAGCATGCTCATGTCCCTGTTCAGACATCACCACATTCTGCGCTTTTTCATCTACCCAGAAATCACCAGCACCTTCTTCTTCAGTCTGTGCTACCAGTTTTGCAGCAATAACGTCGATTTGATTGTATAGCGCTACGCTATCATCGGCCTGCCCTGAAATAATCAGCGGCGTACGTGCCTCGTCGATCAGAATTGAGTCCACTTCATCGATCAGCGCATAGTTCAATCCACGCTGTACACGCTCTTCTGCGCTATAAACCATGTTGTCACGCAGGTAGTCAAAACCGTATTCATTGTTGGTGCCGTAGGTAATATCCGCTGCATAAGCCAGACGTTTGGCTTCATTTGTCATCTGTGACAGATTGATGCCGATTGATAAACCTAAAAAGTTATAAAGTTTACCCATCCACTCCGCATCACGCCTGGCCAGATAATCATTCACGGTAATAACGTGTACGCCTTTGCCGCTTAAGGCATTCAGGTAGGCAGGCAATGTAGCCACTAAAGTTTTACCTTCACCGGTACGCATCTCTGCGATTTTTCCTGAGTTAAGCACCATACCTCCAATGAGCTGCACATCAAAATGGCGCATACCCAAAGCGCGGCGACTGCCTTCACGCACGACTGCAAAAGCTTCCGGCAGCAGTTTTTCCAGGCTTTCGCCGTTCACGTAACGCTGTTTGAATTCCTCTGTTTTCGCTCTAAGTGCTTCATCACTCAGCGCCTGCATCGCCGGCTCTAGCGCATTGATTTGCTGAACCTTCTGCGCATACTGTTTAACAAGCCTTTCATTACGGCTACCGAATAATTTTTTGAACAACGTGGAGATCATGAAATGAGTGACTTTCCGCTAGAGGATAGAGCTTTATGGTTAATTTATGAACGAATATGGAATTGT
>DATCVB010000016.1:0-5562 GCA_036567185.1 Methylotenera sp.
ACAATTACTAAAAATATCAGTACAAAGCTAAACTCAGTCATTTTATTTCCTTAATTTTAATCATTAATTGCTTTTGGTAATTCTCAGCGAATTACCTTCTACAGCCACTACGGTAGCATTGCTGCCAACTTCTATCGGTTCATCGGATACGGCGGCCCACTCTTTGCTGCCCATCAAGCCCTGCGTGAAACGTATGGTGCCATTTTGTGAGGCACTTGTTGCCTCAGTGACGATGCCGACACGGCCAATTTCCTCACCCTGTGCCTGACCAACGCGGTAGTTGGTATCTGTTTTTTTGTAGTAGCGACGCCAGATAGCCAAAGAGCCCAGAGATAATACAGCAAAAACGGTAAACTGAACGGCGTAGGAAGTTTCAGGAAACAGCCACAGTAAAACTGCAATGCATAACGCCGAGATGCTGAACCATAGCGTATACAGCGTGCCAGTTATCATGATTTCAGCTGTTAGTAATAATATGCCTAACACTCCCCAAATCCACATCGGTTCTATCATGCTGTTCCTTTTTTAAGAAGATTTAAATTTTCATGTTAATTCTATTGCTAAGAGGGCTATTATTGCATGATATTTTGCTGTTAATGTTACAAAATTAATGGTCTATATCACCCGTTCAGGTGGTAAAAAAATAGTAAACTAGCGATTGGAAAGTAGGAGAAAAATTCATGAAGCCTGCACAAAAGCTAACTATCCCTAATGATCGCATGGAGCGCCTGCATTATGCCAGGCGCGTGTTCCCGCAGGCTGAAGGGGGTGATCTTGCCAATGGGTGGGCGGGTGGACGTTCAAAGTCGCTGACTAAGCTAAATAATGTGGATGCAGTTGCCTATGGCCGCAATCGCAATTTTTTAAACGGCGCTGTCACCCACCTTTCACCCTACCTAAGACACGGTTGCCTCACTTTGAACGAGACATTCGCAGCAATTAAAAGCAAGTTCGGCCTAACCTCAGAAAATATTCTAATGCAGCTTGCGTGGCGCGATTACTGGCGCCAGGTATGGATGGCTAGGGGCAATGCAATCTATAGCGAGATGGAGCCGCCTAAAGTTGCACTTGGGTACGCGCCGCTAACTGAGGCGGTGCAGCAGGGTAAAACCGGTTTGCCGTGTATGGATGCTTTTATTGGTGATTTGCTGACTACAGGGTATGTGCACAATCATGCGCGCATGTGGCTGGCCAGCTACGTTGTGCATCACCTCAAAATAGACTGGCGCGAAGCCGCTGACTGGTTCGAGGTGCATTTGCTGGATGGTGATATCGCCAGCAATCATTTGTCGTGGCAATGGGTCGCATCTACATTCAGTTCTAAACCTTATTATTTTAATAAAGAAAATCTGGCACGCTATACCGGTGAGAAATATTGCGCAGGATGCACCGCGCACTGTCCGTTTGATGCCAGTTATGAAACATTGCAAGCGCGCTTATTTACGCAGCCGACAAATGCTGATGCAAAACGATACCCGCTGAACCCGGCATTGATGAAAACAGCCTCTATGCACAAGGCGGTTGCGGTGTATATACATGACGAAATGTTATCGCCCAACAATAGCGTGCTGAATCAGCCTTTTCCTAAAATATTTGTATTTGATCCGCAGTTATATGGGAGCTGGCCGCTCAAGCGATTGCAGTTTGTGATGGACTGCCTGAGTGAAATGATGAATGTTGAGGTTTGGGTCGGCGATACTTATGAGGTATTGCTGCAAAGGAATGTGGGCGAACTGATTACACAGGCTACGCCTAACTCTAAAATTAGAGAGATGCTGTCGCCATTTTTGACCAAATGGCAACCGGTAGATAAATTAGTGGATGTTGAAATGAGCGATAAGCGCATGCAGCGCTTTTCACGGTACTGGGAAAAGGCAGGCCCGCTGTTGCTGAATACTTAAAAAGGTCGCAAAACCAAGCTTGCCAAACCTAAGTTATACTTCTAAAAAATGATAAGTTTTTTCGGGGAGATTCTGGATGGTAGCTTGGATAGTAATAGCAGTATTGGTGCTGTATTTCGTGATTACCTATAACAGTTTGGTCAGTGTTAGAAATAACGTAGAAAAAGCCTGGTCGAACATCAACGTGCTGCTCAAGCAACGCAATGACGAGTTACCTAAGCTGATTGATACCTGCAAGCAGTATATGCAGCATGAGCAGGCTACCCTTGAAAAAGTGATTCAGGCGCGCAAACAAGTGGATGTCGCAAGTGAACATCATGATGTGACAGCGCTTGGTAAGGCTGAAGGCCTGCTGCGAGCAGGCTTGGGCGGTTTATTTGCCGTTGCCGAAAATTACCCCGATTTAAAATCCAACCAGAACTTTTTGATGCTGCAAACCCGCATCAGCGGCCTTGAAAACCAGATTGCAGACCGCCGCGAGTTTTATAACGACAGTGTTTATATCAATAATGTGCGTATCCAGCAGTTTCCGGATTTAATTGTCGCCAGATTATTCGGGTTTTTGAAAGCCGATCTATTGCAGTTTGCCCGTGCCGAACTCGCAGATATTGATGTAAGCCAGCGCTTTAACGCAAAGTAATTTAAGTGCGGCAACTAAGCAGTTACTACCTGAACCCGCTGGCGCTATGTGTTTATACAGGGCTGGTGCTGGCGGGTATTTTTCTGGATTTTCGCAGCCATCATATCAATCAATTGCCGCTGGTTTTTGCTCTCGGCGCACTGGTGGCGATGCTGGTATGGGCATTTAACTTCAAGCGCTTGCTCGGCATATCGGAAATTCCGGTTGCTACCATTGCCTCTGCCGCTCAAGGTTATGTAGAGCTGTTCGGCATATCTAAAAGCCTGACACTGACACGCAGCCCGATTCGCGGCGTGGAATGTGTATGGTTCAGGTTATGGATTTATAGCCGCGATACAAATTATATGTGGCGTTTGGCCGACTATCGCATCTGTGAGCAGCTGTTTGAGTTGCAGGATGAGTCCGGAGTTTGCCGTATAGACCCCAGAGGTGCCGAGGTGTTTGCCGCCAGCCGTCATGTGGTGGAGCAGCATGGCCACAAATATATAGAGGATGTATTGTTCGCAGATAGCCCGGTTTATGTATTGGGTGATCTGGATACCGGCAGTCAGACCAATACAGAAGCCGAAATTCATCAGGATGCAGGCAAGCTGATTACACAGCTTAAGCAGTCGAAAGCCAGGCTGTTGCAACAGTTTGACCTGAATCGGGATGGTGAGATTGATATGCATGAGTGGGAACTCGCGCGTGAAAGGGCTTATGCGGAGGTGCGCGCTAAACATGCACAGCGACAGCAAAGCGAGGTGCATCTGATTGCAAAGCCTGCTAATAAACGCTTGTTTCTGATATCCGGCATTTCTCCACATGCGCTGCGACAGCATTACCAGCGCTGGGCGTGGGTACATTTCTCGTTTTTTTGCCTTGCTATTCTGCTTTCAGTTTTTATTGGTAACTTGGCCGCGTAACACTACGTTTGGCCTGTGTTAAAATAGCTGGCTATTACAACTGAATACTCCTCTCAAAAATGTCCGAAATTAACGAGTTAGCTAAATCCTTTGATCCTAAAACCATAGAAAGCAAATGGTATGAATTCTGGGAGGGCAAAGGCTACTATGCTGCCGGTTTAGACCAGTCCAAACAAGACAACTTTTGCATTTTACTGCCACCGCCTAATGTGACGGGCACGCTGCATATGGGGCATGGCTTTAACCAGACCCTGATGGATGCGCTGACGCGTTATCACCGCATGCGCGGCGACAATACTTTATGGCAGCCGGGTACCGACCATGCCGGTATTGCGACGCAGATTGTAGTTGAGCGCCAGCTCGATGCTCAAGGCGTTTCTCGCCATGACCTCGGCCGTGAAAAATTTCTGGAAAAAGTCTGGGAATGGAAAGAGTATTCAGGCGGCACCATCACCAAGCAGATGCGCCGTTTAGGTACTTCACCTGACTGGTCGCGTGAGCGCTTCACAATGGATGAAGGTCTTAACAAAACCGTGACCGAAACTTTTGTGCGCCTCTATAACGAAGGCCTGATCTACCGTGGTAAACGCCTTGTGAATTGGGATGTGAAATTGGGTACTGCGGTCTCTGACCTCGAAGTGGTGCAGGAAGAAGAAGACGGTTCCATGTGGCATATCAGCTATCCATTAGCTGATGGCTCCGGTAGCTTGATTGTTGCAACTACACGCCCGGAAACCATGCTCGGTGACGTGGCCGTGATGGTGCATCCTGAAGATGAGCGCTATGCGCATTTAATTGGCAAAAATGTAAAACTGCCATTGTGCGATCGTGAAATCCCGATTATTGCCGATGATTATGTCGATAAAGAATTCGGTACCGGCGTGGTGAAAGTGACCCCAGCACATGACTTTAATGACTATGCGGTTGGCCAGCGTCATAAATTGCCGATGATAGGCATTTTGAACCTGCAAGGTTTTGTGAACGAAGCAGCCCCTAAGCAGTATCAGGGCCTGGAGCGCTTTGCTGCACGTAAGCAAGTGGTCACTGACCTTGAAACCCAAGGCTATCTGGTCAAGGTCGATAAACATAAACTCAAAGTGCCGCGCGGTGACCGTACTAACGTGGTGATTGAGCCTATGCTCACCGACCAATGGTTTGTGGCCATGAGCAAACCGGCTGCCGATGGTAAATCCATCACACAAAAAGCGCTGGATGTAGTGGCGAGCGGCGAGATCAAGTTTTACCCGGAAAACTGGGTGAATACCTATAACCAATGGCTCAACAATATTCAGGACTGGTGTATTTCACGCCAGTTATGGTGGGGGCATCAAATTCCGGCCTGGTATTCCGAAGATGGCAAAGTGTATGTGGCACATGATGAAGCTGGCGCTAAAGCCTTGGCGGCCAAGGATGGCTACACAGGTAACCTGACACGTGACAACGATGTGCTGGATACCTGGTATTCCTCTGCGTTATGGCCATTCTCAACACTGGATTGGACTGGCGATGCAGAAAAAGATGCGGCCAATGTAGCGTTGCAGCAATACTTGCCTTCTTCTGTGTTGGTAACTGGTTTTGACATTATTTTCTTCTGGGTGGCGCGTATGGTCATGATGACTACGCACATCACCGGCAAAATCCCGTTCAAGCATGTGTATGTGCACGGCCTGATTCGCGATGCCGAAGGCCAGAAGATGAGTAAATCCAAAGGCAATGTGCTCGATCCAATCGACCTGATTGACGGTATTAATCTTGATGACTTGATTAAAAAACGCACGACCGGTTTGATGAACCCGAAACAAGCCGAGCAGATTGAAAAACGCACACGTAAGGAATTCCCGGAAGGTATTGCTGCTTATGGTACTGATGCCTTGCGTTTCACATTTGCGGCACTGGCTTCTCCAGGCCGTGACATCAAGTTTGATCTGCAGCGCTGTGACGGTTACCGTAACTTCTGCAACAAACTGTGGAATGCCACGCGTTTTGTACTCATGAACACTGAAGGTCAGGATAACGGTCTTGAGGATTGCAAAACCAAGCCGGAAGGTTATCTGGACTTTTCACAGGCTGACCGCTGGATTGTAAGTATTTTGCAGCGCACCGAAGCTGATGTAGA
>DATCVB010000017.1:0-20855 GCA_036567185.1 Methylotenera sp.
CTACGTGTTCAAAAAAATTCTAGTTGCTAACCGCGGTGAAATCGCAGTGCGTATTGTACGCGCTTGCTCAGAAATGGGCATCAAGTCCGTTGCAATTTATTCAGATGCGGATCGACAGGCTTTGCATGTAAAGAAAGCTGATGAGGCCTATCATATCGGCACAGATCCTGTATCTGGCTATCTTAATGCACACAATATTGTAAACCTCGCTGTGGCGACAGGTTGCGATGCCTTGCATCCCGGATATGGATTTTTATCCGAAAACCCTGAGCTTGCTGAAATCTGTGAGCGCCGCGGTATTAAATTCATTGGCCCTAATGCAGATGTTATTCGTCAGATGGGCGATAAGATTCAAGCTCGCAACGCAATGACCAACGCAGGTATTCCGTGCACGCCAGGCAGTAATGGTAATTTAGAGAATCTGGATGAAGCGGTAGCACTTGCCAGCCAAATTGGCTACCCGGTAATGCTTAAAGCCACTAACGGTGGCGGTGGTCGCGGTATTCGCCGTTGTGATAGTGAAAAAGAGTTATTAAGCAACTATGATCGTGTAATCAGCGAAGCGAGCAAAGCTTTCGGCAAACCTGAAGTGTTTCTCGAAAAATGCGTGATATCACCGCGCCATATCGAAGTGCAGGTGCTGGCTGACTCACAAGGTAATGCTATTCATCTGTTTGAGCGTGACTGCTCTATTCAACGCCGCAATCAGAAACTGATCGAGATTGCGCCATCGCCTCAATTGAGTCAGGCGCAGCGTGATTACATCGGCGGCCTGGCAGTTAAAGCGGCAAAAGCGGTTGGTTACGAAAATGCGGGTACTGTAGAGTTCCTGTTAGACTCGGACAATACTTTCTACTTCATGGAAATGAACACGCGTCTGCAAGTTGAGCATACCGTGACAGAAACGATTACCGGTATTGATATTGTGCAAGAACAAATCCGTGTTGCTTATGGCTTGCCATTGCAATACAAACAAAGCGATGTGCAATTCCGCGGCTATGCGATGGAATTCCGTATCAATGCAGAAGATCCGAAAAACGGCTTTTTGCCAAGTTTTGGTAAAATTACGCGCTACTATGCACCAGGTGGTCCTGGTGTGCGCATGGATGCAGCAATTTACAGCGGCTATGTGATTCCGCCCTACTATGACTCAATGTGTGCAAAACTCACGGTTTGGGCACTGGATTGGGACAGCGTGATTGAGCGTGGTCGCCGTGCTTTGGACGACATGTTGATTTATGGTGTAAAAACAACGATTCCTTATTATCAACAAATTTTGAAACATCCGGACTTCAGAAATGCAGAGTTCAACACCAGTTTTGTGGAGTCACATCCTGAGCTGGCAAACTATGCAAATGAACCTCCTCCAGAGCTGATTGCAGCTGCGATTTCGGCAGCCATTGCAGCGCATGAAGGTATTTAAATACTTTCATTGAATATTAAAGATTAACTCAAACCTTAAAGCGATCAATTAAAAAATGGCAAAAGTACATGTTACCGAATTAGTTTTACGTGATGGACATCAATCACTCATTGCTACGCGTCTGCGTACCGATGACATGCTTCCCATCTGTTCAAAGCTTGATTCTATTGGCTTTTGGTCACTAGAAGCCTGGGGCGGCGCGACATTTGATGCCTGTGTACGTTTTCTGAAAGAAGACCCATGGGAGCGCTTGGCAAGACTGCGTAAAGCATTGCCAAACAGCCGCATTCAAATGCTGCTGCGTGGCCAGAACCTGTTAGGTTACCGTCATTACTCTGATGACGTAGTGCGTGCATTCGTACAGAAATCAGCAGATAACGGCGTTGACGTGTTCCGTATTTTTGATGCGATGAACGACATGCGTAATCTCAAAACCTCAATCGCTGCCGTTAAAAAAGTAGGCAAGCACGCAGAAGGTACGCTCAGCTACACCACAAGCCCGGTTCATGATGTTGCGCATTTTGTTTCCTTGGCGAAAGAGCTTGAAGCATTTGGCTGCGATACAATTGCAATTAAAGATATGGCCGGATTGCTCACGCCGACAGCCACCACTGATCTGGTAACAGCATTACGCGCAGCCGTTAATTTACCGATTCATTTACATAGCCATGCAACATCCGGTTTATCTGCAATGTGTTTATTAAAAGGCATTGAAGCCGGCGCAGCTATTGTTGATACCTGCAACTCATCTTTCGGTGAAGGCGCCAGCCATTCATCTACTGAAAGCATCGTAGCGGCTTTGCAAGGTACTGAATATGATACCGGCCTGGATTTACAAGCACTGCAGGAGATCACTGCATACTTCCGCGACGTGCGCAAAAAATACTGGCAATTCGAGAGTGAGTTCACTGGTGTAGATACACGCGTGCTGGTTAATCAGGTTCCAGGCGGCATGATTTCGAACTTATCTAACCAGTTAAAAGAACAAGGTGCACTGAATCGCATGGATGAAGTACTGGCTGAGATTCCACGTGTGCGTAAAGACTTGGGCTACCCTCCTCTGGTAACGCCAACTTCACAAATCGTAGGCACACAGGCTGTACTGAACGTGATGACCGGTGATCGCTATAAGTCCATCACCAATGAAGTGAAAAATTATTTCCGTGGTCATTACGGCAAATCCCCAGCTGCGGTTGATGACAATATCAAGCAAAAAGCTGTTGGCAATGACGAGATCATTACCTGTCGCCCGGCTGACTTACTTGAACCAGAGATGGAAAAGTTAACCGCAGAAGCCGAGCTTTTTGCAAAATCTCAGGAAGACGTGCTGACCTATGCGATGTTCCCGGATATCGGCAAAACCTATCTGCAAGAACGCAATGCAGGTTCTGCAGCACCTGACGCATTGCTGGAAAAATCAGCGGTACAATCTGGCGCTTCTCGTTTTGCGCCTAACGAATTCAAAGTGACATTGCATGGCGAAACCTTCCATATCAACCTGACCGGTAGCGGTCATGCTGGTCAAGAACATCGCCCGTACTATGTAACCATTGATGGCATTGCAGAAGAAGTGATTGTGGAAACTTTAAGCGAGATCGAAGTTTCCGGCAACGGCGTTGCATCTGGCGGCGGCAAGAAAAAAACTGCCAGCAGCACAGCAAGCGGCCGTCCTCGCGCTTTACATGCCGGCCATGTAACAACATCCATGCCTGGAACCATTGTTGCCGTAAAAGTGAACGTTGGCGATAAGGTTAAGGCTGGTGATGGCGTACTCGTGATTGAAGCGATGAAAATGGAGAATGAGATTCAGGCGGCAACGAATGGCGTTGTAGTCGCTGTTAATGTAAGCAAAGGCGACACAGTCACTCCTGATGAAGCTTTGCTTGAAATTCAACCTGAATAAATTATTTGTTTTTTAACGTTAAAGCCGACAGAATCTTAACTGTCGGCTTTTTTATTACTAGCTAAAAACTATGAACCAAAATCTAATTCTTGCTTCTTCCTCACCTTTTCGGCGTGAGCTTCTTACACATTTACAGATACCTTTTTCATGGTTATCGCCAGATGTGGATGAAACACCGTTACCTAACGAATTGCCGCAGGAAACAGCACTGCGGCTAGCGCAGGTAAAGGCTAGAAAAATAGGCGAATCGCATACTGATGCACTGATTATCGGCTGTGATCAGGTCGCAACACTAGATAATCAGCAATTAGGTAAACCACTCACTCATGAAAATGCGACCAGACAGCTGCGCTTGATGCGTGGCAGAGAAGTCATATTTCATAGTGCACTATGTCTTTACAATGCAGTCACACAAAACATGCAGGCAGAAGTCGTGCCTTATGTTGTGAGATTTAGAAATCTGACGGATGCCCAGATCGAAAACTATTTGAATAAAGAACAGCCATACCATTGTGCTGGTAGTGCAAAATCTGAGGGCCTCGGTATTGCGATTATAGAAAAAATGACCGGCGACGACCCTAATGCATTGATAGGGCTACCATTGATTGCGCTGGTTAATATGTTGCATAACGAAGATTTCGCAGTAATATAAATCATTATCTTTATGTATTAAGTGTGATCCCGATAGGTGCAGTAACTAATTCAATTAAAAGGAATAAGACATGTCTGCTCGATACGCATTAATTACATCTGCCATTGTTTCAATGTTTTCTACTGCTGCGGTTGCAGCGGAGTTAAATGAAATACGTAGCACGCTCAATGAGCAGCAAAGTGTTGCCGTCACTATTTACAATAACAACCTGGCCTTAGTAAAAGACCAGCGCAAAGTTACCCTGAGCAGCGGTCTGAACAATCTTGCATTACGTGATGTAAGTGCGCAGATAAGACCAGAAACCGCTCTGCTACGCAGCTTGAGTAATGCAGGAAGCTTTACTACACTGGAACAAAACTTCGATTTTGATTTGCTAACACCACAAAAACTGCTTGAAAAATATGTGGGTAAAAATGTAACTATTGCCCGAATTAATCCGGCTACAGGCGTAGAAACGACAGAACAAGCTACCGTTCTATCAGCCAATAACGGTGTGGTAATGCGCATCGGCAATCGTATTGAAACTGGCATACCCGGGCGCATTATTTATGATGACGTACCAAGTAATCTACGTGATCGCCCTACTCTGGTGACCAAAATTAACAGTAAAACAGCATCAACACAGACAGTAGAGCTCAGCTATTTAACCAGTGGCCTTGGCTGGAAAGCGGATTACGTGGCCGAGCTAAGCCCTAAAGAAGACAGTATTGATCTTTCAGGCTGGGTTACGCTCACAAATACCAGTGGCACCAGCTATAACAATGCAAAACTGCAGCTGGTTGCCGGTGATGTAAATATGGTACGTGAAAACTACCCTCAACCAACGGCAATGCGTAAAAGCCTTGCGATGGCTGCCGAAGATAGTGCCGGCATGGCTGAAGAGTCCCTGCTTGAGTACCATCTGTACTCGCTGGATCGCCCTACTACCATTGCCGAGAATCAAACCAAACAAGTTGCATTGCTATCTGCATCTAATATACCGGCACGTAAAGAGCTTGTGCTGCAAGGTGCCGACTATTATTACGGTTCCAGCTATGGTGATTTAGGCCAGAAAATGAAAGTTGGTGCTTTTATCGAGTTTGATAATAAAGAAGCTGCAAAACTTGGCATGCCTTTACCAAAAGGCATTATGCGGGTTTACAAAAAAGATAGTCTGGGCAATGCGCAATTTGTAGGTGAAGACAAGATCGACCATACGCCGAAAAATGAAACGGTACGCCTGAAGCTGGGTGATTCTTTTGATGTTACCGCTGACAAAAAGCAGACAGATTTTAAAGCGCTGCCACGCCCGGCTAAAGGCAACAGCTTGTTTGAAAGTGCGTATGAAATCGTATTGAAAAACGCAAAAAAAGAACGTGTCACTGTGACAGTTCAAGAACCAATCCCCGGTGACTGGAAAATTCTTAAAGAAAATCATGTTAGCCAAAAAGCCACCAGCAATACCGCTGTGTGGAAAATAGAAATACCGGCTGAAGGCAAAACCATTTTAAATTACCGTGTTCAAGTAAAGTATTAATCAATGACAGCTTCCATAAAACCGGGCACGCTCTATTTCGTTCCCGTCACACTTGGTGATGACAATCTTGCACGCGCACTGCCGCCTGATGTCATCCGCATCGCACAGAATTTAGAAGTATTTGTGGTGGAAAATGAAAAGACCGCCCGGCATTTTTTAGGGCTGATGAAAACCCTGAAACCAGTGCGCGAGCTTACCTTGCTTACGTTAAATGAGCATACAGAAGATAAGGCGATTCCCGCCTTACTGGCACCACTACTGGCGGGTAAAGATATCGGCATGATGAGCGAAGCCGGCTGCCCCGGCATTGCCGACCCCGGCGCGAAGTTAGCTGCGCTGGCGCATCAAAAAGGCATACGCGTTACCCCTTTGGTAGGCCCCAGCTCTATTTTATTAAGCCTGATGGCTTCCGGTTTTAATGGTCAGCGCTTTACGTTTTTGGGATACTTACCTGCTGATAAAGCAGCGCGCGTGCAACGCCTGAAAGAAATTGAAAAAGTCTCGCAAAAATTCAATGAAACACAGATTTTCATTGAAACGCCTTATCGTAATCAGCATTTGCTTGCTGATATTCTGGCGCATGCTCATCCTGAAACTAAACTTTGTGTCGCGTGTAATATCAGTTTAGAGGATGAATTGATCATCAGTCGCAGCATCAAGGCTTGGAAACAACAGCCCTTGCCTGATCTGCATAAGAAACCTACGGTATTTTTGTTGCTGGCTTAGACATTATTAAGTAACGCTCTTACCGGCGCATAGCTACGCCTGTGCACATCGCATACGCCATGCAGGCTTAGCATTTCCAAATGATAGGGTGTTGGGTATCCCTTGTGTTTTGCGAAGCCGTATTGCGGATATTGGATATCCAGCGCGTAAAGCTCGGCATCACGCGCTGTTTTGGCAAGGATAGAGGCCGCAGATATCTCCTGCACTTTGCTATCACCTTTGACGATTGCCTCACATGGGAAGGCGATGTTTGGACATTTATTACCGTCCACCTGCACCAGATCAGGCAATACCTGCAACATTTCAATGGCGCGCTTCATGGCCAGTAAGCTCGCCTGCAGAATATTGATGTCATCAATGTCTACTGCACTACAACTGGCAATTGCCCAGGCAAGCGATTTACTTTTAATTTCGCCAGCTAAATAATCACGCTTTTTTTCAGAAAGCTTCTTTGAGTCAGCAAGGCCGATGATGGGCTGGTTTGGATTCAAGATAACAGCTGCTGCATAAACACTGCCAGCTAAAGGGCCGCGACCAGCTTCGTCTACCCCACAGATCAGCATGAAAAAATCATTTTAAATATGCCAGCACAGCGGCAGCGGCTTTTTCGGCAGTATTTTGACGTAAACTATGATGAATCTGGGTAAATTCTTTCTGAATCTCCAGCAGATTATCTTTATCGCTGACCAATTTCAAGGCTGCTTCTGCTAATTTCTCTGGCGTTGCATCATCCTGTAACAGCTCTGGCACTACAAATTTCCCGGCTAGTACATTTGGCAAGCCAACATAAGGCTGCAAGCGCATACGCTTTAATAACTGCCAGCTCAGATTCGGCATACGGTACGTGATGACCATAGGTTTTTTAAGTAGCGCAGCTTCCAGAGTCGCAGTACCTGAAGCAACAATCACAACGTCCGCGGCTTCCATTGCATCATGCGCATGGCCGAACAATAGCTCTATCGGTAGCCTTTCCGGCTCATTAAAGATTACCAACTCAAAAATCTGACGCGTTTCACGTGTTATTAAAGGCACCAAAAATTTGGCATCGGGTCGTTCAGCATAGATAAGCTTTGCCGTCTGTACAAACAGATCTGCGTGCTGCTGCACTTCACTCTGGCGGCTACCAGGCAACATTGCTACTACCAGTGCTGAAGCATCAAGTTTTAAAGTCTCGCGCGCACCGGCAACATCCGGCACCAACGGCAGCATATCAGCCAGAGGATGACCAACGTAACTGACCGGAATACCTTCATTCTGGTACAGTGCGGGCTCGAAAGGAAATAAGGCAAGTATTTCAGTAACCGAATGTTTGATCTTTTTGATGCGATTTTTACGCCATGCCCAAATTGAAGGGCTGACATAATGAATGGTTTTAATGCCTTTATTTTTTAATTTTCTTTCCAGCCAGAAATTAAAATCAGGCGCATCTATGCCAATAAATAGATCCAGACGATTATCGAGAAAATGATTCAGTAACTGACGCCTGAGTTTTAGTAGCCCCCAAAGGTGTTTTATTACCTCAAGGTATCCGCGTACTGATAAGCGCTCGATAGGAAACAGGGACAGAGCGCCCTCGCTCATCATTTTTGGCCCGGCGATCCCTACAAATTGAATATCCGGACGCTGTTGTTTTAGCGCACGAATAAGATGACTGCCAAGCAAATCGCCTGAAGCTTCTCCAGCTACAATACCTATTCTGATCATCACAATATTACTAGCGGACTATACCGCGTGTAGAAGCATTCAGAAAGTCTGTCAATACTGCCAATTCTGGAGTTTGTGACTGCATAGCCAGCAGTTCAGCTTTTGCTTCATCCAGAGTTAAACCCTTACGATACAGAGTCTTATAGGCACGTTTGATCTGCAGGATACTATCAGCTGAAAAACCGCGTCGCTTTAAGCCTTCTGCATTAATGCCATGCGGTTTAGCGTCATAACCAGCGGCAGTCACGTATGGTGGAATATCTTTAAAAACGACTGAACCTACAGCCGTAATCACGTGCGAACCTATCTTGCAGAACTGGTGTATAAGTGTAAAACCACCCAGAATCGCATAATCGTAGATATCTACATGTCCAGCTAGAGACGAATTGTTTGCAAATATAGTGTTATTACCGACCTGACAATCATGTGCGATATGAACGTAAGCCATGATCCAATTGTCATTACCGATTTTTGTAGTGCCTTTATCTTGAACAGTGCCGCGATTAAAGGTACAAAATTCCCGAATGGTATTGTTATCACCAATTTCCAGCAAGGTTGGCTCGTCTCTATATTTCTTATCCTGCGGTACTTCACCTAATGATGAAAATTGAAAAATCTGGTTGTTTTTACCAATGGTAGTGAATCCATTGATGGACACATGGCTGGCAATACGAGTGCCTGCATCAATTTTGACGTTTGGCCCGATAATTGAATAAGGGCCAACCTCTACGCTTGAATCTAACTGGGCGGATGGGTCTATGATTGCGGTTGGGTGGATTTTTGCAGTCTGCATTATTGCTTCACTATTTTTGCTTCAATTGATTTTATTGACTATTAGTAGCTACTACCTGTTTAGATAGCAGTTATTTTTCAATAGCTTTTAATATACACATCATTTGTGCCTCAGCAACTACAGCGCCATCAACAGTTGCAACACCAGAATACTTCCAGATACCTTTTAGAATCCGGTCAATCTTAACGTTAAGAATGATTTGATCACCAGGAGAAACCGGCTTCTTAAAGCGTGCGCTGTCAATTCCAGCAAAGTAATAAACAGAATCATCACTAGGTTTGGTATCCATTGTTTTAAATGACAGGATCGCCGCAGCCTGTGCCATGGCCTCAACAATAAGCACACCTGGCATTACCGGATGATAGGGGAAATGGCCTGGAAAATATGGCTCATTCACACTAACATTTTTGATAGCTACAATCTCTTTACCTAATTCCAAAGACACTACACGGTCAACCAGCACAAATGGATAGCGATGTGGTAAATGTTCCAGAATTTCATGGATATCCATGCCGGTGGTGTCTACTGTGTTTGTCATGATGATTTCAGCCTGCTTCTAAAAATGTAATTTTATTAATTATTTTTACAAAAAATTATTATTGTTATTTCACGTGTTATTGAGATTTCAATAGCGCAATCTCTTTTTCCAGAGATTTGATCTTATCTGCAAAGTCGTCTAAATGACGAATTTTTGCAGCGGTATTCAGCCATGCACGGTGCGTTTGAAATGGCATTAAAGCCGTGTAAGTGTCAGATTTAGTCAAAGAGCGAGTGATCATGCTTCCGGGTGAAATTGTCACATTATCGGCAATTTCCAGATGTCCCAGCACCATCGCCGCACCACCGATTCTACAGTGCTTACCAATGCGCGCGCTACCTGCAATACCGACACAACCGGCGATTACGCTATGTGCGCCAATGACGCAGTTATGGCCAATTTGAATCAGGTTGTCGAGCTTTACGCCCTCTTCAATGATGGTGTCATCCAAAGCGCCACGATCTATTGTGGTATTCGCGCCAACATCTACGTTATCTTGCAAAATCGTGCGGCCTACCTGTGGAATCTTAATCCATCGGCCATTTTCTTCGGCATAACCGAAGCCATCTGATCCAATGACGGCACCTGAAAATATATTGCAGCTTTTACCAATTTCACAATGATGCTTAATCGTAACATTAGGTTCTAAACAAGTATTGTCTGCAATAGAGACATCATTCTCTATGACACAGCCACTCTTGATTACTACGTGTTCACCTAAAACTACATTCTCGCCGATGACGACAAAGTCACCAACGCTGCATGTTGCAGGTACATGAGCAGAAGCAGCAACAATCGCTGTAGTTGCAATGCCAACAGGGGCCGCCGTTACCGGGTTTAAGAACGCTGAAACTTTAGCAAAATAGGCGTAAGGGTTATCAACGACAATCCTGGGCGCTACAGTCAACTCAGCATGTGCGGGCTTCAATATAAACGCACTAGCTTTACTATTCGCAACAGCCTTTTCATATTTAGAATCACTGACAAAGCTGATATCGCCTGTTTTGGCATTTGCTAGAGACGACACTCGCCGAATTAATATACGGCCATCGCCAACGACAAGCCCACCCAAGGCGTTAACAATCTCATCAAGTGAGTACTGATTACTCATTTATCTAAACGCACGTCTTTCTGAACTGGCTTGCTGATTACTTCTTACCTAGAGTTTTCAATACTTTATCGGTGATATCAATTTTCTTACTTGCGTAAGCTACACCACTGTAAACAACCAGATCATAACCTTCAGCTTCTGACACAGATTGTACTGCTTTATTTACGCGATCCTGCAGGGAACCTAATTCTTCGTTTTTGCGTAAATTAATATCTTCTCTCAGCTCTCTCTGTTTGCGCTGAAATTCAATTTTAATATTCTGAACATCACGCTCTTTGTTGCGTCGCTCGGCCTCGGTAATGGTTAACCCATCCTTATCCAAAGCCGCTTCCAGATCCTTAATTTGCTTCGCCATACGATCCAGCTCTTGTGAACGGGGACTGAATTCACGCTCAAGTTTTTTACCGCTTTCAGCAGTTTGCGGTGCTTCTTGCAGAATTTTGTCCACCTGTACATAGCCAACTTTCAGGTCAGCAGATTGCGCACCAACGGCAAAAGTTACTAAACCCGCCATTACTAAACTTTTCAAAATTTTACTCAATTAATTTCTCCTAAACCTATACTTCTGCGTTGGCTTATATTATGCCATAAGACATATGAAACCGTCTGTTCACACAGTTGTGCAGAGTTTATATTAAATTAGAATTGCTGGCCCATCTGGAACTGTATGGTCTGTGTGTCATCACCGGACTCGCTATTTAACGCCTTGGCATAAACCACTTTTAATGGCCCAAATGGTGAAATCCAGCTTGCACCGATACCAGCTGAGTATCTGAGATCACCTAGACTGTAAGACTCGTTAGTTCCGAATACATTACCGGCATCAAAGAAAGCACTCATTTTAAATTGAGTCGAGTTTTTCAGACCTGGCACAGGGAAAAACAATTCCGCATTACCAAGCAAGCGCTTGGTACCACCGACTGAATATCGTCTATTGGTTGCCGGGTCAAAATCTTTCGGACCCAAGGTTCCGTTTTGATAGCCGCGAACAGAGCTCACACCACCCATGTAATAATTTTTAAAGAATGGGTACTGTTCGTTGCCATAAGTATCGGCATAACCAATCTCACCGTTCAGCATAAAGGTATATCCGCTAAATATCTCCTTATACCAGGATTGCTTATAGTCGATCTTGTAATATTCCAGATCCAGCACCGGCAATGATACTTCACCGGTTAAACGCTGCAGCACACCTTTGGTCGGGAAGAAAACCGTGTCTCTGGAGTCGTGCGTCCAGCCGGCCGATAACACCACTGAGTCGCTGCTACATCCGCTACTACCCACACCACAAAAATCTTTATACCGTTTAGGGCTGTCATCACTTAAATCAATGGTAGTGAAATCGGTAGCGATACCAAAGTTAAGACCATCACGCTCATTTAACGGAATGCCAAAACGTAAACCAGCACCATATGATGATGATTGGTAAGAACCGACATTATTCAGCGAACTTGTATCTACATCGCGACGATAGATATCGATACCTCTACTTACACCGTCAGGCGTAAAATATGGATCAGTTAAAGATAAAGAATAAACCGTATTATATCTACCGGTATTTACCTGTGCGCTAACGCGGTTACCTGTGCCCAAAAAGTTATTCTGGTTCACCGTTACGCCGAACACAACACCCTGACTGCTTGATAAGCCGGCACCGAACTGTACGCTACCTGTAGACTTTTCAACCACACTGATATTTAAATCAACCTGATCAGCAGTACCTGGAACTGCAGGGGTTTCTACATTGACGTCAGAGAAGTAGTCGGTACGTCTGATCCGTTCTTTTGAACGGTTGATTTTGTTTGAGGCATACCAGGCAGATTCCAGTTGGCGAATCTCACGTCTGATTACTTCGTCACGTGTTCGTGTGTTGCCAACAATATTGATGCGGCGCACATATACACGTTTTCCGGGATCAACAAAGAAAGTAAATGCCGCCGTATGCTGCTCTTTATTAAGCTCAGGTACAGGATTTACATTAGCAAACGCGTAACCGTCGTCGCTCAATCGATCACTGATTGCCTTGCTTGTTTGTGTGACTTTTTCACGACTGAAAGTGTCACCAGACTGAACTTTAAACAATGCACGCAATTCATCCTCAGGCACCAGCGTCTCGCCCGCTAGCTTCACTTCGGAAACTGTGTACTTCTCACCTTCGGTAATATTTACCGTGATGTAAATGTCTTTTTTATCCGGCGTGATAGATACTTGGGTCGAATCAATATTGAATTCAAGATAACCCTGGTTCATATAAAAAGAACGCAGCGTTTCCAAATCAGCATTGAGCTTTTGTTTTGAATACTGATCGTCTTTATTCCACCAGCTCATCCAGTTGGGGGTAGTCAGCAGAAATTCAGCGCGCAGATCTTCAGTACTGTAAGCTTGATTACCGACAATATTGATATTGCGAATTTTAGATACTACGCCCTCTTCAATATCAAATCGAATAGCTACGCGGTTACGTTCCAGAGGTGAAGCTATCGCTTTAACCGTCGCACCGTATTTACCTTGAGATAAATACTGGCGCTTGATTTCCTGTTCTGCACGGTCTAATTGTGATTTGTCGAAAATCTGACCTTCTGTAATACCAATTTGCTTTAGACCCTCTTTCATTTTATCAGTCGGGAATGATTTATTGCCGCTAAAGTCAATTTGAGAGATTGCTGAACGCTCCTGTACCGTTACAATCAGCACATCACCCTCGGCTTCGATACGAACATCTTTGAAGAATCCGGTACCGTACAGCGATTTAATTGCCTGCGAGGCCAGGTCATCATTCATAGTCTCACCGACTTTTACCGGTAAGTAACTAAAAACCGTGCCTGCTTCTGTACGCTGAATCCCCTCAACGCGAATATCTTTAACCACGAATGGTTCGAGAGCCGCTGCGGAGCTTGCATACAAGCTCGAAACCAGCAGGAGGATAGACTTGAGTTTAATGTTTTTGTGTTTCAAGTTTTGGATAGCCATTCAATTAGCCTGTTATCAATCTGTTCATATCATTATAAAGCGCTAACACCATCATCCAGCCAAGAATAAAAAAGCCCACCCTTTGCCCAATACTGATTACCGCTTCTGATACAGGTTTGCCTGTAAAAAATTCAACCATATAATACATGAAATGCCCGCCATCTAGTATCGGTATTGGTAATAGATTTAATATACCGATACTAATGCTTACCAGCGCTAAAAATCCGATAAAGACCTTTATGCCCATATTAGCACTTTGCCCTGCATAACTGGCGATAGTTACAGGACCGCTCATGCCTTTCCACGACACATTGCCAATCAGCATATTGCCCAGCATTTTTAAACTGAAAATTGCTGTTTCCCAGGTTTTTTCTACACTTTTTGCGAGCGCTTCAACGACAGTAAAGTGTTGCGTGACAAAATATTGATCTAACTGAGCTGGTTCGGCTTTGAATCCGGCACCTATACGGCCAATGGATTTGCCATTTTCTTTTGCAGCTTCCGGTATGATGGACAAGCGATATTCTCTAGAATCACGCTGAATTAATATGTCTAATTTTTTTGCCGGATGCAGCCTGACTTCTTGCACCATAGCCTCCCAATCAGCAATTTCTTTGTCATTGATGGCTAAAACCAGATCACCAACTTCTAATCCAGCTGAATCCGCAGGGCTATTTTCAACAATCTGCCCGATACGAGCTGGAACTTTAGGCTGATATATAGTTAAGCCCAGCTTTTGCAGAATATCAACATTGGTATCATCATCATTGAGACCAGTAGTCGTTATTTGATACAAATGAATTTGCTGACTGCTATCTATTGTTTGAATCTCAACACTGCTGCTTTTTAATGATTCATTCAGCAACAACCAGCGCACATCTTGCCAGGTTGCAACATCTTTGCCGTTAATTTTCTGAATCATCTCACCTGAACGAATCTGACTGGCCGCTGCCGGGGTGTTTTCTGGCACATTACCGATAAAAGGTTTGATGCCAACAGTACCGCCCATAAACAGCGCCCAATACAAAATAACCGCAAGCAGTAAATTTGCAAATGGTCCGGCAAGCACAATGGCCATTCTTTTGGTAACACTCTGTTGACTAAATGCCCGTGACATATCCTGTCCGGCCGGATTCTCTGCATCAGAAAGCTGCTCTTCACCCAGCATTTTCACATAACCGCCAAGAGGAATTGCGGCAATGATAAATTCGGTCTGGTCACGCCCTATCTTTTTACTCCAGATAGGTTTACCAAAGCCCACAGAGAATTTGAGTACTTTAACCCCGCACCATCTGGCCACTTGAAAATGGCCATACTCATGGACGGTGACTAAAATGCCTAATGTCAGAATAAAAGCTAATAGCGTCAGCATAATCAATCTTCGCTATTAATCGAAACAAAGTTTCTATACATAATTTTTCAGCCATAAATTGGCTGCTCGCCGAGCTTCAGTATCTACCTTAGTAAGCTGTTCAATTGAAGCAACTTCTTCAATAACTGAAGTTGCCAGAACAGACTCTATCATTAACGGAATATCCATAAAACCAATGCGATCTGCCAAAAATGCTTCAACTGCAATTTCGTTGGCTGCATTCAGAATAGCCGGTGCGGTTCCACCAACTCTGAGCGCATCATAAGCCAAACGTAAACATGGAAAACGCTCAAAATCAGGCGGTAAAAAATCGAGTCGACCTATTTTTATCAGGTCCAGACTGCTTACGCCGCTTTCCAGTCTATTCGGAAATCCCAAACCGTAAGCAATAGGTGTGCGCATGTCAGGGTTGCCTAATTGCGCCAGCACACTGCCATCATTGTACTCAACCATAGAGTGAATCACACTTTGCGGATGAACGACTACGTCGATCTGGTCGGCGGAAGCATTAAACAGCCAATGCGCTTCGATCACTTCAAGACCTTTATTCATCATGGTCGCAGAATCAATGGTTATTTTTGGCCCCATTACCCAGTTTGGATGGTTCAGCGCCTGCTCACGTGTTACCGCGCGCATATCGTCCAAGCTTGCATTGCGAAACGGCCCGCCAGATGCAGTCAATAACACACGCTTAATACCCATTTTTGCTAAAGATTTAGCACGCTGATTTGGCATCACCTGGAAAATGGCATTATGCTCGCTATCAATAGGCAATAGCGTTGCTCCGCCCTCTTCTACAGCACGCATGAATAAATTGCCAGCCATCACCAGAGTTTCTTTATTGGCAAGCAGGATGCGCTTTCCTGACCTTGCAGCGGCCATCGCCGGAAGCAAACCTGCTGCACCTACAATAGCAGCCATTACCGTATCCACTTCCGGATGTGCTGCAATATCGACTAATGCCTGCTCGCCGTGCAGCACGATTGTGCTGATGTTAGCCGCTTTAAGCTGCGCATCGAGCTCTTTAGCTGCCTGTGTTTGGAGCATTACCGCGTATTTGGGGGCATATTGCTGACACAAGGCAAACATGCTTTTAACATTGTTGTTTGCAGTTAATGCAAATACATTAAAACGTTCAGGATGCTGTGACATCACATCCAGGGTCTGTATGCCGATGGTGCCAGTGGCTCCCAGAATCGCCACATTTTGAACAGTTTCGAAATCCAGGCTGGACATTATAGGCTTGCTTTCTATCAATGTATTATCCATGCTGACTAAATCCGGTTAGAAATGGGAGGTAGATAAAAAACAGTGTGATTGGCAAAGCTGGCATTAAGCCATCGATTCTATCCAATATACCGCCATGTCCCGGTAATAATTGACCGCTATCCTTCAAATCAGCCTTGCGTTTTAAAAGCGATTCAACCAAATCACCCATGATACTTAATGCCACCAGCAGCCACAGGCCAACGATTAACCATGGGCTAAATTGTTTATAGTAACAGAGTGCCATGCCGTAAACAGTTACGGCAAATAATCCACCTAAAACGCCTTCCCAGGTTTTACCGGGGCTAATTTCAGGCGCGAGCTTATGACGACCGAACTTTTTACCGGCAAAATAAGCAGCACTATCAGCAATGCTAACCGTAGCTATAGTCCCTAATAGTAATAATGGGCTAATTGCATGCAAGCCTACCAAGGCAATCCAGGTGGCAAATATAAGAAACAAACCCAAAACACTCATAACAAAGGCATTATTGATAGTTTTACGTGTAATCAACCAAAGCGGTGCCACTACAATCCAGAACAGACTGGAAACTGCTAAAACCGACAGTACAACATGATTCTGGTAGTAATAGAACGGGGTTAAGTGCATAAATGCAATCAGCAAACCCAAAACCAATGTTACAACCAACAGCAAATATCTCTGATTTTTTTGCAATCGAATTAAATTTGACCACTCCGCCATACCTAGCAAAACAATACCTAAAGTAATGAGTGCCCAAACTTCAGTAGAAGCAAAAAACACAACAGTTAACAAGGCTATCAATAAGGCAACAGCGGTAATAATTCGGGTCTTGAGCATAATTGGGGGGGAATGTTAACTTTAATAAAAAGGAACAGGCTTGTTTTTAGACAGCCTAAGCTTCAGGCTTTTGCAATTGCTCACTGGTTCTGCCAAAACGACGCTCACGTTTTCCGTAAGATTGAATGGCAAGATTAAAGGACTCTTCGTTAAAATCAGGCCACAGTGTATCGGTGAAATAGAGTTCCGTATATGCAAGCTGCCAAAGTAAGAAATTACTGATCCGCATCTCGCCGCCGGTACGGATGAACAAGTCAGGCTCTGGCGCAAAACTCATTGACAAATAAGGCAGAAAATCTTCTTCCTGGTATTTTCCAGCTAATTGAGGCTGGGCAGCCTGCATTTTATTAACAGCCTGCAATATATCCCAGCGACCACCGTAATTAGCGGCAATCGTTAACACAAGACCACTATTATTTGCTGTCAAAAGTTCAGAAGCCTCAATTTTAGCAACAAGCTTTGCATCAAAATGCGTACGGTCACCAATCATTATCAGCTTGATGTTATTCTGATGCAACTTAACGACCTCACGGTCAAGCGCATCCATAAACAAACCCATTAAAAATGAAACTTCTTCAGCTGGGCGACGCCAATTTTCGCTACTGAAAGCAAATAATGTTAAATACTCGACATTGAGTTTCACACATTGCTTCACTAATTCGCGCACAGTTTCTACGCCGCGCTTGTGTCCGGCGATACGCGGTAAAAAACGCTTACGCGCCCAGCGCCCATTCCCATCCATAATAACCGCAATATGTTTGGGGGCTGCGAAAACTTCGGGTACGCGCTGCGTTGCACTTGAGAACAAGCCCAATCAATGCCCCAAATCTATTGATGTTAACGTGTTATAGATAAACTGAATCATGATTTTCGAATCTACACTGCCATCAAGTCTATTTCTTTGGCCTGTAACAGCTTGTCTACTTCAGCAACTGCTTTATCTGTGGCTTTCTGAATTTCATCTTGTGCGCGACGCTCATCATCTTCTGAAATTTCTTTATCTTTAATCAGTTTTTTCAAAGCATCAATTGCATCACGACGTACATTACGAATTGCAACCTTGGCGCCCTCGCCTTCGGTGCGTACAATTTTAGTCATTTCACGGCGGCGCTCCTCAGTGAGCATAGGCATAGGCACGCGAATCAAATCACCATTGGTCGCAGGATTTAAACCTAAGTCGCAATCACGAATCGCCTTCTCAACTTTTGAGATCATGTTTTTTTCATAAGGCTGCACATTAATTGTACGTGCATCGCCCAAGTTTACATTGGCTACTTGATTGACTGAAACCATAGATCCGTAATATTCAACCATCACGTGATCAAGCAAGCCTGTGTGCGCGCGACCTGTACGGATTTTTGCCAAATCATTTTTTAGCGATTCCAATGATTTTTGCATCTTTTGTTCTGCTGTTTTCTTTACATCTTCTAACATTTATATCTCCAACTCAAATTCTGACAGTTTATTTATCAACTATCGCTACGGGATAACTGTTTATTAAAAGCTATTTAAGGTAAAACTTTTGTACCCTCATCTTCACCCATGATCACTTTTTTCAAAGCACCTTGCTTAAAGATACTAAAAACTGATATTGGCAATTTTTGATCACGGCATAAAGTTAACGCTGTTGCATCCATCACTTTAAGATTTTTGATAATTGCCTCATCAAAAGTAATGGTTTTATAACGCATTGCCTCTGGATTGGTTTTCGGATCATCGGTGTATACGCCGTCAACCTTGGTCGCTTTAATGACGATTTCTGCATTAATTTCCATACCGCGTAACGCTGCAGCAGTATCTGTCGTAAAGAACGGGTTACCGGTGCCGGCACCAAAAATCACCACACGGCCTTCTTCCAGATAACGGATCGCTTTACCTCGAATATAAGGCTCTGCAACTTGTTCGATACTCAATGCTGACTGTACACGTGCATTCAAACCAATATTTTTCATGGCATCCTGCAAGGCCATCGCATTCATGACAGTTGCGAGCATACCCATGTAATCTGCTGTGGCTCTATCCATACCGGCAGCGGCAGGCGCAACGCCGCGGAAGATATTGCCGCCGCCGATAACAACGGCTACCTGCACGCCCAGATCCACAACTTCTTTAATTTCGTTAACGATACGAGTGATGGTGGCACGATTGATGCCATAAGCATCATCACCCATCAAAGCCTCACCAGAAAGTTTAAGTAAAATGCGCTTGTAGGCTGGTTGTGACACGTGGGCTCCTCAATTTTCAAGTTTGCTTATTTAAGCATAAAACAGGGTTCTTAGGCATAAATTTAAACCTAAGAAAGACAAAATTCACTCAAATTTTTACTAAAAAAAATGGACTAAGCGTTAAGCTTAATCCATTTTATTTTTTAGACGGTAATTAAAATAAATTACCGATCATGACTTACACTTTAGCAGCTGCTGCAACTTCTGCTGCGTAGTCTACTACAGCTTTCTCAATGCCTTCACCAACCGTGTACATTGTGAATGAAGCTACGCTGGCGCCTTTAGATTTAAGCAATTGCTCGATAGACAATTTGTCATCTTTAACAAAAACCTGGCTTAACAAAGTTACTTCTTTCAGGAATTTCTGTACTGTACCGTCTGCAATTTTCTCAAGCATTGCTTCTGGCTTGCCAGCTTCTTTTGCTTTTTCAATCGCTACGCGACGCTCAGCTTCAATCAGGCTTGCATCGATACCAGACGCATCCAATGATTTTGGCTTAGCTGCAGCAATGTGCATAGCCAAGTCTTTAGCCAAAGCATCGTCACCACCAACTAAATCTAAAATCACACCGATTTTGCTACCGTGAACATAGCTTGCCAATTTACCTTGAGCAGTTGGGCGAACAAAGCGACGAATTGTGATGTTCTCACCAATTTTACCTACTAATTGTGCACGTGTTTCTTCAACGGTAGCGCCACGCATAGCCAAAGCTGAAACAGCTTCAACATCAGTTGCATTGCTAGCAGCAATCACACTAGCCAACTCGTTTACAAAGCTTAAAAAGTCTTCATTTTTAGCACAGAAGTCAGTTTCTGAGTTAACTTCAACCAATGCGCCAGTTTTGCCATCTTCACTGATGTAGATGCCAACTGTACCTTCAGCGGCTACGCGACCGGCAGCTTTGCTAGCTTTGTTACCAAAGCGAACACGCAAGATTTCTTCTGCACGTGTCATGTCGCCATCAGCTTCTGATAACGCTTTTTTACAATCCATCATCGGCGCATCTGTGCGCTCACGTAATTCTTTTACCATACCTGCGGTAATTTCAGCCATGTTAAGCTCCTTGTTCTAATAAACTACATTAAATTAGTAGTTTAAATATTTGATTTAAATGTTAATTTAAAGTTATATCAAACTAAAAAGGGGCGCTAGGCCCCTTTTTAGTTGAGTAAAATTATTCAGCAGCTACTTCAGCTGTTTCTTCGCTAGCAGCTTTAACAATTTCAGTGATCACTGAACTACGGCCTTCAAGCACTGCATCAGCAATACCACGAGCGTACAAACGAATTGCACGGCTAGAGTCATCGTTACCAGGAATCACATAAGCAACACCGTCAGGTGAGTTGTTGGTATCAACAATACCGATTACTGGGATGCCTAATTTAGCAGCTTCAGTGATTGCACCACTTTCATGACCAACGTCGATAATGAAAATTGCATCTGGCAAGCCGCCCATTTCTTTAATACCGCCAATTGAACGCTCAAGCTTTTCAATTTCACGTTTGTAGCCTAAAGCTTCTTTTTTGCCGAATTTTTCCAAGCTGCCATCTTGCAGCATTGTTTCAAAGTCATGCAAACGCTTAATAGATTGTTTAACTGTTTTAAAGTTAGTCAACATACCGCCCAACCAGCGATGGTTAACATAAGCACAACCTGCACGGCTTGCTTCTTCTTTAACAATGTCACGTGCTTGACGTTTTGTACCTACAAACAAGATACGACCTTTATTAGCAGCCAATGTACGCACGTGTTTAAGTGCATCTTCAAACATTGGCAATGTTTTTTCAAGGTTTACGATATGAATTTTGTTGCGATCGCCAAAAATGAACGGTGCC
>DATCVB010000018.1:0-38640 GCA_036567185.1 Methylotenera sp.
AGCGCACATACCCCCAGATATAAAGGCTCAAGCGCCGAGTGTTTTACCGACTCAAATACTGACCACAGTAATACAACAGAACCGATAAAATACCAGAATGCCGCAATCGCAATATGTTTCGATTGATTAAGCGCATAAGCAATAAAAATCAATGAAGTGCCAACCACAACACCGATCAGCTTTTCGTTGATATCCAGAACATCAAACAGGTTGGCAAAAAATATACATCCGAACAGAATGGCACTGAATGCGACCACCGTGCGGCCTCTCGCCCAGAAAGCACTACCCTGCTGGATCAGCATATAAGCAGCCATAAAAAGCAGGCCATGACGCGCATCTCCGCCCGACGAATACTCATGCAGCATCACCAGAATACCGGTGGGCTGTAATAACGATGCCATCAGGAATAAAGGTGTGGCAGCACGCTCATATTTTGTATCAGTCAAGCAAACCAGCCCCATCACAAAGGCAATCAGCCCGGTTCCCAGCGTCACAATCACGCGTGCTGCCGAGCCAAAGTCATCCCAATACATCGAGATAAACACAGCAATGCCTGCAAATACAAAAATGCCGCCTATGTATCCAAAAAGTTTAGATAAAACACTGGTAGATGGCTTATCACTCTGTATTTTTGATGCATTAAACGCCTTGGCTATTTCATCAAGCGTGATCTCATTATGTTTGGCGAGTGCAACAATGTCCTGCAATGCATCTTCTTTAAGCGACATAGCAACCCCTTACTTGTTGATGACCCAACCGATGAAATGTACCTGATTGTAATAATAAGCGCCCTGCGTATCAGGTATCTTGTAGCCGACACTGCCTTTTTTGAGCCTGAAACTGTTATTTGAGTACCCGCCGCCAAAAATTCCGCCTACCAAGCCCCCATCCCTGTAACTGGGGCCATCTAAAGTGTAACCATCCGGCGATACGCGCGATGTATCTATCGTCCAACTGCCTGTTTCTTCCAGCAAAGCCTCATTACCAGCTGCCGCGCTTGCAGCTTTAACAAGGTCTACATGGATTTCACGCACTGTTTCAGCTTTGCCATCATAGGCCATCAGTAATTTTGAGTTATAACCCCTCTGGTCTTTATTATTGTTTTTGCGGGCTTTAACAATAAGTTTCTGATCTTTAACAGCAAAGTCGAGAGAATACTCAGGGGGGTCCTGATAGCCATAGCGCGTAGTAGTAAATAACATTTCATATTGCGGCGGCGTACCAAATGCTTTTGGAATAACCGTTGCAACAAAGAAAAGTAGTATCAGCAGCAACGGCAATGTAAGCCCAACCACCAGTACCAGATTCTCTTTAATAAAGTTTTTCATGCGTTACCCCTTAATAAACGCTTCTATTTCATGCAACACTAATGTATGCAGGTTCGGATGCAAACAATCGATTTCAACAATATCATCCATAGCGCGCAGCCAGGTCAATTGCCGCTTAGCCAGCTGACGTGTAGCAAAAATGCCCCTGTCACGCAGTTCATTTTTATCATACTGACCGGCCAGATACTCCAGCGCCTGCCGATAACCCACGCAGCGCATAGACGTGCTATCTGCAGTCAGTTCAGAATATTTTTGCACCAATTCTTTTACTTCGTCAATAAATCCATCTGCCAGCATCTGGTCGAAGCGGAGCGCTATACGTGCATGCAGCACTTTGCGGTCACTGGGTACCAATGCAATTTTAAGCAATCGATACGGCAAAGCTTCGCCCACGGAAGCCTGATGCAAAGAGGTCATTGATTGCCCAGTCAGCCGATACACTTCAAGTGCACGTTCAATGCGCTGCACATCATTAGGCTGCAGACGTGCTGCTGTTTCCGGGTCTACTTCTGCCAGCTTGGCATGCATCGCAGGCCAGCCCACCTGTGCTGCTTCTTGCTCGATTTGCGCTCGAACATCCGGGCTTGCTTCAGGCAGATTACTTAAGCCGCCCTGCAAAGCTTTGAAATACAGCATCGTGCCGCCAACCAGTAAAGGGATTTTGCCGCGTACGGTAATATCGGCCATCAAGCGCAAAGCGTCTGTTCTGAAATTAGCCGCAGAATATGCTGCAACAGGCGAAATAATATCAATCAAATGGTGTGGCGCTTTTGCTAAAGTCTCGGCATCAGGCTTTGCCGTGCCTATATTCATATCACGGAACACCAGTGCTGAATCTACGCTGATCAATTCTAGCGGCAAGCGCGAATAAAGTTCGACAGCAGCGCCAGTTTTACCACTGGCAGTGGGACCCATCAGAAAAATTGCAGGAGGTAATACGGATTGATTCATTTAATATGATTTTACACTGGCATATTTTCAGCACTATGCAACTAAGCATTAAAGCCGATATGCGCTTAATTTGGTTAAAGAAAGTAAATATGAAGTATGTATAATACATGTTACTGCACCCATTTGATGTTACCCATCATCGCATTCAACAATTAGTACACAATATACTGGCGGGCTTATCCATGAATTTAGAAAAAGTGATCTTTGGTTTTTTTATCGTATTGGCAATGACGCTGAACTTTGGATTTTTTGTAGGCGACATTGACAACCCTAGTCACCACCATGTTTACGAGCTTTACGCAGCGATCGTTGTTAGCCTGATTGCAACCGTACTCAAATTCGGCGACCGTACCCATGTAGGCGCAATTTTATTATCTACCAGCCTGGCTGCTGATCTGCAGTTGATTACCGCTGCTATTTTATGGGCCGCTCTAGGCAATAGCATGGATAGTGCAAACCTCACTGTTTATATCGTTTCACTTTCAGGCGGTGCACTAATGGCTAACTTTGTTTCTGTGATATTGCTAATATCAGAGACCATCGGTCAACGCCGTTAACAGGATTTAAGCACCCATTTTTCAATTCGCCACACGATCAGCGTTTATTAAATGAATAGCATCCTGTTCCTGATTCTGCGTCGCTTGCGGCGGCCGCTAATCCTGATCATAGTCTGTTTTGCTATTGCCATTCTTGGGCTTACGCTCATGCCGGGCACCGACAATGAAGGCCGCCCATGGCACATGAGCATATTCGATGCACTTTACGTCATCAGCTACACCGCCACGACTATCGGCTTTGGTGAAATTCCCTATGCCTACAGTCAGGCGCAACGCCTGTGGCTAACCATTTCTATTTACCTGACAGTCATTCCATGGTTTTATGCCATAGGTAAAATCATCACTCTGTTGCAGGACACGGCCTTACGTCAGGCAATCACCACTGAACGTTTTGCGACTGCCGTACGCGAGTTGCAGGAGCCTTTTTATATCCTATGTAGTTATGGTGAGTCTGCCAGCGTATTAGCCAAAACTCTGGATGAAAAAGGCATGCGCGTAGTCGTGATTGAGTCGCAGCAAGAACGTTTAAACGAACTTGATTTAGCCGAAACTTACAGTGTGATTCCACATCTGTGTGCCGATGCAAAGCTCCCTGAAAACCTGATTCGCGCTGGTGTACACCATCCGCTGTGCAGTGGTGTCGTGACTTTAACGGATAATGACGACGTTAATCTTGCGGTTGCGGTTGCGGTTAAACTCATGAACCCTACCCTGCCTGTACTGGCTCGTGCTGAACGTGATGATATTGCTGCCAACATGGCTTCATTCGGCACCGATCACATCATTAACCCCTACACCTTATTTGGTGACCAATTGGCAATGCGCGTGCATGCAATTGGCACTTTTATTTTGCACGAATGGCTTACTGATGTTCCGGGAGATACGCTGCTACCGCCTGAAACACCACCTAGAGGCAGATGGGTAGTATGCGGTTACGGCCGCTTTGGTAAGTCAGTGGTTGAAAACCTGGAGCGTGAAAATATTACAACCACTATTGTAGAAGCGATGCCGGAACTGACCGGCTGTGATGACTGCATTGTGGGTAGTGGTACCGAGTCTAAAACCTTGTTGGAAGCAGATATTGAAAACGCAGTCGGCATTGTGGCCGGTACCGATAATGACATCAATAACCTGTCTATCGTAATGACAGCTTATGAACTAAACCCGAAACTGTTCGTGGTGATACGTAAAAACAAGCGCCATAACGACACGCTATTCAGGCAATTCAATGCAGACATTACAATGCAGCCTACAGAGATTATCGCGCATGAATGTTTGGCACATATGATTTCGCCATTACTTGCTCAATTCTTAACCCTGGTGCGAAACCAAAGCAACAGCTGGGCAAATCAGCTCATCAGTGAATTAGTATCAATAGTCGGTGAAACCGTACCGGAGAGATGGGCAATCACTGTCAGTAAAGAGCAAACGCCTGCGATTGCGGAATTGTTAAGTAAACACATTTCGGTATCCCTGCACAACCTTACACAAGATCCTGCAGATCGTAATAGCCGACTCAATCTGGTACCGCTTTTGCTGCTGCGCAATAACGTTCCCATGCTAGTACCGCCCCCATCAACTGCGCTGCAGCTTGGCGATAGAGTATTATTCTGCGGCATTGCTGATGCTAAATCAGCAATCAATATAAGCATCAACAACTCAAAATCTCTTAATTACATTGTGGATGGCATCGAAGTGGCAGACAGCGTCGTCTGGCGCTGGTTTAGAGATAAACTACAATAAATTACTCGAAATGAGACCACATTCTTAGTATTTTTATGATCTTTTCCGTTTCCAATACCTGATAAACCAAACGATGCTGGATATTGATGCGGCGCGAATAAGCACCTGTTAAATCACCAACAAGCTTTTCATAAGGTGGAGGGTTTTGGAATGGGTTTTCTGCAACGATATTCAAGAGCTGTAAAGATTTGTCTTTTAATCCTGCCGCCGTTAAATTTTTAGCATCTTTCTGCGCCGCTTTTGTATATAGCAGTTGCCAACTAGCCATTTATTACCAATCCAGCGTATCAGCAAGCTCACTTGCAGGCGTATTCATGCCCTCACGAATAGATTCACGCATGTTGGGAACTGATAGTAAAAACAAGGTTTCCTGCATTGCAGCCCAATCATCCGCTGAAACCAGCACGGCGTTATTACGCTTGCCGGTAATCACCAAAGGCTGATGCGATTCGGCCGTTTCGTCAATTAAGCGGTATAGATTAGTGCGAGCTGTACTGGCTGATAATGTCTGCATGATAAACTCCGATAATTCAAAGCTCATAGTACGCTTTTACGTACGAAATATCAACATTACGCTTAAACATATCACACAATCTAATAGTTATTTCCCGCGCATAAACATCTTATCCAGATCATTCATGCTTATCTGAAACCACGTTGGGCGCCCATGATTACACTGCCCTGAACGCTCTGTCGCCTCCATATCGCGCAGTAATGCATTCATTTCCGGTATCGTCAGGCTGCGGTTTGCACGTACCGCCGCATGGCAGGCCATGGTACCGAGCAGTTCATTACGGCGCTCCGTGAGTGCCCTGCTCGCGCCGTATTCACGCAAATCTCTCAACACATCACGCGCCAATTCCACCACATCGGCACTTTGCAGCATGGTCGGTACCGCACGTACCGCCAGCGTAGTTGGCGACAACACGGCAATATCAAATCCTAACTGCTGCAAGCTGTCATCATTTGCGCTAAGCGCCTCCTGCACTGTGGCGACTTCCAGCTTGTCTGCATTAAAACTTACGGGCAGCAACAGTGGCTGCATCGGTACACTTTTACTATCCAGTGCATTTTTAAGTTTTTCATACATGATGCGTTCGTGTGCAGCGTGCATATCGATCACCACCAAGCCTTGTACATTCTGTGCCAGCACATAAACACCATGAATCTGTGCTACCGCAAAGCCTAACGGGTATTCTTCACCATTATGCTGTGGCTGATTTAAAGCGCTTTCAGCCTCAAACTCGGGCGCATAGCATACCGGACTGGCATACTGAAGCTGTGAGGCGGAACTGCCTGTTGCACCTGAAGCTCTCGTGCCAAACATGGTGTCGTAGAACCCTGTTGGCTCACCTGCACGCAGGTTGATCTGCGACTGGTAAGTAGGATATTGGGTGTTTGACGATTGCTGCCCAAATGGGTTATAACCGGCCTGGCTTGCCGTCACCGCGCTGGATACGCCGGTCGGCGTTGCCAATGCCTTATTCAGTGAATGGAATATAAAACGATGCATCGCCTGCGCATCCCTGAACCTGACCTCGGTTTTGGCTGGATGCACATTCACATCAACTAATGTCGGATCCAATTCCAGAAACAGCACAAAAGCCGGATGACGGTCATGGTGCAATACATCCTGATAAGCCTGGCGAATGGCATGCGCAATCAGTTTGTCGCGCACAAAGCGGCCATTCACATAGACATACTGCGTGTCGCGGCTGTTACGGTTAAATGTCGGCTTGGCTGCCATGCCCCACAAACGCAAGCCTGCCGCAGACTCATCAAGACTGATAGACTCTGCAGCAAACTCACTACCTAATACCTCCGCAAATCTGCGCTCAGGCTGACTTACCGCATAGCGACTCAAGGCACGCCCATTATGCTGCAGCATCAAGGCAACATCCGGCCGTGAGAGTGCAATACGGTTAAATACTTCCTCGCAATGGCCGAATTCAGTACCCTCGGTTTTAAGGAACTTACGACGTGCCGGCGTATTGAAATACAGATCAGAAACTTCGATTACGGTGCCGGCATCCAGCGCTGCAGGTTCGATTACAGAAACGTCACTACCTTCTGACGCGATTCGCCAGGCGTGTTTGGCATCTGCCTGACGGCTTAGTAGCTGTGTGCGTGAAATGGATGCAATACTTGCCAATGCCTCACCACGAAAACCCAGACTGGCAACTGACTCCAGATCTTCAAGGCTCGCGATCTTGCTGGTGGCATGGCGTGTAAGAGCAAGTTGCAGATCTTCTTTTGCTACACCAGCGCCATTATCTGCTACGCGAATCTGTTTAATACCACCCTGCTGCAATGCAACCTGAATATCGGAGCTGCCTGCATCCAGACTATTCTCCAGTAATTCTTTCAAGGCTGAAGCCGGGCGCTCCACCACCTCACCGGCGGCGATCTGGCTGATAAGCTGGTCTGGTAATAACTGAATTCGCATGGGTTTAATTGGCAGACTTGATTGGTAATTTTAGTGATGGTCATTTTACCTGTTTTAAGCTAAATTCATGAAAGTATGAATTCAAACTTCAAAGATTTATCGCTAACCGGCTTTACAGATTGCTTCAGCCTCGCACGCAGCATAAAACGCCATCATCACTTTTATCTAGGCCCTACCAACTCCGGCAAAACCTATCAGGCGTTACTCGCGCTGGAAAATGCACAGTCTGGCGTATATCTTGCGCCATTGCGCCTGCTGGCGATGGAAATACGCGACCGGCTGGTTGGGGCTGGCGTTCCCTGTAACCTGATTACCGGCGAAGAGCGCGTGTTAATGGCAGGTGCACAGCACACCGCCTCCACCATTGAAATGATGAATCCTGGCCGACAGGTAGAAGTAGCCGTCATTGATGAAATACAAATGCTGCAAGACCCGGATCGTGGGTCGGCATGGACATCTGCTTTGGTAGGTGCACCCGCATCCAAAGTCTTTATCTGTGGCTCAACAGCAGTGACAGCGCCTTGTATAGATACGATTGCAGCTTTAGGTGAAACTTACGATATTACTTATATGGAACGTAAAACCCCGCTGGTGCTCGAAGCTGAAAGCCTGTGCGGCAAACGTTACAGCAAACAGAAATTAAAGCCAAAGCTGCAAAAAGGTGATGCCGTAATTGCATTCAGCCGTAAAGATGTACTAACCTTAAGCGCCAGATTCAGGCAATGGGGCTTCACTGTAGCGAGCATTTACGGAGCACTGGCGCCAGAAGTACGGCGCACCGAATCTGAGCGCTTCGGCTCCGGTCAGGCAGATATTCTGGTCGCGACGGATGCCATCGGCATGGGTTTGAACCTGCCGATACGGCGCGTGATTTTCTCACACATTCATAAATTTGACGGCGTGGCCTCTCGCATGCTCAACATGACGGAAGTGCGGCAGATTGCCGGACGTGCCGGCAGGTTCGGCATTTATGAAACAGGCTATGTGAATGTGCTGGAAAATGATGAACTGATTCATATTGAGCACATGCTGTCAGCGGACGACACCGCAGACTTGCAGAAGCTGCCCATCAATATCAACATGTTGCAGATCGATAGCATTGGCGGCAAACTACACACGCGCAAGATTTCCGAGATTCTGGTTTATCATCAGGAGCGCACACGTTTTGAGCATGCACTGTTTGAACAGGCTCCGCTCAATGCGCAGATTAGTCAGGCACTGCTGGTAGATGAATATGCACCCGATATGTCACTAAAGGACAAATACATATTCGTCTGCGCACCGATCTCTCTCAATGTTGCCTTTGAGAAAGACTATTACTTGCTATGCCTGCAAAGCGTGGCGCAATCAAAAATACGTTTTCTGCCCGGCAGCCCAGTATGGCTGGACTCTGAAAGCCCAAAACATCTGGAAGCAGCAGAACTACTCAGCCACAATCTGAGCTTGTATGCATGGCTCAGCTTCAAGTTTCCGCAGATATTTGTAGATGGCGACCAGGTTAGATCATTGCGCCAGCATGTCAGCCGCTATATTGAACGTGCACTGCTCACACAAGCGGGCTATGGTGACACCAGCAGAGATATAGACTACCTGATGACGAGAGGTCGCTAATTTAACCACTAAGGGCTGCGAATTAATCTAGATTGACCGCTTCCAGATAGTCAGGCACTTCTGCATGCCAATGTAATTGCTCTTCAACATGCAGTCGCATCGCATCCGCAGCCAAGGGTTCACCATGTACGATAAAGGTCTTTTTAGGTGCAGATTCAAAACCTCTGAGCCAGGTAATAATTTCTGCGTAATCAGCATGTGCTGAAAGATTAGTGATGGATTCAACACTCGCCTTCACCGACACGTATTCACCATGAATCTTGATTTCTTTGGCGCCATCGAGCATGGCTGCACCGCGCGTACCGGCTGCCTGAAAACCTGCGAATAGAATCGTATTATTGGATTTGGGGGCAAATGCTTTCAGATGATGCACGACACGCCCGCCGGAAGCCATACCGCTGGCAGATAGAATGATCATCGGACCTTTCATCTGATTCAGGGCGCGTGATTCTTCAACACTATTGACCATACGTGCGGTGCGGCTCAATGCGACACATTCTTCTTTTGACAAACGGTGTTCACCGCGATGCTTGCTGAATATTGCTGTCGCATCCACCGCCATCGGGCTATTCAGATATACAGGAATATCATCAGAAATAGCACCAGATGCTTTCAATAGATGGATGTAATACAGCAGCTCCTGCGCACGACCCACCGCGAATACCGGAATGACCACTACACCTTTACGCTTGACGGTTTTATTGATGATAGATGCCAGTTTGAGCATTGGGTCGTCACGCTCATGCAAACGGTTACCGTAGGTGGATTCCAGCAGCAGGTAGTCTGCCTGCTTGACCTGCACCGGCGGCTTCATCAGAATATTATTGGAACGGCCGATATCGCCAGAGAACAATACCGATGTTTTTTTGTTGTGGATGCGCGCAAACGCCGAACCCAGAATATGTCCGTTAGGATAGTAGCGGAGCGTGAGGTCATCACCGATATTAACATCCTGATTGAACGGCACCGGGGTGAGCAGTTCCAATGCCTTGAATGCGTCTTCTGTAGTGTAGAGAGGCAATGCTGGATGGTGTTTGGAAAAGCCGCGGCGGTTAGCATATTCCGCTTCTTCTTCCTGCAGGTGTGCTGAGTCAGGCAGCAGAATCTTGCATAAGTCACGTGTTGCTTCCGTACAGTACACTTTGCCAGAAAAACCATTTTTAACAAATAGAGGCAGATAACCGGTATGGTCAATGTGGGCATGGGTCAGCACCACTGCATGTACTTCGCTGGGCTTGATTGGCAACTGTGCCCAGTTTTTCAGACGCAATTGCTTGAGGCCCTGAAACAAGCCGCAGTCAATTAGCACACGATACTTATCACTTGTCAGTAAATATTTGGATCCGGTTACAGTACCTGTTGCACCTAAAAATTTAAGTTGCATGCGATGTCCCCTTTAACAGTTGCTACATTTAAAACTGCTTTAGAACTTATCCGACAAAAAATCTTTAATCCAATGCCACCTTGGTTTTTGCAAGTGCAGGATTAGTCGCAAAATACTTCTTGATACCTTCAAAAATAGAAGTCACCAGAGTGTCCTGATATTCATCGTCGTTCAGCCTGCGCTCTTCTTCCGGGTTGCTGATGAATGCAGTCTCCACCAGGATGGACGGAATATCCGGCGATTTCAATACCGCAAATCCGGCCTGCTCCACATGGTTTTTATGCAATTTATTGATATTACCAATCTGACCCAGAACCGCCTTGCCAAGTTTGAGGCTATCGTTAATGGTAGCGGTCTGCGATAAATCCAGTAGCGTTCTTGCCAGTACCGGATCTTTAATATTCAGACTCACGCCACCGATCAAGTCAGATTCATTTTCCTTTTTAGCCAGATAACGTGCACTGGCACTGGTTGCGCCTTTTTCAGAAAGTGCAAACACAGACGAACCGCGTGCTGCAGGGTTGGTAAATGCATCCGCATGGATAGAGATGAAAAGATCCGCCTGAAATTTACGCGCTTTCATGACGCGGCCATGTAAAGGAATAAAAAAATCACCATCACGCGTAAGCACTGCGCGCATATTCGGATCATTATCAATCCTGGCTTTAAGTTTTTTTGCCACTTTCAGCGTAATATCTTTCTCGCGGCTGCCGCTAGCGCCCAATGCGCCTGGGTCTTCACCACCGTGCCCAGGGTCAATTGCAATAGTAATTTTGCGTGAGCCGTTATTATCAATAACGCTTTTGGGGATGTTTTTAAGATTGGCACTATCTGGAACCAATACAGTTTTATCTACCGCTTTTTCTGTCGATTTATCGCCGGTTTTTGCAGTCTCTGCAGATGCTGGCTGATTCTGGTTATTACTCACTACCGACTGCACTTCCTGCATGGCAGGCTCTATCTCCGGCTTTACTTCATCTTTCTGCGTAATGATCTGCTGCTCGATATTGCCGCTCGCCTGAGGCAATTGAGCTGTTGCATTGGTCTCAGCCGCCTTGATTTCAGCTGGTTTCGCACCTTGATCAAGCTCTCCAAGCATGTTCATGAGCGGATCTTTAACCGGATAAATATCCAATACCAACCTGTGTTTATATTCACCGGCCGGTGGTAGCGTAAATATCGTAGGTTTTACTTCTGCTTTTAAATCCACAACCAGACGCACTGTGCCCGGCTTGAATCTGGCTATGCGTAATTGAGAGATGTATGGGTCGCTGCCAAGTATCTTTTCACTCAATGATTTTAAAACCGCATTAACATCAACATTATCAATATCAACGACTACGCGCTCAGGGTCTTTAAGCAGCGTCATTCTATAAATGATCGACTTGTCTGCTTCCAGTGTAATACGGGTATAGTCCTGCGCTGGCCACACACGCGCAGCAATGACTGCATTACCTGCAGCATGAACTGCCTGCGTGGTAAAGAAACCAAGCATCATTGCAATGCTTAAAAATAGAGAAAAAAAGCGTTTAACCATAAAACTTTCTATGTAGCGAATCATAAAGTACTGAATCATATTATAAATACTTAAGATACTTATTTAAGCTTAATGTGTTGTATACACTGCTGCCCACGTGCCGTATGTGCAGATACATGCACAGTACGTCCATCAGCTTTGATATCAAAGTTGATTTCAATATCTGGCTCCGGCAACACCTGCGCGGCGTTTTCAGGCCACTCAATCAGACACACGCTATGAGCATTGAAGTGATCCCTGAAACCCGCGGCTTCCCACTCTTCTTCATCGTTAAATCGATACAAATCGAAATGATACAGATTTAAGGGTGCAGAATGGCTATCGAGCATTTCATAAGGCTCCACCAGTGTATAGGTTGGGCTTTTCACTCGCCCGACATAGCCCAAGCCACGTAATAATCCACGTACCAGCGTAGTTTTGCCGGCGCCCAAATCTCCATGCAGATAAATGGTAAGTTCAGGCACAATCACCTTGGCGATTGCAGCACCAAACTCAATCGTTGCCGCTTCATCTGCCAAATCGAGTGTAAAATTATTATCCATGAACAACACCGCCAATAATTCTAGCAGCCCGCACATGCAAAAACTGAGTGCCAGCATCAAACAATGGGGCTTGGAGCTTGGATTTAACCAGATTGGCATTACCGACACCAACTTGCAAAGTGCCGAATCTGAACATCAAACGTGGGTTGAAAAAGGTTTCCATGGTGAGATGGATTATATGGCAAAACACGGCACTAAGCGCACCCGCCCTGCCGAATTAGTGCCAAATACCTTACGGGTAATTTCTGCGCGGCTGGATTACCTGCCGCCGAATGCGGCCGAGAGTGAAGCTATTCTGAACGACAGTAATAAAGCGTTTATTTCACGCTATACACTGGGTCGTGATTACCACAAGGTGATGCGTAATAAATTGCAAAAACTGTGTGAAAAGATACAGTCTGAACTCAACTCACTTAATACCCCCTCCCCCTCCAAGGGGGAGGGTTGGGGTGGGGGTGAGAATGGCCGTGGGGGTGAAAACGGATGTGAGAGTAAAAACTCAACAGTATTCGAATACCGCGTGTTTACCGACAGCGCCCCAGTACTCGAAGTAGCACTGGCAGAAAAAGCAGGCCTAGGCTGGCGCGGCAAGCACACCCTGCTCATCAACAAAGATCGCGGCTCATGGTTTTTTTTAGGCGAGATCTACACCAACCTGCCGCTGGTAATTGATACGCCAGCGGCCAACCACTGCGGCACCTGCACCAGCTGCCTCAATGTATGCCCGACACAGGCCATCGTTGCGCCGTATGAGGTTGACGCACGACGCTGCATCTCCTACCTTACCATCGAACTCAAAGGCAGCATTCCTTTAGAACTACGCCCGCTTATTGGCAACCGCGTGTACGGCTGTGATGACTGCCAGCTTTACTGCCCATGGAACAAGTTTGCCGAGATCACAAAAGAAACCGACTTTGCAGTTAGAAACGGGCTGGACGACATCAGCCTTGTGGATTGCTTCAAATGGACGGAAGCAGAATTCAAAACCAATATGGCTGGCAGCGCCGTTTACCGCATCGGCTATGAGCAATGGCTGCGTAATATCGCGATAGGCTTGGGAAACGCCAGAAATTCGCCTGAAATTATTACCGCACTACAATCTAGACTTAACGGTGCTTCTGAAAACTTAGGCGAGCATATCGTTTGGGCATTATCCAGACACAAAAAGTAATTCCCGAAAAACGCCGCTTTACCATATTCACAATCCAATCGCAGCCAATGTTTAATTTAAAAAATTCGTAGCACATCAAGCAGGCGCTATTTCTCCATGGTTTCAGAAGGCGGCATGTAAATTTCATGCAGCAGCTGTAATCGGGAATCATCAATCATGTAATCGCCTTGCAACTCCGGCAGCTTGCCTTCAACGGCATCTCGCAGGATGATGAATTTGGCTTTATACATCAGCGCTTCTTTCTGATTGGGGGTGGTGTTATTGTCAGCCTCAATGAGTTCACAAATCTGATCGCGCAGCATAATAATTGAGGCTCTCTGTTGCGGCTCTAGCAAATTGGCTATTCTGTACGACTTGGACAAGTATAAGCCCATAATGTCTTCAGGTTCCTGGTTATTCGCAAAAAATACATCTGCCTTTTCTATGAAACCATTCATAAAGCCAGGAAATTCCCGCCTGAACCTCGGTAGTGCTGCGGTTTCTACAGCGCTGAGTTCACTGCTTTGGTTACCATTTATCTCGGTCACTCTTTTTGTTAAGTCTGGATTCGTCATTTCACTATCTGCCAATCATAGCCTAAGGCCTGCAAATTTACATTTCTTCCACAGGCATATCGTGTAGAAGGCTTGAGCTTGGCTATTGCCATGCATATTGAAATAAAACGGATGAAATCAGGAAAAAGGGTTAATTTGAACAGGCTGCCTGCAAAAATAAGCGGATTAACCGAAAACCATATTCGTTATTGATAGCGCAGCGCCTCGATCGGGTTCAGCCGTGCGGCCTTACGTGCCGGGTAGAAGCCGAAAAAGATACCCACACTGGCAGCAACCGCAAAGGCAAGTGTGATAGATTGCGTGGTCACAACTGCGTCGGTACCGGTAAAGCTTTTCACGAGCATTGCCCCGCCTACACCTATCAATATACCGATCACGCAGCCTACGATGGAAATCACAAAAGCTTCCAGCAGGAATTGCAGCAGGATATCGCGCTCACGTGCACCGATTGCCATGCGGATGCCGATTTCGCGTGTACGTTCAGTGACCGATACCAGCATGATGTTCATGATGCCGATACCGCCTACCAATAGTGAGATAGAGGCGATAGCGCCTAGCAGTAGCGCCATGGTGCGCGTAGTTTCAGCGGCGGTATTGGCAATCGCAGTCAGGTTGCGCACGGAAAAATCACTGTCCGAGCCTTCACGGATATTATGGCGCTGGCGCAGCAGGTTATTGATATCCTCTTCCGCCTGCGGCATGGCTTTATCTGACTCAGCCTGCACCATCATCATTCTGACGCTGCCGGGCACTTGATTACCGAACAGTTTGCGCTGCGCTGTAGTGAGCGGTACGATAATCGTATCGTCCTGATCCCTGCCATCCAGGCTCTGGCCTTTGGGATTCAACACCCCTACCACCAAAAACGGGCTCTGCTTGATTCTGATCGTTTTACCTACCGGGTCAGTATCATCACCAAACAAGTTATCTGCTACGGTTTTACCAATCAGCGCAACACGGGTGGCAGAGCGCATATCGGAGTTGGAGAATACATAACCGTCATCAATGACCCAGTCACGAATTTCCATATAACTTGGCGTAGTGCCAATGATCGATGTGTTCCAATTATTGCCGGCATAAATCACCTGCGCACTACCCATTGTGGTTGGTGCAACGCCTGCGACACCGTCCAACTCAGCAATCGCATCTGCATCTTTTACGTTCAATGAAAGTGCATTACCAGTAGCGGATCTCGCTCCAGCAGTATTAGGCGGGCCGGAAAGCACGATAAATAAGTTACTGCCCATAGAACTGATGGATTTTTTGATGGATTGCTGCGCACCCTCACCTATTGCCATCATCATTACCACAGCACCCACACCTATCATCATGCCGAGCATGGTTAAAAATGTACGCATGCGGTTTGCGCCCATGGCATGCCATGCTTCGCCCAGCATTGCCGTAAACATCAGCTTGCCTCCGTTACTGCGGATTGCGCATAGCTGTCATGCACGATTTTGCCATCTAGAAACCGCACCTGTCGTTTTGCATGTTCGGCAATATCGGTTTCATGCGTTACCAGTACGATAGAAATACCTTCTTTATTCAGGCTATCGAACAGCTGCATAATTTCTTCGCTGGTCTTGCTGTCAAGGTTGCCAGTCGGTTCATCGGCCAGAATCAGACGCGGTTCGTTCACCAGTGCGCGTGCAATCGCCACGCGCTGCTGTTGTCCGCCTGATATCTGGCTTGGTCGCGAGTTAAGGTAACTGCCCAAGCCGACTTTAATCAGCACCTCTTCTGCGCGCTCGTGCCGTGACTTTTTGTCTACGCCGGAATACACCAGCGGCAGCGCTACGTTATCAAGCAAGTTGGAGCGGGCTAGCAGATTAAAGCCCTGAAATACAAAGCCGATGGTCTTGTTTCTAAGCTGCGCCAGCGCATTGCCTGAAAGCTGCGATACCTGATGTCCGTCCAACAGATACTCACCTGATGTAGGTCGATCCAGGCAGCCTAATATATTCATGAAAGTTGATTTACCGGAACCGGAAGGCCCCATAATCGCGACGTAATCGCCGCGCTCTATCGTCAGGTTCACATCTTTAAGCACAGGAAAAGCACCAGCCGCAGTCTGGTAGTCCTTGTATATCTGACGCACTTCAATCACGTAACTCATGTTATATATTTTGGCTACCGGTCATTAAAACATTCTCGGTGCACGCATCGCATTACCTGATGCCTGACCATCTGCCTGCGCATTACCGGTAACGACTTGGTCACCTGATTTCAATGTGTCACTGACGATTTCGGTAAGCTTGCCATCGGTAATGCCAACCTTAACCTCTCGCAGTTGCGGCTTACCATCCTGCAGCACAAAAACTTTGCCGCGCCCAAAACCGCCAGCTTCGGCGCTCTTAGTAGTTTTTCTTCCACCACCCTTAGCTGGTGTCTGATTTGTGCCATTGCCATTAGCCGTGGTCTTGCTGCTATCGCCATCATTATCAAGCTTGGGCTTATAACGCAATGCAGCATTCGGCACCAGCATCACATTGTCATGCTTGGCAAACACAATACTTACATAAGCAGTCATACCAGGCAGCAGAATCTGCTCTGGATTATCCACAGAAATCACTACGTTATATGAAACCACATTAGACGTCGTTACCGGGTTCAGGCGTATCTGCTTCACGACACCTTCAAAATTAAGATTGGGGAATGCATCCACACTGAATTTTGCCAACTGTCCGACCTTGATGTTACCAATATCCGCCTCGGCGAAACTGGTATCAATCTGCATTTTAGATAAATCCTGCGCGATCTTGATTAGTGTTGGCGTCTGGAAGCTTGCGGCTACCGTCTGTCCCAGATCAATCTGACGGTCGATCACGATGCCTGACACCGGGGAACGGATAATTGAATAAGATAAATTGGTTCTATCACGCTGCAATTGAGCCCGTGCAGTTTCCAACAGCGCTTTAGCAGACTTTAAGGCCTGTACCGACTGATCCAGTTCCTGCCTCGACACATATTCCTGTTCAAACAATGAGCGCATTCTGGCTTCATTGGCTTTGGCGAGCTCTACTGAAGCTTCAGCATTGCGCACGTTGCCCTGCGTTTGCGCTATCTGCGCTGTAAACAAAGCATCATCCAGCTCCAGCAGAATCTGTCCTTTTTCCACCTTATCGTTAAAGTCTACATACAGCTTGCTGACACGGCCGGAAACCTGTGTACCTACACTCACCAGCGTTACCGGGTTAATTGTGCCATTGGCAGAAACAGCCTGTTCTATGTCACCCTGCGTCACCGTTCCTAACTTGTACATATCCTCCGGCTTGATTTGTTTACTGCTCTTATAAAAATAATATCCACCTGCCAGCAGTGCTACAACGATTAGCAAAAAAACAGATTGTTTAATGATTTTTCTCATGAATTTACTTTTTACTTATTTACTTGCGTTTTAAAAGTTCGCTTCTGTAAGTGCCTGACCGCCATCCGGTAAGGACTGAATCATCACGCTATCAAGCGTGCCAATGGCTTGCGCCAGTGCGGCACGGGCAATGTTACGGTTAAGGTCAGCCTTGATTTTCTGCTGATTTGCACTTGCCAAAGCACTCTGTGCATTCAGCGTATCAATGATATTGCCAACACCGGCTTTATAACGCCCCAGAGCTACGCGCGCTGACTCTGTTGCACTATTAACCAGCACCTCGGCAGATTTGATCGTTTCGTGCGCAGTGCGCAGGTTCTGAAACGCAGTCCATACATCCAATGAAATCTGCAGCTTTAATTGGTCACGCTGCGCTTCTCTTACTTCTGCAGTCGCCTCGGCAGAGCGTATTCTGTATGTCGGGGCATAGCCGGAAAAAATCGGCACTGTTACGGTCAAACCTAACGTTGAGCTATTGCTTGAAGATAAGCTGCTGCCATCCTGAAAACTGTTAGATAAGCCTACAGAAACAGTTGGTTTAGCTGCCGCACGACTTGCCTGAATACCGGCTTTTGCCGCACTCACTTGCGCTTCACTCGCCACCAGGTCAGGGCGGCGCACACGTGCATACTCAATAAGCTGATTAATATCACGTTCTATTTCAGAGGTATTAACTGGTGAATTTACGCTACGCACCAGATTAAGCGGCATATTGGCATTCATGCCCATTACATTTGCCAAAATACCATAATCGGTTTTAAGGGCGCCTTCTGCGCTGATTCTATTTAGCATAGCCTGTGCATAAGCAGTTTCTGCCTGTAACTTGTCTGCTGGAGTAGAAACACCAGCCTTGTACTTCGCTTCAGCCGATTTAAAACTTTCCAGATTAAAACGCTCGGCCTCTTTAGTTGCTTCCAGTAAGGCAATGTCACTCTGTACCTGATAATAAGCTTTTACCGTCGAAAGCAATATATTCTGCACAATTGCGCTTTGCGTTGCACTGACTGCATTGAGTAACTGGCGTGCATTTTCAAGTGCGGCATCACGGTTACCAAAGTCATACAGCAGATACGATGCAGCGAGACTATTACTCAGGTTACTGAACTCACGCCCCCTGCTTGCTGATTCTGGATTAACAAAATTTTGATTTACCCCGAAACTGTCAGTAAGCGTTGGTAGAAAAGCTGATTTTGCAATGCCTAACTGCGCTGCCTGTACCTTGGCATTTGCATAAGATTCGCGCGTCTGCGGATTGTTGCATAGCGCCGCTTCAGTAACATCAGCCAAAGTCAGCGCTTTGCTAAAATCCAGGCTCACACAAGAATGTCCTGCTATCTCAGGTTTAAAGCCTTCACCATATACCGCCGGAGGCAACTCCAGTGAAGTAGATAATGGATCGCCATCTGTATACCAGACTGAGCCTGCAGCCATCACCTGCGGAGCTATCATGAGGCCTGATAATAGCGTCAAAATAAAATATCTATTTAACATTAAAAGTATTCTTGAAAATTCGATTCAGCATTAACAACCTTTCTCGTTAAAGCATTGATAACAAGTAACAATCATAAGCGCAGGTTAAAAAAAACAATTGTCAGCTTGGCAATATCCTTAAAAACTAGACTAGTTATTAAATTATTTATCGAGCAAGCGACAAACCTAATCGCAACTGTGTATCACTATAACGATTGTAATCGATTAAAGTTTCACCATAACCGTCCATCAACTGCAGATGTATAAAAGTGCCGGTGCGCCCGAATAATTTATCACTGATCGGGTATGAAAAATCAAGCTGTCCCGAAGCATGCCCGCTAGTGCCCTGGCGATAAAGCGCTGTCACTATTGCACCGTCTTCACGACCAAAGCGTGCCTGAAAATCTACATAGCCACGATATTTATAAATATCAGTATTATCTGATTTTTCCAGATACTGATAAAACTTTGGCGATAAGGTCAGCCTTCGGCCATGCGCAAAATCAAAATGCCATGTTGGTTTTACAAAAGCAGTATTGATCGAGCGGGAATCTGAGCCATCGCGTCCATTAGACTCATGTTCAAGACCAACACTCCAGCCATCAGGAATCATGCCTCTACCGGCACCGGACCATTTGTAATAAACACTAGGCCGGTAACTTGTATCTTCAAATGGGCTGGAGTTTCCACCCAGATCCCACAAGCTGGTCTGCGTATATGCAAAATACAAATTACTTAAAGGCGGTAAGTATTGAGCGACTCTGGCATCCGGATCAAACGGTCGATATTTAAAACTAAGCTGAAACCTTGCATCAAAATTTCGTTCAGATGATGAGCCCACCAGAAAGTACAATGGTTCATTAGCCGAAAGGGGAGGCTCATCCCCAGGTTGAGCCAAAACTACCGTAGCCGTATTAGCATCTACCGGCGTTAATTCATCTTTAGTATCAGTTGTCGCTGCAATTTCGAGTCGTCCAATATCATCATCGCTCTCTGCCAGCATCAGCATACGGTTAGACTTATAACCCACAAGTTCTGCGCGTACCACGCCGATAAACTTAACCTTTGGGATGCCTGCATAGGTATGTATCGCGCCATTCACTGCACTATTTCCAATAGGCTTTAACTCTACTACCTCAGTAGCACCAGAACCGGATAGATCTAAATTAATACTATCTGGCCAAGTAGTAAAGTTATTAGGCCTTATCACCTCAACAGAAATCTTCTGCCCGGTATTGAACGCCTCACTCTGGGTGGCAATCAACCATTTATCAGCTGCCTGCGATACCAGTGGTAAGCCTGCTATCAAAATAAACAATAAGGAAGTCACTGCTTTCGCACTCATATATATAACTTTCTGCTATCAATTTGTGCAAAAATTTTAAATAATTCAATCATTAGGTAGGTTCCTGTCATAGACCGCGAACCAGCCTTCTAATTCATTATGTCACGATTATTAGTTTCAGGCCCTATCGCTACCAGATCGTGCAGGCGCATAAAATTAAAAATTAATACAAAATCTTTCTAGCACGATGCTGCTTATAGACAAATACACAATCCAGAAAGTACGTTGCCGACAACTAAAATAGTCGATGAATAATCAATGTGTAACCTATAAAATTCATCTACAATGCCACCACATGATTTTACGCAAAAATAACTCAAGTGCGTTTACGCTAAATCTGCTTTTGGCATCTATATGTCTGGCTATTTTCAGTGTTTTATTTACGGTTTATATACTGGCGGAAAAACGAATTGATTCAGCAAATGAATTACGCCACCAGTCATTCTTATTAGCAAGCGAGCTTCGCCAGTCTTCCGATGACCTCACCCGCGCAGTGCGTACCTATGTAGCAAGCAGCGATCCTATTTACAAACAGTATTACTCTGAAATTATTGATATTCGCAACGGTAAGCTACCGCGCAAGCCCTATTACCATATTGCATACTGGGACAATACACAAAACAATCAGACTTCAACTCTTGGTTCCGGTGAAGCTGTGCCACTGATGGAGTTAATACGGAAAGCCGGATTCAGCCAAAAAGAACTTGCGAAACTAGCCGAGGCGAAAGACAAATCAGACAAGCTGACCACTATTGAATTCGCCGCGATGGCCCTGTTTGAAACTTCGAAGCATGCCGGCGATAAACAGCACCTTGAAGCGCTGCGCATACTGCATGACGATATTTACAATCAGGCTAAAGCAGAAATTATGAAACCCATCAGCGATTGTTATCGCATGATGGAAGAACGCACATCAGATTTAGTAAAGTCTAATGAACGACTTGCTCTGAATATTCGCTATGCAGTTATTTTAGTTGGTTTCATATTGCTTTTTCTGCTTTGGAGAACGTATCAATCAATGCGCTCTTCGCTGGGTGCACCGCTTAACGAAGTGCAGTCACAAATTACAAGAATCGGCAGTGGTGATTTCAAAGACACTATTCCAGTCAACAAGGGTATGGAAAACAGTGTCATGAGCTGGCTTTCAGAAACACAGCAGCGGCTTTCCAAAGCGCGTGCGGATAATGACAGGCTTACACGTTTTTATGCTGCGCTGAGCTATTGCAATGAAGCGATTGTCCGCAGCAAAGATTCTGTTGAGCTTTATAACACTATCTGCCGTGATGCAGTAACACACGGCGGAATGAGTATGTGCTGGATAGGTATTCAGGATGAAACCACGCACCTGGTAAAACCTGTGGCATCTTATGGGCAAGGCACTGAATATCTGGATGGCATAGTGATATCAACGCTTGCTGACCACCCCTACGGGCAAGGGCCTACAGGTATTTCTATACGTGAAGATCGCCCGGTGTGGTGTCAGGATTTTACAAACAACCCTATGGCCGCTCCGTGGCACGAGCGTAGCCAGAAATTTGGCTGGAACGCATCAGCTTCTTTACCGTTGCATCAAAAAGATTGCGTCATTGGTGTCATTAGTTTTTACTCAACAGAAGTTAATGCGTTTGAAGATGATGTGCAAAAACTACTGTCAGAAATGGCATTGGACATCAGCTCTGCCATAGATCGCTTTGCAAATGAGCTGCAAAAAAACAAAATGCAGGATGATTTGCGTAAATTATCACTGGCGGTTGAGCAAAGCCCGAATTCGATTGTCATCACCGATCTGGATGCCAAAATTGTTTTTGCAAACTCTGCATTACTTGAGTCATCAGGCTACAGTGAAAGTGAAATAATCGGTCAAAACCCACGCATTCTTCAATCCGGTAAAACGTCTAAGCAAACCTACGAAGAAATGTGGGCATCCATAACACGCGGCGAAATATGGAAAGGTGAACTCGTTAATCGTCGTAAAGATGGAACGGAATATGTTGAGTATGTAATGATTTCTCCGATTCGCGACGATGAAGGAAATATCACTAACTATCTTGCAATCAAAGACGACATTACCGAAAAACTGCAGACAGGTGAACGCATTCAGTTTCTGGCACATTTCGACCAGCTTACGGGCTTGCCTAACCGCACACTGTTGCAGGATCACTTCAGATATGCGCTTAGTCTGGCGCAACACAGCAGCAATAATCTGGCCATCATGCTGGTGGATTTAGATCACTTTAAATACATCAATGACACCCTGGGTCACAGTATAGGTGACCAGATGCTAATAGAATTAGCAAAACGCATTAAGTCGGTACTGCGCGATGAAGACACAGTGTCGCGTTCCGGCGGTGATGAGTTTGTGATTGTGCTACCGACCGCTTCGGCAAACAATGCAGCTAACCTTGCCGATAGATTGCTGGAAATAATATCTGTTCCATTCGTGGTTGATCAACATGAGCTGATTACTACGGCCTCGATAGGTATCGCTATTTACCCGAATGACGGTGATGATATAGAGATGCTTTACAAAAACGCTGACAATGCAATGTATAAAGCTAAACAAGCAGGTCGCAATGATTTCCGCTTTTTTACACAGGAAATGCAGGCTAATACTGAGCGCAATTTACAGCTGGCAAATGCTTTGCGCTTTGCAATCGAGCGCAACCAGTTGTACCTGCATTACCAACCACAGGTTTCTGTTGATGATGGTCATATTATCGGCGCTGAAACCTTAATCCGCTGGCAGCATCCTGAACTGGGGATGCTGTCACCGGCCGAATTCATCGCTATTGCCGAAAATACAGGGCAGATTGCCAAAATTGGTGAATGGGTACTACGCAACGTAGCCAGACAGATGAAAATATGGCTTGATGCCGGATTACCTATTCCAGTGATTGCAGTCAATATATCGGCAATACAGTTCCGTGATAGTAATTTCCCTGATCTGGTAACCTCAATACTTGATGAAGAAAACTTACCGCACCGCTATCTCGAATTAGAACTTACCGAGGCTGCCGCGATGGATAACCCGGAGGCTGCAGTCAAAATGATGGATAAGCTCGATGGCCTGGGCATACGCATGTCGATAGATGACTTTGGTACCGGTTACTCATCATTAAGCTATCTGAAACGCTTTAAGGTATATAAACTGAAAATCGACCGGTCTTTTGTACGCGACATCACCGAAGATGCAGAAGATAAAGCCATTGTTGCCGCGATTATTAACATGGCTACCAGCTTGGGAGTTCGCACTATTGCCGAGGGCGTAGAAACCGCTGGACAACTGGCGTTTTTGCGACTGCAAGGCTGTAATGAGGTGCAAGGCTATTATTTCAGCAGACCTGTCTCAGCAGACAAATTTGAAGCCTATGTAAGAGAAGCTGCTGCTATCAATCCGGCATAATGTCTGGCTAAAAAAATTCAGTAATATTACCGGTAATAACTAACGCCATATTTTTAGCGTTATAGTTTTTTGCCTGCCAGCATCGCTGCACCAATAATTCCGGCTTGATCATCCATATCTGTAACATACACATTTACTTTACCACGCAACACAGGTATTAAATCCTGATTCAGCCTTTGCTGAAACGCTTGCTGCATGTACTGCCAGCCCGCACTCATGCCGCCGCCTACCACTATATCGGTCACATCGATTACTTTGAGAATATGCGCCAAGGCCTGCGCCAGAGACTCACCCGCCAAGCTATAAGCTGCTACCGCATGCTGATCACCAGCTTTAGCACGAGCAGCAATTTCTGCTGCACTGCAACGCTCACCGCTCGCTTCGAGATAAGTAATTGATACACCGCTGGCTGAAGCATACTGCTCCATGCAGCCATAATTACCGCACCCGCATAAACGGCCACCAGGTGCGACAATAATATGCCCCACTTCCATTGCTACACCGTGCTGGCCCTGGAATGGCTGACGATTCAATATAAGACCGCCGCCTACTCCGGTACCAAGACCCAGATAAAGCAGATTATTAAGAGGTTTAGCCACTGTCACAAATTCACCATAGGCAGCTGCCAGCGCATCATTCTCAGTAATAACAGGCAAAGCAATTAATGCGCTGAGGTCTGCGCTTAAATCAACATTACTTAAACCAGGTAGATTGGGAGAAAGCGAGATTCTCTGCGTATGTGGGTCAATAAATCCGGGAAAACCAATACCAACAGCAGCTACTGTCGGGTATTTTGCACGAACGGCATTTATAGCGGCGGCGATTGTAGTTAAAATTTTATGCCAGGCCTGATCAGAGTCAGGCCCATGTAGCTTGCATAAACCGGAAAAGTCCGCCTGAAACCGCATTTCTTCAAGCAGCTTTGGCCGTTCATTTTGAGACCCGACTGCATTGCATTGCGCTTTGTGTTGCACTTCATATTGCACTACGCCCAAGCGCAGGTTGGTACCGCCAACATCAATGCCTATGATCAAAGCCATTACCTAATCTCGCCCTGAACTTTCAACAAGGTTTTTAAATAAATACTTTTGCTCTTGTGTAAGCTGCTGCCAGCTGAAACGCCAGTGCCAGTTTCCAGTTGCAGTACCCGGTATATTCATTCTATGCGTAGTGTCCAGCGCTAAAATATCCTGCATGGGAATAATGGCCAGATTAGCTTTGGATTTCATTGCCATTTCAATTAACGCATTAAGAATATTCGGTTCCTGATCCTGCCATAAGTCCTGATCATTATGTTCGCTTAAATGCGCATGCACATGTTCTAACTGGCTCTCATCCATAGCGCTATGCCAGCCAACCGTGGTGTCATTATCGTGCGTGCCGGTATAAACTACGCTGTCAGGCCCAATGTTATGCGGCAGATAAGGATTATCCGACTCACCACTGAACGCAAAATGCAGGATTTTCATACCGGGTAAATTGTATTTTTTCCTCAATGCTTCAACTTCATCAGTAATGATACCCAGATCTTCTGCTACCAGATCAAGATTCGGCAAAGCTACTCTAATGGCAGCAAGCAAAGCATCACCTGGTGCAGGTGCCCACTCACCGTTAATCGCGGTATCTTCATTCACGGGAATTTCCCATGCCGCTTCCAAGCCTCTGAAATGATCAATTCGCACGATATCAAACAATTCGCTCTGGGTAGTCATACGCGCAACCCACCAGGAGAATTTTTTCTTGGCCATGGCCTCCCAGTTATAGTGCGGGTTACCCCAGCGCTGACCGGTCGCTGAAAAATAATCCGGCGGCACACCCGCCACCACGGTCATATTCTGCTCGGCGTCTAGCTTAAAGAGATACGGATGTGACCATACATCGGCACTATCGTAGGCAACAAAAATCGGGATATCCCCGAACATTTTAATATTCTTTTCATTGGCATATTTTTTAAGCGCCATCCACTGCGTAAAAAATACAAACTGTGTGAATTTGATCACCGCGATTTCCTGTGCCAGTTCTTCTCTAGCTTCCCTTAAGTCAGGAATATATCGCTTTTTATAGACTTCTGGCCACGCATGCCAGCCAGCCTGATTAAACTTTGTACGCAGTGCCAGAAATAAGGCAAAATCATGCAGCCAATCAGCCTGCTTATCACAAAAGTTCATAAAATCTGTGAACTCATGTGGATCAGAGCGCTCAGCAAATGCTGAGTAGGCTTTTGCCAATAACTGCGTTTTATCTGTGATAAGACCGCTTAAATCTTCTTTTTTCAGCAAACCCTGAGCATGCAAAGTTTCAAGGCTAATAAAATCAGGGTTTCCGGCATGAGCAGATAGGCACTGGTACGGTGAGTTATCAGCGTGCGTCATATTGATTGGCAATGTCTGCCATACTGTTGCGCCGATTTCATGTAGAAAATCTACGAACCTATATGACTCAACACCTAAGTCACCGGTGTAATAAGCACTCGGTAGAGAGCTAATGTGCAGCAGCACACCGGCTCGGCGTTGATTTTTCAATAATGCATTAGCTGGCAATGTCATGGATATTTCTTATTCTTAAAAGTACGCACTTCAATTTTAAAACTCAAATCAGAACTTGAGTTCTGAGTTCGAATTTTCACTGTTTATTGCACGACTAAATTAAACATAGCAGCTTGTAATATGAGCATTACATGTTAAGACTGCCCTCGCCTCATTGTGCCTGCATTCTCTGAATTACCGCCTCCTGCACTGATTTTTTGATGCAGCACATCTGGTACTGGCTGACCAAGCAGTTTGTACAAGTTAATTAAATTACGACGATAAAGCTGGTCAAAACTTGCAACACTATCCGATGCGTTATAGTCGCCAAACCACCAGAACCAGTCAGAACCTTCACAGATCGCTAACTGGCGCTCACACGCCTTAAGTTGTTCTATAGTCAGAATATTCTGAGAAACTACACTGTCGTACGTTTTTTTAACTGCACATAACAAATCCCAAGCCAGGTTTTTGTCTTTGCTACCTATCCAGGTACTGAAAGTACCATACACCCAACTACCGGCAGCAACCTGTGGTAAAACAGGCGCAGATAATCCCTGATCAGGCATGTTTTTATTTTGATACATATCAACAATGTCGCTGAATGTTGTCATTTTTATATCAGGATGACTGCTCAACGCTGAATAAAGTTCAGTCAGGAAATAATAGCCGTTATAAGGAAAATACTCCCATGCATTTTCACCATCCAGAATTACACTCACAACACGTGGCTTATCAGTCAGATTGTTCTTATGAATTGCTTCTAGTGTTGTCATAAAATCACTAATGGCATCACGTGAGTGTATTTTTGCGTACTCAAAACCGATTTTGTCAGAAAGCTGATCATCCCGGAAGAAACACAGAATGTCTTTCGCTCCGCCTGTTACACGGTAAGGCTGGTATAAATACTCATCTTTATTGGCATTGCTCAAATGCGACTTAAGCAGGCTGTTGGAAAGAACGGCTTGACCAGTTGCGGCCCAACCCACTCCATGTTCGGCCATTAATGACAATGCTGCGTGTGAAACACCGCCTTCTGCGGGCCACATACCGCGCGGAGTCTCACCAAAGTGATGCTCGTGAGATTTTTTTGCAGATTGCACATGCGCAACCGCACGCGCCTGACCTCCCGGGTAACTCAGACTTTCTGGCAAAGGTGCTTCCGGCATTGCATCAAGCGTAGATCTGAAATCTAGCAACAAGGGTAGTATCGGGTGGTAATAAGGTGTAGTGGAAATCTCGATCTGTTTACGCTCCATCAATACTTTATAGCGCGGAATAAGATTCGAAATTGTTTCGGCGATGACTGCAAATAACTGAGTACGTTCTTCATACGTGAACAACACACCTTTAGCCATCAACTTCTGAACTACGAGGCTGTTACGGCGAAGGCTCTCACCGCACCATGCCAGGTGATACCACACCAGCAAATCAGCTTTGTATTGCGCAGATAGGTAATGGAACTCGTCACCGCCACAACCTGCATTTTCTGTCATCATCGGCTCAACAAGCTGGTATAGATGCAGTAGGCGCTGATAATGCGGAAACGGACTCAGCATTTTTTCATGATGACTCTTGAAACAACTGTCTACAATCAAACGACACTGTTCGTGACTGATAGTGTTCAGGTCCTCTTTACTCAGCAAGGCCAGTAGCGGGTCGCGTATTGAATTAGTCTTGAATTGCTGAGTGTAATCCTCAAGCTGCTCCAACAAAATCGGCACAAAGTTAAAACTCACGCGCGCGGCAGGATTAGCCTCAAGGTGATACGCCATATCACTGTAATCTTTTATGGCGTGTAAATATGTCCATGGCAGCACATACTCATTGGTCACCAGATCACGGTAGTCCGGTTGATGCATATGCCAGTACAGATTCAGATATAACTTAGGACGGTCAGCTTTCACTTCAGAATAAACCTTAACTATTAATTAGTACTTTAGAAACTTTAAGAATTAGAACGAATACTTAATCATGAGTTAATAAACACCCTTGATTAAGTATTCAAATATTGAACATTTACCTTCTATTACACAACACGATACAGGTCTTGCCCGAGCATATCAGGCGTTACCAGCACGATACCTTTCTCAGAAACATAAAAACGTTTGGCATCTAGACTTAAATCTACACCAATCTGCATGCCTTCAGGAATGACACACCCGTGGTCAATCACGACGTTCTTCAGAATTGTATTACGGTTGATCGTCACTTTAGGCAGTATAACAGCGCCCTGAATGTCGCAATAACTATGTACCCGTACATCTGAGAACAAAATGGAATTAGTCACACATGAGCCGCTGATTAAACAACCGCCGGACACCAGTGAGTCAGTGGCCTTACCTGTGCGTCCTTCATCGTTGAACACAAATTTCGCTGGCGGCAACTGATCCTGATAAGTCCAGATCGGCCACTCGCGGTCATACAGATTAAGCTCAGGGATAACTTTGGTCAGCTCCATATTGGCTTCCCAATATGCGTCTATGGTTCCAACATCACGCCAGTAGAAGTTTCCATTCTTGGCACCCACGCAGCTATCAGTAAAGCGGTGCGCCTGCACTTTGTATTTATTGATGATGTAAGGAATGATATCGCCGCCAAAATCGTGCGTTGATTTTGAGTCACCCGCATCACGAATCAACTGCTCATAGAGGAATTTTGCGTTGAATACATAAATACCCATGCTGGCAAAAGCTTTGGTAGGATCATCCGGCATATGTTTAGGGTTCGCCGGTTTCTCGGCAAATTCAACGACCCGGTCCGTTGCATCCACTGCCAGCACACCGAAACCTTTGGCATCCTCTAGCGGTACGTTGATACACGCTACTGTCATATCGGCATTGTTTCTCACATGCGTAGCCAGCATTTTTCCGTAGTCCATTTTATAAATATGGTCGCCGGCCAGAATAAGAATGTATTCTGCCCCACCCTCGCGCAGCAGGTCTATATTCTGATAAACAGCATCGGCAGTACCCTTGTACCACTCTTCAGAAATACGCTGTTGTGCCGGAATAATATTTACATACTCATTAAACTCACCGCGTAAAAAACCCCAACCGCGTTGAATATGCTGAATCAGGCTCTGTGCTTTATATTGTGTGGCCACATTAATCCGACGAATACCGGAATTAACACAATTAGATAAAGGGAAATCGATAATGCGGAACTTACCGCCGAATTGAACAGCAGGCTTCGCTCGCCAGTCCGTCAGACTTTTTAAGCGGCTCCCGCGTCCACCTGCGAGAATAATCGCGACAGTGTTTTTGGTTAAGGTACTAATAAAACGATCTGAATGTTGGTCTATTTGTCGGTTTGTCGACATGATGCCCTCCTGAAGTTTGTATAGTTACTTTATTTACGCCAGCTGGGCTAACTGGCTTATTTTTAATTACGACTGCGATTGATTACATTATAATCAGCTTAAAGCACTATAATCTAGCTTAAATAGTTAAAATTTAACAAATAAAAGCTAAATTAACCTTAAATCTATTAGGGGATACCCATCTTGGTAAATTCCAAAACATCTAAAGCAAGTTCTCATGCGCGCCAGCTCATTTTGCATGCCAGCCATCACGACCCATTCAGCTATCTGGGTCAGCATGTAAATGATGACGATAAAGAGAATGGCTTTGTTTACCGTGCATTTATACCAAGCGCTGGAGAAGTGTATATAAAAAATGGTGCGCTCTGGGATAAGTTGGAAAAGACACATCGAGATGGCCTGTTTGAACTCTGTTATAAAACTGCGTTGCCAACACCGTGCCTGCTTAAAGTGCAGTCGGGTAATAACAGCTATGAAATTCATGACCCTTACTCATTTACTACCAGCATCACGCAGGATGAGCTCTATTTATTTGCTGAAGGTCGCTTAAAACAAGCTTACAAAACTTTAGGTGCACAGTTTATTACGCAGGACAAAGTTGCCGGGGTGCGTTTTGCAGTTTGGGCGCCAAACGCAGAGCGCGTCAGTGTCATCGGCAATTTCAACAACTGGGATGGCCGCATACATTCAATGCGCGCTCACGGCTCCAGTGGTGTTTGGGATATTTTCATCCCCGGCCTCACCACCAGTGACACTTATAAATTCGAAATCCGCAACCGCCACAGCGGTGCTATTTTAGTTAAAACCGACCCTTACGGTTTTGAATATGAGAAGCGTCCAGGCACCGCAGCAAAAATCAGTACCAGCCACCACCAGTGGCAAGACAAAGACTGGTTAATCGCGCGTAAAAAACGTGACTGGCTACATAGTCCATTCAATTGTTACGAAGTGCATTTAGGCTCATGGCAACGTAATGCAAAAGGTCATTTTTTAACCTATCGCGAACTAGCCGAATCTCTGGTGCCGCACGTTGCGGCGATGGGTTACACCCACGTTGAATTGCTGCCGATTACAGAACACCCGCTCAATGAATCATGGGGTTACCAGACTACAGGTTACTTTGGCGTTACTAACCGCTTTGGCTCACCGGATGATTTACGCTTTTTAATTGATGCATTCCATCAGGCTAATATTGGCGTTATTCTCGACTGGGTGCCTGGGCACTTCCCTAAAGATGACTGGGCATTAGCAAGATTTGACGGTACAGCACTGTATGAACATGAAGACCCTCGCCTGGGTGAACATCAGGACTGGGGTACCTATATTTTCAATTACGGCCGTAACGAAGTTCGTAACTTCCTGATTGCCAATGCTTATTTCTGGCTCAACGAATTCCACATCGACGGCTTACGTGTCGATGCTGTAGCATCCATGCTTTACCTGGATTACTCACGCAAAGCCGGTGAATGGCTGCCAAACAAATTTGGTGGACGTGAGAATCTGGATGTGATCGACTTTCTGAAACAGCTCAATGTCATGGTTGGTGAAGACTTTCCTGGCGCATTGACCATTGCCGAAGAATCCACCGCATGGCCTATGGTGTCACGTCCAGTCTACTTAGGCGGACTGGGCTTCAACATGAAGTGGAATATGGGCTGGATGAATGACACCTTAAGCTACATCGAAAACGACCCTGTTCACAGACGTTATTACCATGACAAACTGACTTTTGGTCAGCTCTATGCGTACTCTGAGAATTTTGTACTGCCGTTCTCTCATGATGAAGTCGTGCATGGTAAAAAATCATTGCTGGACAAAATGCCCGGTGATACCTGGCAAAAATTTGCCAATCTGCGCTTGCTGATGACCTACCAGATGACTTCCCCTGGTAAAAAACTCAATTTCATGGGCAATGAATTCGGACAAGGCCGCGAATGGAATGTAAACAGCAGCCTCGACTGGCACTTGCTTGGCGATAGCTACCCCGGGCACCAGTGGCATCAAGGCATCCAAAAACTTAACGCGGATTTAAATAATATTTACAAAGATATTAAAGCACTGCACACATTGGATTTTGAGGTGCAGGGTTTTGAATGGATAGACTGTCACGATACAGAACAATCAATTATCAGTTATCTAAGACGCGGTTTAGACAATAGTTTTGTTATAATGGTGCTTAACTTTACACCTGTTTTAAGAAATGCTTACCGCATCGGCGTTCCACAAGCTGGAAATTACCAAGAGATTTTCAACAGTGATGCCGCTTGTTATGGCGGTAGCAACCAAGGTAACGGCGGCGGGTTAAGCACCGAAAATGTGGCATGGATGCACCATAATCAATCGCTGGTAATAACTCTGCCACCACTGGCTGGGATTGTTCTACAAATTAAATAACTCATTGAATAAAAAACACTAAATACATAAATGGCTACACTTCATAAACTTCCGGTATGGCAAAAACTTAATCAGCATCAACAAAACATCGCATCACTGCATATGCGCGATTTATTTGCACAAGATGCTAAACGTTTTGATAAATTCAGCCTTAAATTTGCTGACATTCTGTTTGATTACTCAAAACATCGTATCACCGATGAAACGTTGCCTATGCTATTTCAGCTGGCACGTGAAGCCAAAATTGAAAACTGGCGCGACAAAATGTTTGCCGGCGAAAAAATCAACATTACAGAAGACCGCGCTGTACTGCACACAGCTTTACGCAACCGCGCCAATACGCCAGTACTGGTAGACGGTCATGATGTAATGCCGGACGTGAATGCTGTATTAGCACAAATGCGTGAATTTTCAGATAAAGTACGTAACGGCAGCTGGACCGGCTACACCGGCAAACGCATTACTGATGTAGTTAATATTGGTATTGGCGGTTCTGACTTGGGCCCGGTCATGGTATGCGACGCACTGAAGCCATACTCCAGCCCTGATTTGAACGTGCATTTTGTATCCAATATCGATGGCGCACATTTAATGCGTGCACTCAATGTATGCAACCCGGAAACGACACTTTTCATCGTCGCTTCAAAAACGTTCACGACACAAGAAACCATGACCAATGCACGTTCTGCACGTACATGGTTCCTTAAATCAGCCAAAGACAATGCGCACGTTGCCAAGCACTTTGTAGCGCTTTCAACCAACGCAAAAGCTGTAGAAGATTTCGGCATTGACACTGCCAATATGTTCGCCTTCTGGGACTGGGTAGGCGGCCGCTATTCACTGTGGTCAGCTATCGGCCTATCTATCGCACTATATGTAGGCATGGATAAGTTTGAAGAGTTACTTACCGGTGCTTTTGAGATGGACCAGCACTTCAGAACAGCGCCACTTGAACAGAATATGCCTGTGATCATGGCGCTGATCGGCGTGTGGTATAACAATTTCTTTCATATTGATACGCAAGCTATCCTGCCTTACGATCAAGGTTTAGCGCGCTTCCCGGCTTATCTGCAGCAAGCAGATATGGAGAGTAATGGCAAATTCATCTGCCGTGATGGTACGCGTGTGCCATACAAAACCGGCCCGGTTGTTTGGGGTGAGGCTGGCACTAACGGCCAACATGCATTTTACCAACTGATTCATCAGGGCACTCAGATCGTGCCTGCTGACTTCTTAATGCCGGTACACAGCCAATACAAAGTCGGTGAAAACGGTAACACACATCACAAAATACTACTTGCCAACTTCCTTGCACAGACGCAGTCACTGATGTTAGGTAAAACCAAAGACCAAGCACGTGCTGAACTTGAACAGCAAGGGTTGAGAGGCGAAGCACTTGAAGATCTGCTGCCGCATAAAGAGTTTGAAGGCAATCGCCCTACAAGCTCCATCATGTTCGACAAACTGACACCTAATACCTTAGGTAAGCTTATCGCCTTATATGAACACAAGATATTCGTACAAGGCATCATCTGGGATATCAACAGTTACGACCAATGGGGTGTTGAGTATGGCAAGCAGATTGCGCAGCAAATCTTGCCGCAGTTAATTAGCGATGAAGTTGTTACCAACTACGACAGTTCTACTAATGGTTTAATCAATTACACCAAATCGCTCAAGATTGATGATGTATAAAATACATTAAGCACATTCAGAGTAAAACTAAAAAGCCCAATGGTTTAGTCCGTTGGGCTTTTCTATTGCATGATGAACAACTCTAAATACTCTGTAATACTATTATCCTGTAATAAAAGTAGCTGCATTTATACGGCTACTTTCAAGAATAAGCAATAAAGCTTATTTACCTACTTGGTTGCCTATCACACCACCTACTGCAGCACCACCTACGGTACCAACTGCACTGCCTCCGGTTAATACAGCGCCTGTAACAGCTCCTATGCCAGCACCGACTGCGGTACTTTTATCGCGTGTTGACATTCCGCCACACCCACTCAAACTAATTAATAATAGACTTACCACTGCTATCAGACTAAAACTATGATTTTTTTTCATGATAATACCTCTTTTAATACAGCAAGAATTAAGTTCATGCTGTCAGCTATATAAGCTGTAAGAGTATATTCATTTATTACAAACAAAGTCTGTACGCTATCGTACATAGTGAAAAGTTCTTCAGTATTTATCATGAGTTAACACAGAATCTCAACTTATAAACTAAATATAGTTTCATGTTAGACTAAGATTACTTTTGAATTCATTGGTCGAACTTATTCATGTACGAACCGATAATACATCCCCCAATAACCGCCGATAGATTTGTAATTAGAATGCTGCGTCATGCCGCATTAGCACTTATTCTACTTATTGTATCTATCATTATTGGTATGGGTGGTTATGAGTATTTCGAAGCACTTTCATGGCAGAGCGCATTTTTAAATTCAGCAATGCTGTTGGGTGGCATGGGGCCTGTAGATGCGCCTCATACTGATGGCGGTAAACTATTCGCAGGGATTTATGCACTATACGCAGGCTTGGTATTTATCGTAGTTGCTAGCCTTATCCTTGCACCATTAGTGCATCGGATAATGCACAAATTCCACTGGGCTCAAGATCAGTAAGCTGTATAAACACATGGATTTACAGCAATAAGCACTGAAAATTAAAATGTGCGTTTGCTACTTAATATCGGTTATTTATTAGTTCCAATAACAATTGTAGTTACTCTCCGGGCATAGAAAAATGGCAAATCTCGATCAATACCGCGTCAATCCAAAAAACTTTTCACTAAAAGATTTTAACCCCAGAGATAAAACCGAGCGCAGCGTCACTAAAGAAGAAGATATAGTTGAATTTGCAAAACTAGTATCTGAAATCAACAGATATCAGGACATTCTGCATGCCGAAGGTAAGCGTAAAGTTCTGCTCGTACTACAGGGCATGGATACTAGCGGTAAAGATGGCACTATTCGCCATGTGTTCAGTGAATGCGACCCGTTGGGAATACGTCTGGCTAACTTCAAAGCACCAAGTAATGAAGAACTAGCGCATGATTATCTGTGGCGTGTGCACCAGCAGGTACCAAAAGCTGGCGAATTAGTTATTTTCAACCGCAGCCATTATGAAGATGTAGTGATTGTAAGAGTACACAACTGGATTGATGAAGATGAATGCAAGCGCCGCTATGCACAAATCAATGATTTTGAACGCATGCTGACGGAAACAGGGACCACCATCATCAAATGTTTTTTACATATTTCAAAAGATGAACAAAGGAAGCGCCTGCAGGAACGATTGGACGACCCGGAAAAAACCTGGAAATTCAATCCAGGCGACATCAAAGAACGTGAGTTGTGGCCAAACTACACAAAAACCTACGAACAGGCTATTAAAGCAACTTCAAGCAAACATGCACCTTGGTTCATAGTGCCGGCAGATTCCAAAACCAATCGGAATCTGCTGATTTCAAGACTATTGCTTAATACTCTGAAAAATCTCGATTTGCGCTATCCTGCCATTCCTGCAGAATACAAATCCATTAAAATTCAGGATTAATATCTAGGATTAAAACCCCGCATTGATTGACTCAGCGGTTGATTAACGCAGCTTAACTTCACCTGAGTTAATCAACTGTCTGGCAACAACCTCACCTAAAGCTGCGCTAACGCTGGCACCGATACGCTTGGCAATGCGGCTGGTAAAATCTTCCTGGTAAGTAAAGTCGACAATTTCTTCCTGCTTGATGATTTCGCGTGCCACATAATCTGTACTGCCCAACGCATCAGCCAAACCGATCTTGATGCTTTGCTCACCGCTCCAGAACAGGCCGCTGAATACTTCTGGTGTTTCTTTCAAGCGTGCGCCTCGGCCCTCACGCACCACAGTTTTAAATTGCTCATGCACTTCATTCAGCATCGTCTGTGCCAGTTCCTGATGTTTAGGATTCACCGGTGAGAATGGGTCAAGCATGGCTTTATTTTCACCGGCAGTCATCAGGCGGCGCTCAACACCTACTTTTTTCATGGTTTCGGTAAAACCGTAACCATCCATCAATACACCAATAGAGCCGACGATGCTGGCTTTATCCACATAAATCTTATCAGCTGCTGCTGCAATGTAATAGCCGCCAGATGCACAAATATCTTCAACAACTGCATATACCGGAATATCCGGATGCAGCTTCTTTTGACGCTTGATTTCATCATTAATAATGCCAGACTGCACCGGACTGCCACCTGGACTGTTAATACGCAGAATAATACCTTTGGTGCCTTTGCTCTCATATGCATCATGCAGGCTGTTCATCACTGCATCAGCATTGACCTCGCCACCGGCTTCTATCACTCCGGAAATATCGATGAGCGCAGTATGCGTATCAAAAGTCTTTTTTCCATCACTAAATACCCCTAGGGCCATTAAAATTAAAACTAGTAAATAGGCAAAGGTAAGTCCTTTAAAAAGTGTACTCCAGCGACGTGCAGTTTTTTGTTCGGCTAATGCAGAAAAAGCCAGCTTTTCAATGACATCGCGCTGCCAATTGACATCTTGCGTAGATTGAGGTTTCTGCCCTGCTACATTTACAGTTTCTGATTGCTGATTTTGTTCTGACATATTTCAAAATTCCTGAGTTAACGCTTAAATATTGCTGTTTAAAACTACCGATTAAGCAGCAGATGTTATGTTGATAACAATTTGACCATTTTGTTCAATTACTTGCAATGGCTTTAAACTTTTACCTTTGCATGGACCCGTAACACAAAACCCGTTATCCGGACGGTAATGCGCACCATGTGTCGAGCAGATTAAAAAATCCTGCTGCGCCGTAAAAAAGTCACCTTCGTTCCAATCCAATTCTACAGAAACGTGGGCACATTGATTCACATAAGCATAAGGCACACCCTTGAACCTGATAACAAAACCTGTCACATACGGCCCTAAAGCCGGCAGTGGAAAACATAAGCCCTTACCGCCATCTTCCAGATCTGTGCTATTTAAAACCACTGTATTTGTATCAACATTCATGCCTGGTAAATTATGCATGCTCTAACAGCCATAGGCTCAGCGCGCTAAAATTATCAAATTGCTGCACCGGGTTCAAATCTTGCCACGCATCAGCTGCTTGTGCGCCATAACTCACGCCGACTGCATGCACACCTGCATTTTTTGCCATCTGCAGATCATAACTGGTATCGCCGATCATCAAGGTACGCTCCGGCAACACCACCAAATCATCCATCAGCTCGTCCAGCATCTGCGGATGCGGCTTTGAAAAACACTCATCTACCGTTCTGGTCGCATGAAAATAATTACGCAATTGTGTGTGCTCTAAGGCCAGATTCAGGCCGCGACGACTTTTGCCAGTCGCCACTGCCAATTTATAGCCGCGGCGATTGAGGGTTTTGATCGTATCTGCAGCACCGGTAAATAATGGAATTTCGCTCTCACCGGCAAAATAATTCACATTGTATTGCGTTGCCAGCACTCTGGCTTGCTCATCCGAGATACCAGGGTACAAGGTATCAATCGACTCGCGCAGACCTAAACCGATAATGCTGCTGGCAGCCTCTGCTGTTAACGATGGCAACCCAGCTTGTTCTGCTGCCTTAACAATTGCTCTTGTGATCATACCGGTCGAGTCAGCCAAAGTGCCATCCCAATCCCACACGATCAAATCATACTGCTTTGCCATACTGCTATTATTCTTTCTCTAAATTCTTCAAAAACTTACCTAATTCTGCCGGCATCGGTGCTAACAGCTCTAGCTTTTCCTGTGTCAGTGGATGCCGTATTTTAGTGACCGATGAATGCAGAAACATGCGTTTCAAACCATGTTTTACCAATGCTTTATTCAATGCAAAATCACCATATTTATCATCACCAACAATCGGAAAGCCTAAATGTGACAATTGCACACGTAGCTGATGGGTGCGCCCCGTCACCAATTGCGCTTCCAGCAAACTGTACTTACCTATAGTGGGGTTGCTATAGTTCTTTATCAAGCGGAACATCGTTTCTGAAGTCTGGCGCTCACCAAATTTATCTTTGCTGACATCGGTTACCACGTTAACTCTACGCTCACCGTTTGGCAGTACATACTTCTGCAAATCCAGCACTACACGTTTTTTCTGTTCCAGCCATTCACCTTGCACCAGCATCAAATAGCGTTTATCGGTCTGATTATTGCGGATCGCCTCATGCAACGCAACTAATGCACTTCTTTTTTTTGCCAGCATCAGCACACCTGAAGTTTCGCGGTCCAGCCTGTGCACCAGTTCCAGAAACTTGGCTTTTGGCCGCTCAATGCGCATCTGCTCGATCACACCACGGCTGACGCCGCTGCCACCATGTACGGCAAAGCCGGCGGCTTTATCAATCACCAGCATGGCATCATCTTCGTAAATGATCGCGTTTTCAAATTTTGAAATGGCCGGTACTGCACCTTCCGGTTTTTCTGTAATAGTTGCCCGGATAGGCGGCACACGCACCACATCCCCCAAACTCAGACGAAAGTCTGCATCAATACGTTTTTTGTTTACACGTACTTCACCACTGCGCAAAATACGGTAAACGTGGCTTTTAGGCACACCTTTTAATGTCTTGGTCAAAAAGTTATCGACGCGCTGACCTTCGCTTGCCTCATCAACTGTCAAGAATGCCGCAGCTAATTCACCGACTTTGGAATTGTTAGTACTTTGATTTTCTGTAATTAAATTGTTCATGCTTTGCTTAAATGATTGATGTAGCTTATACTGCGATGATTCTTGTGGTTTAACAATTAAAGTTCATGTTAAATTCTTGATAAGAATACACTTAATATCAGTAAATACATCACATCAGGACATTTAATTGTCGGTGATGTGTTTATAAAATAGTGAAAACAAATTACTTGGTTAACGCCGCTCGCCATATTATAAAGTAGCGGTAAGTAAAATTAGCGCTCAAGCCGCCGCAGACAAATAAAGATAAAGCGCG
>DATCVB010000019.1:0-27233 GCA_036567185.1 Methylotenera sp.
CGTCTGCAACAAGCTTTTGACCCCGTTTACCAGACAAATAAGTTTCCACTACTTTTAATTTAAATGCTTTTGAATATTTAGACATAAAAACTGCACCTTAATGAGTTGGACAAAGTGTCCAACTTTTGGGGTGCAGTTCATATGCGAGCTTTTTTATTGCCTCAAATTATCTATTTAGGCCAAGTTATTTAAAAAATCTATTTCAAAATACGCTGAATTTCCAACAACTCTTCCCTAGCATCAGAAAAATCCTCATATCTTCTACCGTCGGTACGCGCATACCAGTAATTGCTATTCCAGACATCGCCTTCAATCTTATGCAAAACCGCATGTATCCAATTGGCATTGCTATCATTATAGTCTTGCGCAATCTGGTGTGAGGCAGCCCAATCACCATCCAGTGCCAGCTTTACAGCGACTAATAAAGCATCTTTATTCATGATTTATTTTCAAAAATTCAGTCATCAAAAAAGCTTAGCTTTTTATGTCTGGGCAGCTGTTTTAATTGTGCTTCTGCCACACTGGCAGCCGAGCGGTCTGCATATAATTTTGATGCTAGAATTTTTACTGGTGGATTGGCACGAGTGTAACGCGCGCCCTTACCTGACGCATGGGCCGCATAGCGTTGTTCAAGGTTATTGGTAATACCTGCATAGAACGCACCATTTTTACATTCCAGCAGGTATAGCACCCAATCCACAGCGATTATTCTTTTACAAAATCAAATGTGAACGCAACGCATGAGCGCAGACAGTACAATCAGTACGGTAAGCGAGGACAACAAAGTTCACGTTTGATTTTGTCAACAGAATTAATAGGTGCCGGCCTGAATGAACTCTACTTTATAGCCGTCCGGATCTTCTATAAATGCAATCACAGTTGTGCCATGCATCATCGGACCAGCCTCACGTATAACTTTGCCACCAGCATTACGCACAGCATCACAAGCCTTATATGCGTCATCCACTTCAATCGCGATATGGCCATAGGCCTTACCCATATCGTAGCTTTCAACACCGTAGTTATAAGTCAATTCCAGCACGGTATGATCTTTTTCATCGCCGTAACCAACAAACGCCAGTGTGAATTTCCCATCAGGAAAATCATGCTGACGCAGCACCTTCATACCCAGCACTTCTGTATAAAATTTGATTGAACGCTCCAGATTTCCAACACGGAGCATGGTATGTAGCATGCGCATTTTGATATTCCTTAAATTTGGTTTATTTGGCTGCGGTTAACAGATAATACTTTTCCATCAGCTGATCTTTGGTTTCAACTACTTCCGGATTGAATGGAATGCAATCAATCGGGCATACCTGCTGACATTGCGGCTTATCGTAATGCCCTACACATTCGGTACATTTATCAGGGTCAATTTCGTATATTTCTTCACCCTGAAAAATAGCCTCATTCGGACAGGCTGGCTCGCAGACGTCGCAATTGATGCATTCATCGGTAATCATTAATGCCATATTTTTCCTTTATAAATCCATTTTATAAGCGAATTGCTGCGCAACGTCCTCGCTCACCCCTAGTCTATCAATGCGACATGCCTGCGTCGTTCGCTGCGGGGTTGCTTGCACTTCATCTTATTAAATGAATTTCTGAAACTAAAAATCACACGCTTAATTTCTTTTTAATCGCAGCCTCAACCGCCTTGGACACAAACTGATCAACCTCGCCGCCAAGTTTTGCCACTTCACGGACCAAGCTGGACGATACGAACATATACTCGTCAGAAGGGGTTAGAAACATGGTTTCAAGCTTGGGATAGAGCTTACGGTTCATGCCCGCCAACTGGAATTCATATTCGAAATCTGAAGCTGCCCGTAAGCCACGGATAACAATCTGCGCTTGCTGTTCTTGCACAAACTGCATTAATAAGCCGCCAAAGCCGACTACTTTCACATTGTCGTAACTGCCGAAAACTTGCTGCGCCAGTTGCACCCGCTCCTCCAAGGTAAATAAGGTAGCTTTACTGGTGCTACCGGCAACCGCAACGATCACCTCATCAAACAAATGCGCGGCACGACGCACAAGGTCTTCATGCCCGAGTGTGATGGGGTCGAATGTGCCGGGGTAAACAGCGATGCGTTTTTTAGCTTCGGTCATGTTTTTGGTCTCAATTCTCGCGCAATTTTAACAGATGATAAAACACATTACCCGCTTTGCTTTGCTTAATCACTAGCCAGGTTTCATCCGGTTGAATTGCGTATTCTGCTTCGGCATACACAAAACCATCGGGGTTCAAGTGAGCTGGCAACAACGGCAGCACTTTATCGAGCCAGCCCTGATTGTAAGGTGGGTCAAGGAAAATCACATCAAACAACTGACGGTTCTGGCCTAAAAAACTTAAAGCATCGGCATTAGACACCTGCGCAGCATCTGCCTTAAGGGTAGTCTTATTCTCCAAGATCGCTTTATATACCGCAGATGTTTTTTCTACCAGCACGGCTGTTTTGGCATTACGTGATAGCGCTTCAAACCCCATCACGCCGGTTCCTGCAAAAAGATCCAGGCAATGCAGCCCGGTTAAATCCTGCCCAAGCCAGTTGAATACAGTCTGGCGCACACGCTCCGGTGTTGGCCGCATGCCCTCTGAGTCCGGAAACTTAAGCAAGCGGCTGCGCCACTCGCCTGCATTGATGCGTACCGTATTCTGTTTTTTGCTATTACTTGTATTGCGAGGCAATCTGTCGTCTCAATTAAATTCAATCAAGCGCGTAGATTGCCACGCTACATCTCGCATCGCAATACAAATTTGCGCTTAAGCAAAAACTATTTTGCGCCGGGGTCACCCACGATAATCGTCACAAAGTTTTCAGTTTTAAGGCGGCGGCTGAATGCATCCTTGATCTGCGCCACAGTCACTCTTTCTACATTACTGTTATATTCATCCAGATAATTCAGCGGCAGCTTGTAGAAACCAATCACCGCCAGGTAATCCAGAATTTTGCTGTTACTATCAATGCGCATAGGGAAGCCGCCGATGATATTGGCTTTAGCGGCTTTTAATTCGGCTTCAGTGATGCCGTTCTTAATGAAATTATCCAAAGTTTCTTTAACCAGTTTTAGTGCATCCTCGGCCTGGTCTTTTTTGGTTTGCAAACCAAGTTGAAACGGCCCAGGCTCTGCCATCGGCATAAAATAGCTGTATACACTGTAAACCAGCCCGCGCTTCTCACGTACTTCCTCAGTCAGCCGTGATACAAAACCACCGCCACCTAAAACATAGTTACCCACATAAAGTGGAAATAAGTCAGGGTCACCGCGTTTGATACCGGGATAACCGAGCAAAATATGCGATTGCGAGGCCGGGTGTGCAATGCGTTTTTCCAGCGGCTGCGTTGGTAATGTCACGGCAGCAATTGGACTTGCCGCCGCAGTTTTAGGCAGGCCATTAGTGATATTCTCGGCAATAGCACCTGCCTGCTCACGCGTTAAGTCACCAATAATCGCGACTACTGCACCTTTCGCTCCGTAGTATTGTTGATAAAAGTTTTGCAAATCTTCACGCGTGACTTTAGCTATCGTATCCACTTCACCTGATTCGTCCAGACTGTAAGGATGATTGCCGTACAGTGCCTTCATAAACTCTTTGCTGGATATACTTTCCGGCTGCGTTGCAGATTCCTGTAAACCCGAAATGATGCGCGCTTTTTCACGCGCTAGTACTTCTTGAGGAAAATCCGGCTGCTGCAGGATTTTAGTAAAAATCTCCAATGCCTGCGCTTTTTCGCGTTCACTGCTCAATGTACGCAATTTGAATCCGGCACGGTCAGCATCAAAATCTCCGCCTAAAATGGCACCTACATCGGCCATTTTGTTAGCGATTTTTTCGTCAGACATACCGGCAGCACCCAGCGTCATCAGGTATCTGGTAACACCTGCTACGCCAGATTTTTCGGCACTATCACGTGCACTGCCAGCCGCAAAATTGACGCTGATATCCACGATCGGCAGATCATGATTTTCTACGAAATAAACTTCAGAACCTGATGCGGTTTGCCATTGCTGAATTTTGACACCGGCTTGAACAGCGCTGCTAAATGCCAGAAAACTGGCAGTGATTAACGCCAGACCTACAGTTAATGTTTTTCTTATGTATTGCATATTCATTATTTTTTACCCTAATTCAGACATTTTTTAGAGAATCAATCATCGCTAATGTACGTGCGGCTTACCCTGTGGCTTTGCATTCGGGTCAATCGGCTGCGGATCCAGCGTTGCGACCGTCAGATTATCTTTAAGCAGATATTTTTTTGCCACAGCCTGCACCTGTTCCGGCGTTACCGCACCTAACTTGTTCGGGTAATCTTCAAGAATTTTCCATGGGAAGCCGATGGTTTCAATAGTACCGATTTGCATACCCTGATAGAACATGGAGTCACGCTTGTACACATCCGCCGCAATTACGCCTGCTTTTACACGCTCAAGCTCTTCAGCAGTCACACCTGATTCTTTGATAGTTTCTATCTGCTGAATCAATGCCGCCTCGACATCCGCTACAGTTCTACCTTCACTTGGCGTTGCATCCAAAGCAAATATACTTTGACGGCCGCGTGCCATCAGGTCATAACCGGCACTGGCATCTATCGCCAGCTTCGATTCGCGCACCAGGCGCTGATTCAAACGTGCTGCAGGGTTGCCGCTTAATACACCAGCCAGTACCTCCAGCGCATATGGCTCCCAATCTGTATCAGGATTCGTTAATGCCGGCACATGATAGCCCATCAGTAAATACGGTAATTTAGCAGGCGCTTTTATGACTACGCGGCGCTCGCCGATCTGCGCCGGCTCTACCTGCGGTTTACGCACCGGCAAGACTTTAGGCTTTAATTTACCAAAGTGCTGCTTTGCCAGTTTGTACACTTCTTCAGCCTTCACGTCGCCAACTACCACAAGGGTTGCATTGTTTGGTGCATACCAGTTGTTGTACCACTCACGCGCATCGTCCGCCGTCATATTTTCAAGATCATTCATAAAGCCAATCACCGGCCGTGAATATGGATGGGCACGATATACCGCGCCCTGAAACGCTTCATTCACTTTTGACTGCGGCTTATCGTCAGTGCGCCAGCGGCGCTCTTCCATCACCACCTTGATTTCTTTAGCAAACTCTTCATCAGTTAACTGCAAGTTAGCCATGCGGTCAGCTTCGAGCTTGAATGATAGTGGAAGATGTGATTTTTCGAGCTGCTGAAAATAGCAGGTATAGTCAGTGCTGGTAAAGGCATTTTCCTTACCGCCGGCCGCTGCAATCAAACGTGAAAACTGACCGGCTTTGACCTGCTTGGTACCCTTGAACATCATGTGCTCCAGCACGTGGGCCACTCCGGTTTTGCCATTCACTTCATCCAGACTGCCGGCGCGGTACCACACCTGCGATACCACCACCGGTGAGCGATGGTCTTCCTGCACAATCAATTTTAAACCGTTATCCAGTTTAAATTCCTGTATCGCTGCATTAGCAAACGCTGTTAATGGCATCATTAACAACAGAATCAAAAAGCTTTTTGTACGCACAGTACTAATCTCCTTTTATTTTTAGCTTGGTTCTTGAATTCAAAAGCACTGAATTTAAAAGCGCATGGGATTGGCGCTGAAGACAATGTAAATATTGCTCTATCTAAACTTGCATTTCTGACAAGGATAACACTTTGTTAGTTCATCCAGATTGCCTGTCACTCAATTCACCTACCTTAAAAACATTATTCCAAAAATTTATATAGATATATTGATTAATTATTTTTAGAAATTAAAACAATTAGATAGAATGCCGCAAGTTTTTAATTTAACGCTATAAGAAAGTCACCTGAATGAAATTTGCTCGTAAACTCTTACCGCTGCTTGCAGTTCTCGCAGCCACCAATGCCAACGCTACTGACGGCTATTTTGCGCATGGCTACGGCGTAAAATCTCAAGGCATGGGCGGTGTTGGCATCGCCTTGCCACAGGATGCACTTGCGGCAGCAGCCAACCCTGCCGGCATGGGTTTAATCGGTGACCGTGTGGATTTTGGCGTCACCTGGTTCAGGCCACAACGTGAAGCTGAAATCGTGGGTACCGGCAGCCCTTTTATCGATGGTAAATATGATGCCAACGATACTGAAAACTTTATTATTCCGGAGTTTGGCTACAACCGCGTGATTAATCAAGACGTTACTGTTGGTGTGAGCGTTTATGGTAACGGCGGCATGAACACCGATTACAAAAGAGCCATTCCGCTATTTGGTAATACTGCGCCACGTATGGATTTGATTCAGCTGTTTGTTGCGCCTACCGCCACCTGGAAAATCAACGAATCTAATACTGTTGGTGTTGCAGTTAACCTGGCTTATCAACGTTTTGAAATGAAAGGTTTGCAAAACTTCGCAAGCCCTGCTTCAGCGCACCCAAACAATGTTACCAACAAAGGCTACGATTCATCCTATGGTGCCGGCGTGCATGTTGGCTGGATTGGTCAGGTAAATGATGCCGTGACATTAGGTGCAACTTACCAAAGTAAAACCTATATGAGCAAGTTCGATAAATACAAAGGTTTGTTTGCAGAAAGTGGCGACTTTGATATCCCTGAAATGTATGGTGTAGGTATCGCAGTAAAGGCAACACCTGCCCTAACTCTGGCAGCTGACGTACAACGCATCAACTACAGCGATGTAGATTCCGTTGGCAACTCAGTTAACAACCTTTTTGTAAATGGCCAGCAACTTGGTTCAAAAAATGGCCCGGGCTTTGCCTGGAAAGATGTTACCGCAGTTAAAGTTGGTGCCAGCTATGCCTGGAACGAAAACTTAACTGTGCGTGCTGGTTATAACCATTCATCACAGCCTATTCGCAATAGCGAAACCTTGTTTAATATCCTGGCACCAGGCGTTGTACAAGATCATGTAACTTTAGGTGCCACCTATGTATTAGCCAACCAATCCGAACTTTCTTTCTCCTACATGCATGCGTTTGAAGAAAAAGTTAAAGGCAGTGGTTCCATTCCGTTCATTCCGGGAGCTGAAGCCAACCTGAAAATGTACGAAGATTCGCTGGGCATTGCCTACGGCTGGAAACTGTAATTTAAGATATAATTTATGCTTAAAGGTCGCGTGCGCATGTACGCGGCCTGTTTTCATTTATAGCTGAATTGAACCTATGTTAATTGACTGGAATAACTTTACCCCTTGGACAGCACTCGCTGGCGGCGCGCTTATCGGCGTAGCTTCAGCACTTTTCGTGCTTTTTAATGGCCGCATCGCCGGCATTACCGGTATTTTGGGCGGACTGCTCAGACCAAAACTGCGCGATATCAGCTGGAGGGTAGCATTCATCATCGGGCTAATCGCAGCACCATTGACATGGCTGCTATTTGCGCCACTACCAGACATTCAAATTGACGCCAGCAACACATTGCTTGCGGTTGCCGGGCTTATTGTTGGCATCGGCACTCGCTACGGTTCTGGCTGCACCAGCGGCCACGGCGTTTGCGGCATTTCGCGCTTATCACCGCGTTCTATCATCGCCACTGTAGCTTTTATGGCTAGCGGCGTGCTCACCGTTTATGTTGTGCGTCATGTGTTAGGGGCTTAAGTTTATGAAAAACCATATCAGCAATACTGCCGCCCTTACCTTCTCATTACTTTCTGGCCTCATATTCGGTATCGGACTGATTCTGGCTGGCATGGCCAACCCGGCTAAAGTACTCGCATTTCTTGATATCGCCGGCTTGTGGGATCCTTCTTTAGGTCTGGTCATGGCTGGCGCAATCGGCGTTGGCCTGATCGCATTCGCTGTCGCAAAAAGACGCAACCTCAGCTACCTGGGCTTTTCAATCCAGTTACCTACCAATCGCGTCATCGATAAGCGTCTGGTACTAGGCAGTCTGGCGTTTGGTGTTGGCTGGGGCCTTGTAGGAATATGCCCTGCGCCTGCCTTCGTCCTGTTAGGCGTAGGCAGCAGCAAAGGTATCATTTTTGTAATTGCGATGGTAATCGGCATGGGCATCTATGAATTACTCGAAAGCTTTAAAAAATCAGGTAACAAGTAAGCTACAACGGACACATTGTATGAGATAGAATTAAGCTAAAATAGCGTAACTTAATTAGCTGAATTCCCATGTTCAATTTTTTCAAAAAAGATAAACCCGAGCCAAACGCAGAAGAAAGTAAACTCAAACCTGCTGAAGCTACAGCTGTGGTCGAAGCAAGTAAAAGCTGGACTGAGCGCCTAAAGCAGGGCCTAGCCAAAACTCGCAATCAGCTCGGCAATCAGCTGGCAGGCATTTTTGGCGGCGGTAAAATCGACGCTGAAGTCTATGAAGAACTGGAAAGCATTCTGCTGACTTCTGACGTTGGCATCAGCGCTACCGAGTTCCTGCTCGACGACATCAAAAACCGTGTAAAACGCCAAAGTCTGGATGATACTGCACAACTCAAAACAGCATTGAAAGAAGCACTATCTGACTTACTGCTGCCACTGCAAAAACCACTGGACACCTCTACACACAAGCCTTTCATCATCATGCTGGCCGGCGTAAATGGCGCGGGCAAAACCACCACCATTGGCAAACTGGCGAAACACTTTCAATCACAAGGCAAAAGCGTACTGATTGCGGCTGGAGACACCTTCCGAGCCGCAGCACGTGAACAGCTACAGATTTGGGGTGAGCGTAACAATGTGCACGTTGTTGCCCAAACCAGCGGCGACCCGGCTGCAGTCATGTTCGACGCGATTAATTCAGCGCTTGCCAAAAATATTGATATCGTTCTTGCGGACACTGCCGGCCGTTTACCAACACAACTACACTTGATGGAAGAAATTGCCAAAGTTAAACGCGTGATGGATAAAGCCCTGCCTGGCGCACCGCATGAAGTACTGCTGGTGCTGGACTCCAACACCGGACAGAACGCGGTGAATCAGGTCAGAATTTTTGACGATGCGCTTGGCGTTACCGGTCTCGTGCTCAGCAAGCTGGACGGCACAGCCAAAGGCGGCGTGATCGCAGCAATTGCACAGGCGCGCCCGATTCCTATCCGTTACATTGGTATCGGTGAAGCAATTGATGATTTGCGCCCATTTAATGCGGCGGAATTCATAGACGCAATGATTGATTAAATCTATTTATAAAACCCCATTTAGATAATAACCAGCATTAGCGCTACAATAACGGCATGATTCAATTTGACCAAGTCAGTAAACGCTACCCGAGTAGTGACCAGATATTAAAAAACGTCAGCTTTAGCATTAATGCGGGCGAGTTTGTTTATGTCACCGGTCATTCCGGTGCCGGTAAAAGTACACTGCTTAAATTGATTGCGGCGACAGAACTGCCTACCAGCGGCACTGTGCTGATTGCCAACCAGAACGTGAGCAAACTCAAACCATCGGCAATTCCTTTTTTGCGCCGCCGCTTCGGGCTTATTTTTCAGGACCATAAACTGCTGTATGACCGCAACTGCTTTGAAAATGTAATATTGCCTTTGCGTATCAACGGTGTTTCCGAACAGGAAGCCGCTAAACGCGTACGTGCTGCGCTGGATAAAGTTGGATTACTCAATAAAGAAAAAGTAATGCCGATCACCCTCTCCGGTGGCGAACAGCAGCGCCTGGCAATTGCACGCGCAGTAGTAAGTCGCCCGTCGATACTACTTGCAGATGAGCCAACCGGCAATCTGGACGCAAGCTACGCAGCGGACATCATGGCAATTTTCCAGGCATTTAACCAGGTAGGTGTAACCGTTATCATGTCCACACACGATGCCTTAGGCATGAGTGCGGATCAAAACCGGGTATTACATCTGGATCATGGCCAGCTCACAGAAAACCCGTTCATGCAAAAAACTTTAAATCTGAACACAACGCCTGCGGGATCATTTTCATCATGAGTACCTGGCTGAATCATCATTTGCAGGCAATTAGACTCGTACTGTCACGTATGCGAGCTAACTTGCTGTCAACATTCATGATTTGTCTGGTGATCGCTGTTGCCATGTGTTTGCCGAGTTTGTTTTACATTGGTGTGGATAACCTATCAAAACTGACGAACCACATGAAGAGCGAAACAGAAATCAGCCTGTTTCTTAAATTAGACGTAACTTCAGACAATATCGCCGAAATTGATGCGGTATTAGCCAAAAATATAGCTATCAGCCAATATCATCTGGTTACAAAAGATGACGCCTGGCAGCAATTACAGGCAAAATCCAAAGATAACCAGAATATCAGCAGTGCAATCGAGCAACTTGGCAAAAACCCGCTACCCGATGCCTTCTTTATTCAGGCTAAGTCCACCGATCCTGAGACATTAGAGACCTTAAGAAATACATTGCAGAGCATTCCCGGAGTGGAACAGGCGATACTGAATGCAGACTGGGCAAAGCGCCTTGCAACATTACTTAGTATTGGTAAAAAACTGATATTTTTTATTACTGCGCTGCTTGCTGTCGTACTGTTGGTGATTATTGGCAATACTGTGCGCATGCAGATACTTTCGCAAAAAGATGAAATCCAGGTAAGCTACCTGATAGGCGCGACCAACAGTTTTATCAGAATGCCTTTTCTTTATGCGGGTGTTTTGTATGGGTTGCTGGGTGGCTTGCTTTCAGTGCTGATGATTACCGGCATCATCCAGACTTTCAACTACTCCGTCATGGAAATATCAAAACTATATAGCAGTGATTTCAGTTTAAACCTTCTCAACATCAATCTGTATCTCACGATAATTGGCCTGGCTGTCACTATCGGCTGGGTAGGCTCATATCTGGCAGTTACGCGTGCTATCAGCGCGATTAAAATCAGTTAATAGCGCTGCGTTTCAGCGCAGTTGTGTATCTATTTCAGCGTATTGATTTCTATAGAACTTACATAAGCTGTCGACTGTTTAATTAATTTTCAGCTTGAGTTAAGTTTTCTATTCTAGAATTACTTAAACCATCATTCACCATAATGCAATCAACAGCTTGTATTGATATAACAATGACGTTCAAATCTAATATTTTGAAACTTACTTCTGTTGCCTCCATACTGGTTGCCGCACTAGCGTTACTTTTTATATCAGCAGTTTCTTTTGTTAACGCCGATGAAAGCCAGTTAACCGCGCGCAAACTATCCGAAGCGGGATTGATACTGCCATTAGAAAAAATCAACAAAGCGGCAAAAAACATCAAAGCAGGTGAAATTCTGGAGACCGAGCTTGAGCTTAAAAAAGGTGTCTATATTTACGAAGTAGAGATTCTGGATAATAAAAGCCAGGTTTGGGAACTCAATCTGGATGCTAAAACCGGCAAGCTGATCAAACTGGAGCTTGAAGATTAATTATGCGTTTATTGCTGGTAGAAGATGATGTCGATCTCGGCCCTCAATTACAGGTGGCTTTGCAGCGTGCCGGCTATGCAGTTGACTTAGCTACTGACGGCATAGAAGCAGAAGCCGCCGGCGAATTGGAGCCTTATGATTTAATCGTACTGGATCTGGGTTTACCCAAACGTTCCGGCCTTGAAGTACTGGGTAACTGGCGCAATAAAAATATGCACACACCGGTGATTATCCTCACTGCGCGTGCAGGATGGCAGGAAAAAGTCGCCGGTTTTAATGCCGGTGCGGATGATTATGTAGGCAAACCATTCCAGATTGAAGAACTGCTGGCACGTATCAATGCAGTTTTGAAGCGAAGCGCAGCCAACGTGATCGGTGAGCTGCACACCACGCATTTCAAACTGGATGAACAAACGCAAAGCGTCATCCTCAATAACGGAGACCATCATTATTTAACCGGTACAGAGTTTCGTTTACTGCGTTACTTCATGCTGCATCCGGGTCATGTGCTTTCTAAAACCGTTCTAACCGAACATGTTTATGAATACGATGAAGATAAGGACAGCAACGTAATCGAAGTATATGTGAATCGATTAAGGCAGAAAATTGGTGCCGAACTGATTCAGACCAGACGCGGCCAGGGCTATGTTTTCGGGGCCGAACAGTAATGGCATCACTCAAAGGACGCCTGACTTGGGGGCTCATGTTAAGCCTGATTGTTTTGCTCACATTACAGTGGGCGGTTGTCACCTATGCGATTAACAAACTTACCGAAACCCAGCTCATACAGCGCCTGCAACGTGAAGGAGAAACGCTGTTAGCAGGCACTCACTTTGACGGCAACGGTCAACTGACGCTGGACGCCAGACGCCTCAGTGCAATCTATCAGCGCCCGTTCTCCGGACACTACTATGTCATTATCTCGGACCAGCAACGCCAGATCTCCCGTTCACTGTGGGATACCGACCTTAATATTGAAGCTCTGAAAGCCGGTGAAAAGACCTCTCTTTACCTGCAAGGCCCGGAACAGCAGCCCTTACTGGTTGTGGCACATGGTTATCAAAAGCAGCAGCGATCTGTCACCATAGCCATCGGTGAGAATCTCACCGCATTGCACAATAGCATGACGCGCTTTCAAATTATTTATGCATTAGTTTCTCTGGCTGGCCTGATTGCGCTGCTGATCATACAGCGGCTGATTGTCACTAATGCGCTGCGGCCGTTACGCAGCATACAGGAAAGCATTGTAAAGCTGGGGCGAGGCGAAGTAAGCCGTATTGAGACTAACGGTCCTGCTGAAGTAGCGCCACTGATTGAGGAGCTCAACCGACTGTTAGTTGCCATGCAGGATAAATCGCGCCGGTCGCGTGAATCACTCGGTAACTTGGCACATGCGCTCAAAACCAAGCTGACCCTGCTCAATCAGGCTGCGGAACGCCCGGAGCTTGATGCAGAGCCTGAAATCCGCCGTAATATCTACGCCGCAACAGAGGCCATCAGCCAAACTATAGAACGCGAGCTGAAACGTGCACGCTTGATCGGCGACACGCACCCGATGCGCAAAGTTGATTTAAAAACTGAAATAGCCCAGCTTACGCATACGCTACGCCAGATGTACGCAGATAAAGCCGTGAATATTACCTGGGAAATTAGCGGAAACGCGCAATTCCATGGAGATCAGGAAGACCTGCTGGAACTGCTGGGCAACCTGCTGGATAACGCTTGTAAATGGTGTCGCCGCAATGTATCGCTTACCGTAAGCGGCGCAGATTCTACAGTGTTTATTATTGAAGATGATGGCCCAGGATGCGCTGAATCTGAGCTGAATTTACTCACCCGCCGCGGTTTTCGTGCCGATGAATCAAAACCTGGCAGCGGGCTCGGGCTTGCTATTGTCTATGACATTGTCAGCAGTTACGGCGCAGACCTGACTTTTGGCAGATCTGCCGCGCTGGGCGGTCTGCGTGTTGAGGTAAGGTTTAAGCCGTAACAGGTAATCAGGACTGATCGAATTGCATTAAAAGCGATACAACCAGCGGTCGCAGACCTGCCGGCAAAGCGATCATTGTCTGCGCAGCACTGCGCGCATTCACTGAGGTTTTTCTTAACGTTTTATTCAAAATATCGGCAAACTTTGCTGCGTCGTAATCAGCGTGACTGGCAACAAACTGTTCAAGATAGCTCTCCAGAAACACCAGCACTACAACATCTTCCAGAATTTGCGCTTCGCTATCGGTAGTTGGCAGTGCTTTCATGACGAGCGCGCATACGCGTTCAACTGTGGCTTGGTCATAACCAGTTACTACAAGCACCTGGCGCGCAATATCGGCATGAAAAGACTTCAGTTCGGTGCGCCACTGGTAATAGCCGGCTTTGGTCATCGGGTAACTGGCACGGGCAATCTTCCAGCGCTGTATATGCTGGCATCTAGCCGCCAACTGCAGCGCCTCAGAGGCATCGGGCGCATAGCGTTTGAGCATGGCGCTCATGCGTTCGGAATAAAGAAGCTCCTTCGGGTAAGTTTTACCTTCAACATTTTCCATACTTGGATCTTGACTGTTCAAAGCATCAAAGCTTGCTATCGCCTGATCGAAACGCACTGCATCTAATATCATCCTGAAACCTGTGTCTTTCTTGAATTATTTGTAATTATCCTGCAAATCAACTGCCGTTATGAAACAAATCATCAAATTGTATAAACTGCCAACAAAGCCAGTACATACCAGAACAGATTATTCAGGAATCATTATCAGCTGCCCAGCAGCCTTTAAATCAAACAGTCGCAATCGCTGACTCCACAATTTCTGTGGATAACGTTGTGTACTGCGTGGGGATATGATTGCTAAGTAGTTGGCATGCCTGAGCAAATGACTATCGTAGAAACATTGAGCACTTTCCTTAGCAGGAACAATCTGCCTGCATAGCGCTTAAAAACAGCACATCATCTTGCAAGTCATTTGCAATTTATTCACTATTCGGCAATGATGAAAGCACACATTGACTGAATCCGATTAAAGTCTAAAGCTACAAGGTGCAATTTAACGTGACTTTTGCCGCTAACTCAACACTATGGAATCGAATAACGTGGAATCGAACAACATGGATTCAAATCAACCAATAAAACGTGCAAGCCTCGACCTGCTAAAGGGGCCTGCAGTCGTTGAATTTGGCGCAAGCTGGTGTGGATACTGTCAGGCTGCCCAGCCGATCATAGCTGCTGCCTTTGTTAAACACCCAAACGTAAACCATATCAAAGTTGAAGATGGCAGAGGCCAACGCCTTGGCCGTACCTATGCAGTAAAGCTGTGGCCCACACTGATCTTCTTAAAAGACGGCATTGAGATTAGTCGCTTAGTGCGCCCTACTGATACCGCCTCGATTGCAAACGCTTTAGATAAGTTATCATCCTAGCTGCCACTACTCACAAACACGCCTTGGTCGGCATCAGCAAGCAGTTTAAGTAAATCAGCACCCTTAAGCGAGATGGCGAATCCCAGAACGCCACTGCCAATCACTACAGCTTGATAGTCTTTCACACTGATATCGACCAACACTCTAATGCTGTCCGGCAGTGCGACTGGCGGCACTGCGCCAACAACATATCCTGTGGCTTCCGACACTTCATCAAATTCTGCCATACGGCACTTACGTTCATTTAAATGTTTGCGTAATACGCCCCAGTCTGCACGACCACCGCCTGCAACCGCTAATAAAACAAATTTGTCCGAAGCTGTTTTGAACACGACACTTCTTACTACTGACTGCGGGTCTATCCCTTGCTTGAAAAGTAACTCCTCCAGATTTCTAACGGGCTTTTTATCTTCCGTTAATGGAATCTCTATCACATCATAAGCAATACTTTCGCGCTGCAGCAATTCAATAACAGGGGAATTAATAGAGATGCTCATTGATCACTCCAAGTTAAGCTAATCTGACTAGATTAGTATATTTTGTCTGATATCTTACTTTGAAATGCATGGCGATTGAATAGGGCATAAATAAAAACGGGTGGCTAATAAGCCACCCGCACCCTTTACTCTTGAGCTGTTTACCCTAGAGTATTTCAATCACCCTTATGAGGCTATTTGACTGGTAACGTACACGATCACTACCGCTGCTGCTAATGCCAGGTAAGGCAACACACCAGCTTTTGATGATTTACCATTATCATCAGTAGCCAAGAACATATCCTCTAGCATTTCTTTAGGGAATACACCTTTATCTACTACATAATGGCGCCACATGAAGATTGGAATAACGGCACCAGCCATTACCAAGCCGCTCATCAAGGTACCTGCACCCCAGATATTGGCACCTAAGCCCATCACTGTGATATTAACGAATGCCAAGAACGTGCCTAGTACAATCAGAATTGTCGGTGCTTTGTATGGTCTTTCCCAGTCTGGGCGATCCATACGGTGAATCCAGCCGGCATTCAGATTCAGGAAGTTGAAAATAATATAGCTGACGTTTGCTGCTGCAAGCAGGAACATATAGTCAGACATCATTAACAACACCAAATTAACACCCATATTAGCCCACATTGCGCTGGTCGGTGCGCCGTTCTCGTTCACTTTTGACAGGAACTTAGGCAACAAACCATCTGCTGAACCCTGGTAAAGCGTACGTGAAGCGCCAGACATCGTTGTCATGATGGCCAACAACAGTGCCAACACCAGCATCACCACCACCAGATTAGCAATAAAAGCACTAGTACCAAGAATGTCTGACAATGCTTTTGCAACACCCATACCACTGTAAATATCAGGAGCCAGCATGCCGTTATATACAGCAGCGCTAGTCACTGCACCAGATGCATCAGTCACTGCTGGTGTAATCAATTGGCCTAAACCAAGATGACCCTGGAACGCCAACGGCACTAAAGTGAACACTGCAACGCATAGTAATCCAGAGTAAAAGATTGCTTTAAAAGTATCTTTTTTAGGATCTTTAAATTCACGTGTGTAGCAAACTGCAGTTTCAAAACCGTAAGTAGACCAAGCTGCAATAAACAAGCCGCCTGCCATTAAAACCCATCCATTCAGGTCCCATAGCCCGTCTACAACATTACCTACACTGTCATAAGCTAAAGGTGATAAAGGAAAGAAATAATCAACAGGCATATCTCCAGTTACCAAAGGCACTAAGCCGATCAGTATTAAAGGAATCAGTGCAGCCAAGCCAAGTACCATGGTTGTTTTAGCAGATCGCAGAATACCGCCGTTCTGAATAAAATAGACCAGCAGCAGTAATGCAGCACCAATAACAAAGGTCGCATTGATACGCAGCGTTAAGCCTTCTTTCAGCATACCCAAATCCAGCAATGTCAGTTGCCAGGTATTGATGGCTGCATCCGGGGCAAACATCGCAGTTAGAATATAACCCGCCGCCAAGCCCGAACCAATCGAAAGTACCGGCGACCAGGCAACCCAGTTACACCAGATTGAAAGTGGAGCCACAAACTTACTGTATCTTACCCATGCTACGGCACCATATACTGACGCGCCACCTGTTTTATGCGGGAATAGACCGGCGATTTCAGCATAAGTAAATGCCTGTATAAAGCCAAATCCGATGGAGATCATCCATACCAGCCAAGCCGGCTTACCTACGGTGGCTGCAATTGCACCCATCGAGAACAACACTAAAGCCGGTACACCACTGGCTACCCAAAACGCCCCAGTCCAGTTAATAGTACGATGCAGTGAGGCATTGCCTGCTACTACATCGTCACACATATCTGCGGTGACGGCGTCCAATACTTCTTCGTTTTTTTTCACTTCAACCTCCTCTAGATGGAATGCCTTTATTTCAACCACAACACCTTTTACTTACGAAGGTGTCACGACAGTGCAGACCAACTTACATGCTATATAGTTATAAAGAAATACCCTAATCGATTGGGTGACGGAAAGTAAATCTCACCCGTCACATCGTGATGAATCATAACCACACCATAATTTACTTACTATTACCACTTGGTCTTACCACATAGGTAGTAGTACTTGATGGCAATGATAAAGATCACGAAATTATCCTATGATGACGAATCGCAAAGCTAGTAAACCAGAGATATCTATTGACCCCATGCGTACTTACATATTGTGGCCAGGATGTTGAGTTAAGACTAGTCAGCCATGCTGTTTAGAATGTATTCCTAAGTGTATCGCTAAAATTTAAATATTTGAGAAAGTTGAAAACATGAGAGAAATTGAAAAAAAACTAAATGGCAAAGGTATGCAAATTGGTATCGTGCTATGCAGATTTAACAGCAACATCGGCGATGGTTTACTCGCTTCCTGTAAAAACGAATTAATCAAGCTGGGGGTAGATAGCAACTACATTACTATTGCCACAGTACCCGGTGCACTGGAAGCGCCGCTGATACTGCAGCATATGGCATTAAGCGAAAAATACGACGCCTTGATTGCGCTTGGTGCCATCATCCGTGGCGAGACCTACCATTTTGAAGTGGTCTCCAATGAATCTGCGCGCGGCATTTCAGAAGTACAATTAAATACCGGTGTGCCAGTTGCGAATGCAGTATTAACGACTGAAGATGATGATCAGGCGATTGCGCGTATGCATATTAAAGGTGCTGAGGCTGCACAGGTCGCTGTTGAAATGTGCAATTTGATCAGGGCACTATGAATGCCTTAAAACTAAAATAACTTATCGTCGGCATCGCACTTATAAGACGCCGGCTGACAGGCAAATCAAATATTGTGCCTGTCAAAGTCTGGAGTAGTCTGATGTAATCCCAGCCTTTATTCAATAAGGGCGGGGCCTGATTTATCCCATGATTTCAGTAAATCAGAAACTACTTTTTACTGTGCGCCCAGACAGCAGCCTCAAGGCGGCTTGTCAGCTTAAGCTTGCTTAACAGATGCTTGATATGTACTTTTACCGTTGTATCGCTGATACCTAAAGCTCTGGCAATGGTTTTATTATTCAAGCCTTTTGCCAGGCATTCAAGAATTTCCCGCTCACGCTCAGTTAGCGATACATCGTCATCTTTTTTATTCAAGGTAGGATGAATCAGCGCGTTCTTCAGTATTTCGGTCAGGCTCTCATGCAGAACCGTCATACCGGACATGGCTTTTTTGAGGCTGGCGCATAAGTCTTCAGGCTCCATATCCTTCAGCAGGTAGCCATCGGCACCTGCGCGCAATGCTTCCAGCAAATCATCCTCAGCATCAGACACGGTAAGCACAATACATTTCGACTCAAGCTTGGCCTCTTTAATACGGGCCACCGTTTCTATGCCATTCATGCCTTTCATATTCAGGTCTACCAGAACCAGGCCCGGTTTAAGCTCTTCAACCAGGGCTAAGCCCTCCAAGCCTGACGCAGCCTCGCCTACAACTGTAAACTCAGGGTCAGACGAGATCATCTGCCTGACACCTCTGCGGAACAGCGCATGATCATCAATAATAACTACTGTAGTTGTTGTTTGCATCTTGGCCTCCTACGCCTGCTTAATTAAACACCATCGTTCTTGGGCCGGAACTGCAAACGAACGCGCGTTCCACCGAGCCGACGAGGTGTAATTTGAATACTGCCGCCCAGACAATGGGCGCGTTCTGTCATGATGGCCAATCCATAATGGTGTGGTTTAGACTCATCAAAGGCAGAACCAATCCCGTTATCATCCACAGTAACCACCACATCGCCTGTAGATTGTAATACCAGAGAAATGGTTACTTTATCAGCGCCCGAATGGCGCACTATATTTGATAAAGCTTCACGTATCACATGCAGCAAATGAAACTCTTCATTCACCGTGAGCCTGCACTCCTGCAACCTGTTATCAAGTGCAATAGATAAATTTGAACGGCTGGAAAACTCATTGATGGTTTCCTCAAGTACATGGTCTAGCCCACGCACATCCATCTGCACTCTGAACGTCGTTAATAACTCTCTTAATTCACGGTATGCATTATCCAGCCCCTCACGCATATCATCAACGATAACAGAAGCGCCTGACTCAATCAGTCCGGGACCATAATTCGTCTGCAAACGCGCCAGTTGAAATTTCATATAGGATAGAGATTGCGCCAAAGAGTCATGCAGTTCTCTTGCAATGACAGCGCGCTCTTCTAGCAACGCGACTCGACGACCTTCCTGCTCTCTGGCTTGAAAGCCCATCGACAGCGCTAACATCTGAGAAGTAACCTCAATCAGTTGAATTTCAGTATCTTCAAAATAATGATTTGCTTCAGTTTCTATCAGCAATATTCCTAACCAACTGGTTGGCCCAGGCAGTGGAATCGTCACACATTGTATACACTCACCTTTTATGAGTTTGGTTTCATGATTAACAGCAAGCATGTGCAGACTTGTGTCAAACATACTTTCATCAAAAGACAATGGCCAGCCACTTGAATGCAACGCGCGCTGCGTAGTAATACGCGAGCCATTTTCACTAAAAACCAATGCCACATTCTTAACAGCCAGTGTACTCTCCATAGAATAGAGCACTTTTTTAATCGTCATTTCACTTAAATCTGATTTTGCCACCAACTTTGCAAGTTTGAATAAGAAGTCTTGCGAAATAAGCATCTTTCGCATTCTTTCCATACTGTTTTTATTGGTCCATGTGCTTTCAACCTGATAGCCTTCAAGTCTGGCTGACATTTCGGCGGTTAACTTTTCCAGTCGCTCCAATTCATCATCATATTGATAATTCTTATCTTCTAAAAGCAGATCCTGCGGTATCAAATCATAAATCTTGCCTAGTCGCGTTATCAATATTCGCCATGCGTTAAACATAATGCATGCCCCGATAGATATCGTGATAAATACGCAAACCAATTGCATGAGCTGAACGACTGACTGTTTGATGACCACATCACTTTCTGATGCTTCGATAAATTCATCATAAGCTGAAATAACCTTGTGGCCGCTTTGCAGCAACTGCGCTTTCGTAGCACCATGCACCCGTGCTGCAGAAAACTTTTGATGTGCCTGATGCAGCTTATCATAGGCACTTGCCAACGCTGTATCGTGCTGGTTTTTGCTCCACACATAGGTGCGGTCATTAAAATTACTTAAATTGTCATTTAAATGAATAAAATCCGCACTGTTCAGCTTAGCGCTACTTTCCAGCTTATAAAGCTCCAGTTTCCATAGCGACTGATCTTTGTATGCCTGATTAATCGTTGCCAGATGATTGGGGATGTAATCGTACAGAAATAGAGAACTCGCCTGGATAATGATCACAGTCAAAACAAATGAAACTACCAGCAGATGCAAATTTGCATAAAGCTTATGATCGATGATGTATCTAGGTAATGTCTTAAAGATTTTTAAAATATTTTGCATATTTCAACTAGTTCTTCTTATACTCATATTTTGTCAAATTAAGGCTCATAATCATGAGTGTGTTTATCTTTGCAATGCTGATAATAAGCATTATCTTTTTATCAATACTTAGCTCATGGTACAGCATTGAAGGTCCTTTTTTATCACATGTTGTCATTTTAATCTCTGTTGTAGTGGCAATATTTTCAGCTGCACTGGTTTTTATCATTCAACCTTTACTAGCCAAAAGAAACCCTCAACATAAAAATGAATCACCGCAGGAAGCAAGCTGGTTAAGAGAAGCATCAAACGCACTATCTTCACCGGCGGTAGTACTTGACGATTTAACAGTAAAGTTCGTCAATACGCCATTCTTGCAAACGTTAGGCCTGGTCGGTTTAGAAGATCAAATTAAAGACATGCCTTTAACCAACATTATTCACCCTGCTGACCACAAGATCTTTGCAGAACTAAACGCCGAAGCCGTGACCGGTAAAACAAAAAATGAAGCCACCAAAATTCGTCTAATCGGCCTGGATGGCTCAGCGATACCATCTAATGTAAGCCTCACAAAAATGCGCGACAATCGTGATGGCAATCTGACATTATTCCAGTTTACGCCGCTATCGGGTGAGTACACGCTTAGCAGTAATTTTGAACCGCAATTCAATTATCATTTCATTATCGATAAACTTGAGCAAATTGTTTTTCAACTGGATACTGAAGGCAAAATTATTTTCCTGAATCCAGCATGGGAAGATTTTCTGGAGTTTAAAATTAAAGACAGCCTCCATCAAACAATATCTTCCTATGCACATCCTGAAGACAAGCTCATGATCGAATCCAGACTTGACTCCGTTGCATACGGCAGAAAACCCAGTTTTACGATTGATTTACGCCTGATCTCACTGCAAGGCTCCTCCAACTGGTTCCGCATTCGCGCTAAATCATCCTCGAATGTTGTCGGCGAACGAGCCAGCGTCATCGGCACCATCACTGACATTCAGGATATAAAAGAAGCTGAAGCATTAGGCGCAGCTAACAAACGTGCGGCAAATGCGCTTATCAGTCATATTCCAGGCATGGTCTATCGTTGCAGGCACGACCGGTCTTGGACATTCGAGTTCGTCAGCGAAGGCTGTATTGATATCACCGGATATGACTCCTTAGAGTTACTTCACGACGCAAGCCTTACCTACAATCTCATTATTCACCCCAGTGATAGAAATGCAGTCTGGGAATCCATTAATCAACAAATTACTCAAGATGAAAAATTCAATATCATTTACAGAATTATTACGCGTAAAGGCGATATTAAATTTGTACAGGAACATGGCCGCGGTATTTTCTCAAGTACCGGTGAACTGCTGGCACTCGAAGGCTTCATCACTGAAATCCCTGAAAAACACCACAACGTGACCATCTCTGTGCATTAATGCCTTGAATATAAACAGCATGATCAAACCATCAAACACTAAATAAAGGGGGCTTCTATAAATGCGCAGTTTGGGATGCAGTAACACCCGTCAAGGGCGTGTCCGTAGAATATATGCGCTGAAGCGCATTATTCATACGCCAAAGGCGCACGGAACGCAGGAGCCGAGATAGTATGTCTTATACAGCGAGGTTGCGAGTACCGCGCAACGCAGTAATGCGCTCAAAATAGGTATTTATAGAAGCCCACTAAACAGAGAGGTACCCTAAGTACCTCTCTGTTTGCAACATTTTACATTAATCAATAAAACTCTAGAACGTACGTTTAATATAACCGATTAAACGATCATTACCGGTTTCCCAGCCTTTAGAATCTACATACCAGTTGTCATCAGCATTTGTGGTGGTGTAATTCAAGCCTGCGTTCCAACCGGTGCTACCTGCAATTGAGAAGTCTTTATTCACGCCTACCAGCCAGTCGGTGTAGTTGGCCTGTGAGTAGTTACGCACAGTCTGACGACCTACGTGCAATGCCAGGTTAAGATCAGCCACCGGTAGTTTGTAGTTGAAGTTCAGTTCTGTGTAGCCAGAACCACGGGTGTCGCCGTCACCACCAAATCTGTCGTTAATGCCGAAGAAGTTGGTAATGGCGTAAGAGTGCTTCAAGGTGAAGTATTTGTAAGTCAGCGCAGCATTCAGTTCTGTGGTGTTAGGTGAGCCGCCTTTGTAAGCTGTACCGGCACCTGGGTGGTTGCTGTCTGGATAGAAGAATTGCAGGAAGCCTACATTCATACTCAGGTTGTCAGTGAGTGGACGGATGTATCCGCCGTAAACATCAACTTCTACTGTGTTGCCGTATAGGGCTGCATTGTGAACGTTGGTGCCCCATACGCCCAGATAGATTCCGCTGCTGTGGGAGTAATCAATACCGCCCTGCACTGCGCCGCGTTCTCTGGTGTAAGAAATACCGCGGAATGTGTAGTCAGTAAAGAAGCCGATGTTGGTTGATAAGGTATGCGGTGAAGCCGGAGCTGCGGCGGCCTCTTCTGCATAAGCTGCTGGCATAGCGCCAAAAGCGGTAGCCAATAAAGCTGTCAGCATGGCTGACTTTGATAAGTTTTTCATAACACCCCTTAGTTACATAAGTAAAAATAGTTCAGTAAAGTTAATTCAGTAAAACAACGTCACTACTATGAAATATAAGTTTTATGGAATGCGGCCAGCTTATATTTCATATATAGATTTCCTAGACCCCTGCTTTATTCAGGCTGCGTTCCGATACCTATATCAGCGCCATCGTCAAACTGGGATAACCACTCCACAACAAGTGGGTGAAATTTGGTCATGCCTTTGTATTCAATCAGATCTGGATGCATGGTTTTCTGAACCCGATGCAGGCGTTTTGCCCATCGAGGATAAGTCGCAATATCTTTGAGGTTCATCAGATAACAGCGAATACTGAATACGATGCCATTGCTGCGCGGTAGTCGAAACAAACTTTGCAGCTCAACACGTAAATGGATCAGATCGCTGACATTGTCCGCATTCACTTTATTTCTGTCGCCGCCCCAATGCGGGTAGTTTTCCGGAGAGGTATCCAGCCGCGGATTCACGGTCATAGTCCAGTTAAGTCTGCGCACCGGGTTAGCGAGCTGCAAATTCATCAAATATTTAAGGGCTCTATCCATCACGCCGAGTTCAGTCGCTTTTGGCACTGGTCCATGCCATTCCCGCCAAGACATACCGACATTAAACGCCAATGACCAGTCAGCCTGACAAGTCACCATTCCGGCGTCGGCATATAAAGTTTCATCGCGCTGATCAAGTAGCACAAAGTCACCCTGTACCTGCCGTCCCATGTAATCAAACGGCTCTCTAGGCAAGGTTGTACTGTCACCGAAAGTAAACGTGTCATGAATACCTAGCGGCTTATTTTCCCAAGTCCAGATTGATCCGTTTTTAGTTAACGTAAAATGTTCAGGATAGTCATTGGAGAGCGATTCCATCGCCAGCTCAAGAAAATCCCACTGCGCATCCATCATGTGCGGGAGTGCCTGATATCTGCCAGCGTCTTCGGCTAGTGTAATTGCCCTATCCTGACACTCTGCTACATAATGTTCATCGATATCAAACGGAAACTCATATACCGAGCCCGGCTTGCCTTTTGTATGCGGCTCAATATTGACCGAATACATGTACTGATCTTCAGGAAACGGAAACGGGAATCGCTTGATCGCTTCCGCCGAATTCTTGTAGGTATAGTCGTCTCTAAACGACTCTTGCTTAAAATTGAGTGCCATTTTTTCGCCTTATCCAGCTATTTTAAAATTTATTAATATTGAGAAAATAACGAATACCCGCGGCTATAAATCGAGCACCAGGCGCTTGCCTTTGGTACGTGACACGCACGGCATAATTTTCTTGCATGAGGCTTTTTCTGACTCCGTCAGGAAGTGATCATTATGTTCAAGGCCTCCATCGCACTCCAGTACGCCCAATTCACAACGTCCGCAGACGCCGCCGCGGCATAAATATTCAGCCTGTACACCGGCGGCTTCAATTGCCTCCAGCATGCTCATTTCGGCAGGGACTTGAACTTCCAGATTGGATTTTGCCAATTGAACTTTGAATGATTCGCCGACAGGCGGCGCAAGGAATTGCTCGTTATGCACATTGCTATCTGGCCAACCCAGATTTTTTGCTGTTTCCAGCACACCGACCACCATGGGCGATGGCCCGCATACATACACATGCGTACCTAATGGCTGATTGCTGAGCAAGGCATCCATATCCAGACGCTTGCCATCACTGTCGCTATAACAATGCAGCTTATTACCACAGGCTTTCTGCAATTCCTCTACAAAAGCGGCTTGCTTGTATGAGCGGAATGCATAATGCAATTCATATTCGGCACCGAGTCGATTGAGGTCTTCAATCTGCGACATAAAAGGGGTGATGCCAATGCCGCCGGCAATCAGCACATGCTTGTGCGCCATTTTTGCCAGGGTAAACAGATTGACCGGATGTGTAATTTTCAGCGTCATACCGACACTGATATTTTCATGCATATAGGCGGAACCGCCTCGGGAGTTCTCTTGGCGCCTTACCGAAATATGGTAGGCGTCAGTTTCCGTCGGTGACCCCATCAGCGAATAAGGGTTGCGGTAAGTTCTGCCTTCAGCATCCAGCGCTACCACAATGTGGCTGCCACCGGAAAAAGGCGGTAATTGTGACCCGTCTTCTTTTACAAATTTAAAATGTTTAATCAGCGGAGTCACTTGCTCAATCGCTGCCACTCTTACGTCTATCATATTCATGGATATATCTCCTCAATAGCAGGCAACTCACCTGGAGACTCTGCATCAACCATTAAACCCATGTACGCGCCCAGATTTCTCGAAAAATGGTCACGTACAAACAACATGCGTTCACAGCCACAGCAAGCCACAATATTCGTGGTGACACTTCTGGTAACCGCCTTGCAGTGCACGCAATAAACGTTGCGCGCCAATGTGTCTGTCTGCTCTTTCATAATGTGTGCGTCATCAACACCAAACGGTTTCACGGCCTTGGCCACGTCCCATATAAAGCCTTCTGAGCCCGCAACATAGATGCGCAAGCCCATGCGCATATGCGGCATGATGTTTTTCAATTCAGTCAGAAGGTCTTCTTCAAACTTGAATACATGTAAATGCTCGGGTACGACTTTTTTCAATGTTTCCGAATAATCAACTTCCATCTGCGCATATCTCGCATACAGCACTGTAACCGGCTGTGCAGGATGCATCTGCTGAAACAACTTCAATGCAGCCATACCACCGATACCGGCGGCAAGTACTAAATGTGAGGTTGCCTTTTCATGCCACACCAGCGAGGTATAGACAGGCTTACTTTTAATCCAGTAACCGCGTTCCATAGTGTTCTCTTTAATAAATAAAATTTGCTTGTAATAGGCTGCTGTTACGCTAAATCAATTCATCTGTTTGTAACATTCTGTTCACAAGACTATAGGAATAGCGTGGTAGGGAAAATTACCTTGAAGTTGTACTACGAAAGGGGTAGTACCCGTGTTGCTGACATGGATTGCTGCCAATAAAAAAGCAGGACACTTGACGGTGTCCTGCTTCTCTTGATTTACTGCAATACAATACTAGGCTGCAAGTTGATTTTTCAACTCTTCTTCCATGTCAAAAATATCAGCAACGATGCCGTATTTTGCAATGGTAAATATTGATGCACCTGGGTCAGTGTTCACGGCAACGATGGTCGGCACGTGCTTCATGCCTGCCATATGTTGGATGGAACCGGAAATACCAAGTGCTACATAAAGCTTGCATGAACCAACCACTTTACCTGACTGACCCACTTGCCTTGATTTAGGTAACCAGCCTGCATCGGCAATCGGTCGTGAGCAGCACAATGTAGCACCCGCAGTTTCAGCGAGTTCACGGAATTGTTCTACGTTAGTTTCTTCACCGATACCACGCCCAATCGACATAATGAAATCGACAGTTGTAATATCAATATCATTACCGCCGCCAGCTTCAATGTAGTCTTTGTTCTGGCTACGTGATTGAACCGCAGGCAAATCAAAGTTAGTCACTGCCGGGCTCGCGCTGCCTTCTAAAGGTTTGAACACGCTTGGGCGAACAGTTAACACAACAGTTGCCTTGCCAGGAAAATCAACTTCAACATTGACTTTCTGGTTATAACCACCGCGTGTTGCAACCAGGTCACTGCCCTGATATTCAACAATAAACACATCAGTAGCAAAGCCATAACCGGCTTTACTTGCTAAAGTTGATGCATAGCCCAATGAGTCTACTGAATGCGGCAACAGCACTACTGACGGGCTATTCGCTGTAATCAACGCTGACACTGCTGTTTCAAACACATCCGGATCAAAATCCGCAGACGGGCCTTTAACCACAACCACTTCATCAACACCATTCACAGATAGCGCTGATACAAAACTATCAGCCTGGCTACCGATCACAGCGACCACAACTTTATCATCCGCATTTTGTTTCAATCCGTTAGCAGCACTGATGAGCTCAAAAGTGACTGGACGTAACTCATTTCGGCGGTGTTCTGCAATTACCAATATTTTGCTCATATTATGCTCCTTTGAATTCATTAATAATTTGAATGATTTTTGCCGCCTGCTCAGCCAGCGTGCCTTCAATCATCGT
>DATCVB010000020.1:0-24421 GCA_036567185.1 Methylotenera sp.
CTTCTGTTTTGAGCTGTGGCAACCGCGCATTGAGCTGATACTGTCCCAGGCCTTTGCCAGTTTCCTGATAGACCTTCTGCGTTTCAGCCAAACTGTTATTCCAATACCAACGGGCAGACCCAAAGGCTTTCGCAAGCTTGTCAGCTTGCGCGGCATTTGGATAAAGACGAATCTTGGTGGCGGTGAGCATCATTCCATTCTACGGATATTTTTAGATTGTCAAATTTAACGTGCCTTATATCCCCCACCTGAAGGAAGTGGATTTACGGCAAGCTGCTTAAATACAGTCACTTTAAATACAAACCAACAGGTTTGCTTTTACGCCAGAATTTATAGGTATCCACTGGCCTGATCGTCGCAACCAGCGTCTTTTCATAACAACCCAAGTTTAACGTCAATTGTTCGACTTTTCCAGCACCTAATGCCTCCCACAGCATAGCAAAATTTACGTCATCAGATACATGTTGACCTGGCAATTCCAAGCGTGCATGAAGATGAGCACCTATGTGCTGTGAAATTTTTGATAACGGCTGCTCAGCCTGCTGAACTGCCAAACCAGACCATTGCGCAAGACCGTGATAAAACGGGCTGCTTGCAACGAAAAAATCTATGCCATTTTCGGCTGACAGCGGATGTGGCATAAAGCCGCCGCCAGAAAGCCATACGCTGTTAATAGCCGCTTGATGCTTAGACTCACGCTGAATATTGACCGAGTGATCATGCAGCAGCATTTGAGCTTCATTCAAGTATGAAACCCAAGCTGACGCCGCAGCACCCTGTGGCATGAATTGATAAATATTGCGATCCATGGCGACACTGGGCAACGTGGTTTGAATTTCCGGCATCTGCTTTAACCGCAGATACCATGCGCCTGAGTTGCCAATACAAAACGTCATGCCATCCTGACCGAAATGCTGATTCAAGCTGGCTATGATCAATTCTGCATGCTCACGCTCTACCTGTAGCGGCGCAGGCTCACTCAAACTGAAGCTGTCACGCTGCAACAGCAAATGCACAGCATCAGCGCGTAGCCAGTAGTCATCGCCAACAGCCAGGCCATCTGCATGGGCAGCAATCGCCGCTATTGGATAATCCGGTTTGGCTGTCAATCCATGCTGGGCGCAAACCACTGCCTCCAGCGGCAAATCGAGCTGCCTGACGTTTGCCCTTGCTAACAAACGCGCCAAAGCACTATCGGCAGGCAAGGAGAGCAGGTTATTACTCAAGGGGCAATCTACAGTTAGTTTCACTATATTAATTTACATAATTTTAATTAACTGTAATTTTACTTGTAAGTGACAATGCAAGGGATAAATCTAGTGAAATAGCAATAAAAAACCTGACAGCATTTTAAAGCGGTCAGGTTTATTTGTGATGGTAAAAATTATAGTGAATCTTACCTTCAAGCCATTTTAGTAATAACGAGGCTCACCACGGTATTCTCGATCATTCCAGTCACGATGCCTACCGTGACCTTTACGCTTGCCTGGCTTGTCGTAATAAGCAGGTTCTAGATAACCGACTTGCGAAACCACACGGCTATTAGGTGCCACGGCTACATTCACATCAATATAGCGACCCGGATGCTCACTAGTAACCGTATTATAGGTTCTACCGTTATATTCATAAGCAACCAGATAACCCGAATTCACGGTTTGCCAGTTATCGACCTGATAGCAGCTTTGCACTGGCACAGTACGTGTCGTCACTACATTGTTTCTGCTGTTGGCGATACGATCACCGGCAATTGCACCTACCCCGGCACCGACGGCAGTTGCAGCAACACGGCCGCTGCCACGTCCTACCGTATTACCTAGCAGGCCACCGGCGATACCGCCGATTACAGCACCCGCAATAGAATGGTCACGATCATCGCGGTAACTTTGCTGCTGGTATTCGGTACGGCATTCCTCACGCGGCATATTCACGCGCTCGACCTGTGGAGTTACTGAAAGCACACGGGCAGTATCAGTATACATATCGTCTGCCATTACCGGCGTTGCAAATGCCGCTGCTAACAAAGCCGGGGCAACCATCGCCACACGCACGCCATTGACAACATTAAACTTAATATTACGCATTTAACTTCTCCTTTATTGCTTGTTTTTATCAAGCTAATTGCACACCTATCATTAAATCGGTTCACCGATTACTGCATGGTGCTTCAATCAACAAATCATGCAGATGGTCATTCAACGACACTCGATTTAATTTAGCTGACAGGGAGTTGTTAATGTTATGTAACTAATGATTTTCATGAGCCATCATCAACCTCATCTCCTTCTATGACTAAATCCGGGATATGGTTGAATGCAATGCGCATCGGCGCATCCTTGAGCGCATCATGCGCGCCGCCAAAATAGATCGTATTTTTACCAAACTTAAGGTTAAGGCTATCAATCGCTTTGTTGAGTTTTTTTACATTTTCAAGCGGCGTAATCTGAAACAGATCTCGTGCAGCCTCTTCGGCCGTGACTAAAGCAGAGAAAGATACTCCTACCGCATAAGGCTCATGCTTCGTGTTTGGATAATGCTGCAAGAACTGTTCAAGCGCATCGATCAACTGCAGCGTGTTATCAGTAGGTGAAATCGCACTTTCCATGTTCCAGCTCGGCATATTGCGAAACTTGATTTTGGCGCTGACTCGTGAGGCAAACAAATCGTAACTGCGCATACGCATACAAGCTTTCTGCAACAATCGGTGCAGCACCGCCCTTACTCCGGCTTCATTGCGCTGCTCAGGCGGCAGCACATGTGAATGCCCAAGACTGCTGCGCGCATTTTTCACATAATACGGTTCTATGCCGCGCAGCTTATCATACATACGCTCGCCTTCAATACTGCCCCACGCGGTTTGCAGCTGCTGGCGATTCGCTGCGTACAGCTGTTCAACAGTTGTGACTTTGTAACGCGCCAGCCGTGCCTCCATCTGCTTACCGATACCATTTAAATCACGCAATTTCAGCCCGAACAAACGCTGTGGCAACTCATGCTCCTGTATCAGCACACAGCCATCCGGCTTTTGTATATTTGAAGCCACTTTGGCCAGATATGTATTCGGCGCAATACCTATCGAGCACTTGATGTAGTCACCCGCATTTTTTGCAAGCACCTGTTTTATTTTAGCGGCCAGTTTCAGTGCGTTTTCCGGTAGCTGCTGACTGCCGGTCAGTTTGCACACCATTTCATCTATGGAGAGTACTTTTTCTACATGCGTACAGCTTTCAACCATTTCAATCAGCTTGTGGTGGTATTCCACATAAACCGGCGGGCGCGCCTCCACAAATATAATATCCGGACACAGCTTGCGTGCATCACTCACAATGGTGCCGGTTTTAACGCCAAAGGCTTTTGCCTCATAACTGGCGGCAATGCAACAGGTAGTTTCCGCCATTACCGCAAGAACGCCAACCGGCTTGCCGCGCAACGCTGGCACTAACTGCTGCTCTACAGAAGCAAAGTAGGAGTTAAAGTCGACGTAAAGTGCATTTAATTTCATACTTAAATTGTAATCTTTGCTGAATTAGACTGACTAAGGTAAAACAATTAAATATTGTTGGACATTTAAATTGATGTGAATAAAACTAAGGTAGATATAAACATGAGTAACGAACAGATAGCGGTATTTGCAGGTGGTTGTTTCTGGTGCACCGAACCGGTTTTCAGCCAGCTAAAAGGTGTCAGCAAAGTGGTTTCCGGCTATATCGGCGGCCACACCACGAATCCAACCTACAAACAGATCTGCAATGGCGATACCGGCCATGCCGAAGCGATTCAAATTACTTTTGATGCATCAGTGGTGAGCTTTGAAACCCTGCTTGAAATCTTTTTTGTTTCACATGACCCTACCACGCCCAACCGTCAGGGCAATGACATTGGTACGCAATATCGCTCGGCCGTATTTTGCCAGAATGAGGCACAAACAGCCGCGACCATCGACATGATTAACAGATTAAATGCCGAAGGTATCTGGGCGACACCTATTGTCACCCAGATAAATGATGCAGATAAATTCTATCCGGCTGAAGACTATCACCAATACTATTTTGCCAATAACCCGAATCAGCCGTATTGCATGGCAGTAGCCGCACCTAAAGCCGCAAAAATCAGGGCGAAGTATGCGCAATTAATCAAAAATTAATCATTAAGTAGAAGTACCCGCCTACCAGGTTAACATTTGTCAATATATGGCATATAATCCCATATATTGACAATATGAATTCATACTATCCGATTAAAACTTTGGTACTATTGAATAAACATAAAATTTATAAATTCAATGAGTCATCTTAATATGCAAGCCACAACTCCATAATAGAGCGTATAAATAGAATTCAAGCTATAGCTTTATCCGGGTGAAAAATACTATGGCAAAAATCGCAATCTTTAACCAAAAAGGCGGGGTAGGCAAAACCACCAGCGTGCTTAATATTGCCGGCGCCCTACATCGCAAAAACAATCCGGCCCTGATGATAGACATGGATCCGCAAGGCCATCTTAGCCAGATTCACCCATCACCCATTAATGACGCAGCCAAAAGCCTGTTCAGCTATTATCAGGACAATACACCGTTAAACGAACTGATCGTTGACTGGCATAATCTTGGCACACTCATACCGGCACACCGCCAGCTTGCAAAAGTAGATTCAATCTTCGGCAAAGGACCTACTGTCCTAAACAAGTTTGGCTCTGGACTTACGACTCTCGAAACACAAAACTCACTCAGCAATGTGCTGATAGATTGCTGCCCTTATATGGGCGTGCTGTCATTAAGTGCACTATTCACGGCGGATCTGGTTATTGTGCCGATTGCATCCGATTTTCTCTCGTTACAAGGCGCTATAAAAGTTGAAAAAACATTCACCTCAATTGAGCCTTTTTTGAAAAGACCGGTAAATCGGCGCTACCTCATGACCAGATTTGATCGCAGACGCAACATGTCATTTAACGTGCGGGCACAGGCTATTGAAGCTTTTGGCGACAAGGTGCTTGATACACTCATTTTTGAAAATGTCGCCACTGCAGAAAGCCCGAACCACAAACTGGATATATTCAGCTTTAACGAACAGAGTGTAGGAGCGGCTAATTACATGACATTGCTTGATGAGTTAATTGCACAAAATCTGGTGAACACTCAGAACCTAACTAGCGCTCCAAACCTGGTTAATACAGAGCCAAACCAGAGCATCAATACATTATCCCAACACTAATCTTTGGAGATAATGTCCATAATATCTTCGTAGCTAAAATGACCGTTATGTTCAACTGGCGCAACGCCAGAGTCAATCACCTCACAACTCCGGTACATCTGCTCCAGCTTCTGCCTTGCCTCTTCTTCAGTACGACCGTAAATTTGTAGATTACTCACAATGACGCCATTACGGCTGCGGATCTTGTAGATATATTTAACTGGTTTTTCTGATTTTTCCATCACTACACTCTCGATTAGCAGCTCTAATATCTAAATTAAACCCGTTTATGTAATACGCTATAAATTGTTAAGTCTTGCTACTCAATAACTGCCTGCGCCAGAAAATCATCAACATGAACAACGCAATGCCGCCCATCACACCCATTGCCCACCAGAACCCATTATGCTCTGCAATCCAGGGCATATAGTGAAAATTCATACCAAAAATACCGGCAATCAAAGTGGCTGGCATGAATAGCATGGCAACCACGGTCAATGCACGTACTTCAAGATTGACACGGTTACTTACACTAGTCATGTAAATATCCATCAGCCCGCCCAAGCTGTCACGGATAGATTCTAAAGACTCAATAAAATTGACTGTATGGTCGTAAACATCACGCAGGTAAGGAATGGTTGCTGCCCTGAAAAAACCATTTTCATTACGGGTAAGGTGATTAATCACTTCGCGTAATGGCCATACTACCCGCCGCAGTTCGATACTTGCACGTTTTAACTGATGAATACTATGCAGCTGCGTAATGTTCGGGCTGGCAAGCAAAGCATCTTCCAGCGCCTCACTGTCATCGCCCATTTCTTCGAGCACATTAAAATACTTATCAACAATGCTATCTAGCAGCGAATAAGCCAGATAATCAACGCCTAACATACGTATCGGCGAATGCTCTGCACGCAAGCGCTCACGCACAGGGGCAAACGCGCCGGTTGAACGCTCCTGAAAGGTCAGCAGAAAGTGATGCCCGAGCACCATGCTGATCTGCTCAGAGCTGACTGACAAGGTTTCTTTTTCGTAATAAAAGTGCCGCGTTTCCAGAAATACATACTTACTGTATTCATCCAGCTTGGGGCGTTGCTCCGTATTCAGAATATCTTCGAGCACCAGCGGATGCAGCCCGAACACAAGACCAATCTGCTTGATTAAGCCCACGTCATGAATACCATGCACATTCAGCCACAGCTTATTTGAAGACTCTAAATTGAGCGAGGCAAGATCAGCCACATCAATGGCATTCTCCTGCATACCATCTGCATCGTAGCTAATCAACGTCAGCTTGGGTGATTCCAGCTTGGTAACATCCTCGTCACCCTCACCCACATACACCAAAGAACCCGGGGGCAAACCACTCTTTTTGGCATGATGTTTTTTACGACTATGTAAACGAGTTTTTCTCATGAGGATATTCCTGCAGCGAAACAGTTACCGTAACAAACTTTAGCCAGAATGACCAGCCTGATGCACTTCACCTGTAGCAAAGAAACTGCCACCCGCAACATGGTGGATAGTACGCAATTCATCATACCCCTCAAAATGCCAACGGCCATCAGAGAATACGCGCTCATCCGCATAGGCTGCCATCACTTCGGCAATAAACAAATCGTAAGTATTCTGGTTATGCGGTTCAGGGATAATTTTACATTCCAGCCACGCCACGCAGCCTTTAAGTAGCGGCGCGGTTATTTCTTTAGCGGAGAAAGTTTCCAAACCATATTCAGCGAATTTATCAGTATCTTTCAGGTCACGACCGGAACTGCTGCCCACCTTCTGCACCTTATCAATCTGCGCCACACATGGCACATTGATCGAAAAAGTACCGGAAACTTCGATCAACTCGCGCGTATAAGTGTTTTTGTCGATCACAACAATGATCTTAGGCGGATCAAAATCCAGCGGCACATTCCATGCCGCTGCCATGATATTCTGCTTACCGTCGTGACTGGAAGTAACGAGGATGGTAGGGCCGTGATTCAGCAGGCGATAGGCTTTAGCTAAATCAACGTTTACCATCATTATTTCTGCCAAGCATCCCGCAAAGTCACTGTACGATTAAACACCGGCTTGCCCGCTACGCTATCTTTGTTGTCTGCAACAAAATAGCCGTGGCGCTCAAACTGGAAGCTGTCTTCCGGTTTTGCATCTTGCAGGCTTTGCTCCAATTGTGCAGTAATAAGTTGTACCGAGTTTTGGTTGATGTCATCCAGAAAGTCACGGTCACCGCTGCCTGGGTTAGCCTCTTTAAACAAACGGTCGTACAGGCGCACTTCGCACCCGTAAGCATGTGCAGCAGACACCCAATGGATATTGCCTTTGACCTTAATGCTATCTGAACCCGGGGTGCCGGATTTTGTGTCCGGCAGGTATTCACAATGCACTACAGTCACTTTGCCGTCAGCGTCTTTTTCGCAGCCGGTGCATTTCACTACATAACCATAGCGCAGGCGTACTAGACCATCAGGCACTAATCTGAAGAAGCCTTTGCTTGGCTCTTCCATAAAGTCTTCACGCTCGATCCACAGTGTTTTTGACAGCTGCACAGTACGTTTACCCAATTCAGGTTTCAACGGGTGGTTCGGCGCGAAGCAGTCTTCACTTTGGCCTTCAGGATAGTTATCAATGACCAGCTTGATCGGGTCTAACACAGCAATACGGCGCTCAGCTTCAACGTTAAGTACTTCGCGCATGCAGTCTTCAAGTATCGTGTACTCGATCCATGAGTCAGCTTTGCTGACGCCGATGCGGTCGGTAAATAATCTGAAGCCAGCGGCTGTATAGCCACGACGGCGTGCACCCGCGAGTGTAGGCAGGCGTGGATCATCCCAGCCGGATACGTGCTTTTCTTCTACCAGTTGAATCAATTTACGTTTTGAAAGCACGACATAAGTCAGGTTTAAACGCGCAAATTCATATTGTTTTGGCAGCGGATGTGACAGCAAGCCAGCATCTGCCAAGCGCTCCAGCAGCCAGTCATAAAATGGGCGCTGATCTTCAAATTCTAGGGTACAGATAGAGTGCGTCACTCGTTCCAGTGCATCTTCAACCGGATGCGCAAAAGTATACATCGGGTAGATGCACCATTTATCACCGGTGTTGTGGTGGTGCGCACGACGCACACGGTAAATTGCCGGGTCGCGCATATTGATGTTTGGCGATGCCATGTCGATCTTGGCGCGTAGCACCATACTGCCATCGGCATGCTTGCCATCGCGCATCTCGCGGAAGCGTGCCAGGTTGTCAGCTGCACTGCGATTACGGAATGGAGAATCTTTACCCGCTTCAGTCAGTGTGCCGCGGTTAATGCGCATTTCATCTGCACTTTGTTCATCCACGTAGGCAAAGCCGTTTTCAATCAAGCTCTCCGCAGCACGGTACATGAAGTCAAAATAGTTGCTGGCAAAGTAAAGATTAGACTCACTGCCATTGGGGCCTTGATTCTCCCAGCCAAAACCCAGCCATTTCACACCATCTGAAATGCTGTCTACATATTCCTGACTTTCTTTCTCCGGATTAGTATCATCAAAACGCATATGGCATATGCCGCCAAAGTCACGCGCCAGGCCAAAATTCAGAAAGATGGATTTGGCATGACCGATGTGCAGATAGCCATTTGGCTCCGGCGGAAAACGTGTGCGGATTTTAGCAAAGTCTACCTGACCGGCTTCATGATGCTGCGCATCACCCGGACTGCCCGCCCACTTTTTAGCGGCGTATTTATTTTGGCCTAAATCTTTTTCAATAATGGCTCGAATAAAGTTAGAGGCTGGCGCTGGTGCGCTGTTTGGAGTTTTTTCAGATGACATGGCAACAGATTTAATTTAAGTTGCCGTTATTTTACACCATTGATTGCTCAAGACCTTTACACCGGCCATTGTTAAACTAAAAAATCTTAAAACTATGTCATTCCCGCGTAAACGGGAATCTAGGCTAATCTCGGTTATAGAGTGCTAGCATGAATAAGCCAAATACCTCATCTTACTGACTGGATTCCCGCCTGCGCGGGAATGGCGAATGATTGTTGCATTACATCTGCGCTTTTAAGCGTAAACACCGTGCTAAAATCGGCCTAGCTATGAACGCCCTCACCTTCCCTATTTTAAAACTGCTTGCAGACGGAAAATTTCATTCCGGCGAAGACATTGCGCGCCATTTCAATGTGAGCCGCACATCGGTATGGAATGCATTGCAGCATGCAGAGCAACTGGGCGTGGAAGTTTTCTCAGTACAAGGGCGTGGTTATAAATTACCGAAGCCAGTCGCGTTGCTAGATGAACAATCCATATTGAACACGCTTGGCGACCAAGCGGCATTACTGCAAATAGAAGTACATGACCACTTAGCTTCTACCAACAGCTATTTAATGCAGAACATTCATGTAGCCAGGCATGCCACCTGCGTGGCGGCCAACCTGCAAACCGGCGGCCGTGGCAGGCGTGGCCGCACATGGCATGCAGGGCTAGGCGCAAGTTTAACGTTCTCTCTGCTATGGCGTTTTCAGTGCGGCGCGTCTGCATTATCAGGCCTGAGTTTGGCTGTAGGCGTCGCACTAATGCGTAGCCTGCACGAGCTTGGCGTTACGAGTTCGCAGCTTAAATGGCCGAATGACGTGCTGATTAACCGTGAAAAACTGGCAGGTATTCTGATCGAGTTACAAGGAGATATGGAAGGCCCGAGTACCGCAGTAATCGGCATGGGTATCAACCTGAACTTGCCCGACAAGCTGAAACAGCAGATTGACCAGCCAGTGACCGATTTAACCAGTGTTTTTAATGACGCGATTAATCCTAACCACTTATTAGCGATATTGCTTAAACATCTGTCCAATGTGTTAATTGCATTTGAACAAGGAGGTTTTGCAGCATTGCGTGATGAATGGACACAGCACCACGCCTACCATGAACAGGACGTGCGCATGCTGATGCCGGATGGCCGGCAGATACATGGTGTGGTGCAGGGCATTACAGAAGACGGCAGCCTGCTGGTAACAACAGCAGAAGGTATACAGCGTTTTATATCCGGCGAAATCAGCCTGCGCGGATTATAAGCTAATATTCCACGCAGGCAGCTAAAGCGCTAGTATTTTAGAGTAAGGCCAACATTAATAGATCGTCCCATGCCAGGCACTTGCGTACCGTATAACGGAGCAGTACCACTTGATGACATCGTCATGCCCTGACCGATATACGCGCCGCCCAGTGGGTCTTGATAATGTTTATCAAAAATATTCTCGACGCCCAGATCAAAACGCGCATGTTTCCACTCATAGCTGCTGTAAAGATTAAACAGCGTATATCCGGAAGTTTGCAGCTCCTTGCGCACCGCCTGCACGTTATCTTTGGCATCTACAATTTTGGCCTGAATACTGTTTTTCCAGCCGCCGATGCGGTGCTCAAGACCTAACCTGACGTTAAGCGGCATGATGTTATATAAATCGTCATCGGTCTTGGTATTTTTGCCACGTACATAATTCAAAATACCTGTTGCAGTAAAGCTGCCGTAACCACCGCCCTCTACCAGCAGTTTTCTAGCTGAAAGGTCAATCCCGTACAGGCGCGCTGACTGGTTATCCAAACTCAGATTCACAAAGCCATCCGTTCTGGCTGCGCAGGTTTTGCCCACTTTGGCACAGCTAACAGCATCAATATAATCATCCACGTAGCTGATATACGGTGTCGCTTTAACTTGCCAATCCTGATTTGCAGCGTCGTGCCAATTAGCCGTCATGCTCAGTGTATGTGCTGTTTCCGGCTTCAGGTTTAAATTGCCCACATAACCATTACCATCGCCCACCCAGTTATTCATGTTCATGACCATGCTATTACTGTTAGACCAAGTGTAACGCTCATATAAATTGGGTGAGCGGTTTTTTATCGCATAACCAGCCTCGTAAGTTTGGGTGTCATCAGGGGTGAACCGAGCCAAGGCCGTTACGTCGACATTATGGTCGGTATCGGAATGATCAGTTGCATTAAAAGTATTGGCTGCAGCGGCATACATAGCGCTATAGCCCTGCACATTGTCAGCGTCCATTTTCACCGTGCTGCTGCGTATACCGATTTGTGAAAGCCACTGTTTATTCCATTGCGCTTCCCATTCGGCAAACACGTCATAACGGTCACGCTGACCATTATTAATATTGTAAAAAGTACCGGGACCCATCATCATGCCAGAGTTCGCAACCGCATCCCACCAGTCATTCAGGCGGTAGCGCTGATACTCAGCACCCACACGCAAAATATCGCGCGCAGAAAAATTCACATCGCCCTGCACGATAACACCTGTTGTTTTACCTTCTGTATCCATCGGCATACCGGCAACATTAGGCACCATCATGCCGTACCAGTATTGTTTATCATCGCCAAACTGCATGCTATGGCGTGTTCTTTCATGGTAAGTACGCGCTATCAATGTGCCCCAGTCATATTTACCTTTGTAGCTCAGGTTATATTGCTGGCTATCGTTACCTGTCATATCCATGCGCTGATTTGGAAAGCCCTGATAGGGAATGTTCTGCAAGCCGAGTTTGAACTCAAGCAGGTGATTTTCGTGCTGTACTCCAAAAGCCAGCGCATGATTAATTGACTTATAGTAAGATGAGCCTACTTCATCAGCACCCAGCCAGCCTCTGCCTGCAGCTGCCAAGCCAGCTTTTTTGAATGCATCGCCTGCCTTGTAATTATTGGCCTCAACGCTTGAACCAGTGTAGCGCATATAGACAGACTCATTTGCCACACTTGCTGAAAGATTCACACCACGCGCATCATTATTGCTGCGGTAGAACGTGTTAACCTGACCATTCACCAGCAAGCCTTTGCCTGCCTCGGCAAATTCCGGCGCCTTGGAATTGACTTGTATAGTACCGGCAATACTATCGCCGCCAACACTGACTGGAGTGATACCGGCAAACACTTTTACTTCACCCACATTGGCCGGATCAATATACGAAAGCGGCGGATTCATATGGTTGGCGCAGCTTGAAATCAGATCCATACCATCCACCTTGATGCGAATGCGATCATCTGCCAGACCATGAATAACCGGCAAACTGGATACGCCACCTGCCCGGTAAAAGCTGATACCAGGTTCATCGTCCAGTAATTTAGCTGTATCGCTGGTGTTTATTGGCAATATTCTTGGTTCATAAATCCTCTCTGCACTCACCTCGATACTTGGCAAATTCAGATGATCGGCAGCAGCTTGCAGCGGAAAAATACTCATCAGGCATGATGCCAAAACAGTTGGTGATAGAATGCAGTTAATATTAGATTTATTAGATTGTTTTTTTGCTTTAAATCGTTGCATAGTTTTAACCCTGAACTTTTGAAATTTGTTGCCATTGTATCGGCTCATGCAAGTGCCGAGAATGTGACAAATTGCCGCAGCCCTTGAATAGACAGCCTCTGAACAAATATGCTTTTAACTATTGACGCCGGAAATACCAGAACCAAGTGGGCGATATTTAACCGTAATGGTGAAATCACCCGGCATGGCGCATGCGTTAATGATCAGCTATCAGGCACTGACCTCAGCCCGGAATCACTTGCTTATGAACGCGTTATTATTTCTAACGTAGCTGGCAAAGCGCATGGTTCAAGGCTTGAAAATTTACTGGCAAGTCATGAAAGGCCAATATTTTGGGTAAAAGCCAGCAATAATGCCTGCAATGTCATCAATGGCTATATTGATATTGAGACCTTAGGTAGCGATCGCTGGGCCTCACTGATTGCAGCGTGGCACATCAAGCACGCGCCCTGTGTGGTTGTAAACGCAGGCACCGCGGTCACCATCGATGCTCTGCATAAACAGCACGGAGATGATCAGCAAGGCGAGTTTCTTGGCGGCATGATATTGCCTGGGTTCAAGCTGATGCAAACAAGCCTTGGAATTGGCACAGCACAGCTGCCTATAATAAATACAATCCAGGATTTCAACGAAAATCCGCTCACAGATATTTTTGCCAGATCTACAACACAAGCCATTACCACCGGCGCAGTGCATGCCATCACCGGCGCAATCGAGCACATGGCGAATGCATTGGAAGCCAAATGTGGACAAACACCATTTATAGTGATGAGCGGCGGTGATGCGCCCGTTATTCAAAGTTACCTTACTGATGCCGTGACAAACCCAACCGTAATCGTTGATAATCTGGTTTTAAAAGGGCTATATCTGCTGGAACGCTCCGGACAATAAAATTATTATAAAGTGACACGCAATGAAACGTTTTTTTTGGCTATTAGTCTTCATTAACCTTGGTTTGCTAGCCTACTTCAACATGAGCTATATATTGCCCGGCAACCCGGAAATAAAACTGACAGAAATTAATCCGAATAAAATTAAACTGCTGTCACAAGCCGAAATTGATAGCCTGCCAAAAAAGGCAGAATCATCAGTACCTGTAGTTGTAGCACAGCCAGTAGCCATGTGTTTTGAATGGGGAATTTTCTCTGACGCCAGTCTTGCAACAGCACAAAAAACATTAGCTAAAATGGCAATTCAAGCTACCACAAAAGAAGAAAACTCAAACCAACCTAAACGATATTGGGTTTACAAACCACCGGTAAAAACAACTGCTGAAGCACAGAAAAAAGCGGCCGAATTCAAAGAACTTGGCGTTGAAGATCTCTTTGTAGTGCAAGAGGAAAAATGGAAAAACGCTATTTCATTCGGTATTTTCGAGGACGAACAACTAGCAGAAAAATTAGTGCAGGAACTACGGGCAAAAGGCATAAAGAATGTTGAAAAAATCCTGCGCACAAATGGCAAAGGTCACCATAGTTTATTGCTCGGCAGCATAAACGAGAACGAAATTGCAGAACTGAAAAAGTTAAAACCGGACTTTCCGGCGGCAGAACTGAAAGAAGTGAGTTGCAATTGATTGCGAAAAAATACTACAAATTTAAATAACCGCCATACAGACACACCTTTTAAATCGCCCTCTCTTTGCCGTGCTACCAAACCAATAGCAATCCCTGCCAGTGAGATAGAAATAGATGCTCTCATCAAAATTGGCCCAGGGTCTAGTGCCACCGTTTATAAATTTGGTAGCAATCAAGTGATTAAAACACTAAGATGGGGAGAGCAGGAGGCAAGCATGATGGCAGAATCAATAAATTATCTAGCGCAACACGTGTCAGCTATTACCCCTGTTACTCATGCAGGTGGCGATCGGTTGCTACAAGAGTATATTAAGGGTGTCGCCTTTCATGAACTACCAACTGCATTAAAAGAAGAAGCGACAATATTATTGAGAAATGCAATCTCTGGTGCTTACGCAAAAGTACACAACTTGCAAGTAAATGGAATACGAGCAGAAATAAACCCTGAAATACAGAATTTTATAATCCAAAATGGCGCCGGAAAAATAACAGGGGTCCATTGGATAGATCCGGTTGGTGGCGTAGTACAACATTCTCCAGCAAGGTAACAATCTGGACAGAAAGAAATTGATCCGTTTAGAAATCTAATGCCGTGGCTAATATGCCATGTTATTTATGATCTACGGAAACAATTTACCTGGATTTAACACATTATTCGGGTCAAAAGTTAGTTTTAACGACTTCATCAATTGCATAGTCGTTGCATCAATTTCACGCGGTACAAACGGCCGCTTTGCCATACCGACACCATGCTCACCGGACAATGTTCCCTGCAATGACAGCACCAGGCTGAATACTTCATCCAGACATTCATAGGCGCGTTTCATTTCATCTGAATTATCCGGATTCACCAATAAATTCACATGAATATTGCCGTTGCCAGCATGACCGAAATTTACATTGGATATCTGATACTGTGCGGCCAGTTTTTCTAAGCCTGTCAGTAACGCCGGCAAATGCGAAACAGGCACCGCAATATCTTCATTGATTTTTTTAGGGGCAATATCTTTCAGCAGCGGCGATAATGCCTTGCGTGCTGCCCATAACGCTTTGGTATCATGCGCTGGCTTCGCTTCAATCAAACCAGCAACTTGGCATGCCTGCAAAATCGCCTCAGTTGCTTCAACAATCTCCTGTTGCGAGCCATCAACCTCAATCATCAGATAAGCACGAGCATTTTCAGGCAGCAGATTTTGGTGACGGCTGCGAATCAGGTTCAGCGCGCCTTTATCCAGAAACTCCAGCGCACTCGGCGTATAAGGCTGCGCCATAATCGCGGCAATCGCCTTGGCACAACTTTCGGTATCCACAAACTCAGCTGTTAAACCACCTGTATATTTAGGTAATGGCGTAAGCTTAAGTGTAGCTTCAACAATCACCGCCAGCGTACCTTCAGAGCCTACCAGCAGCCGGGTTAAATCGTAACCAACCACACCTTTACTGGTGTAGCAGCCGGTTTTGATAATGTCACCATTACCGGTAACGGCTTTAAGACCTAAAATATGATCACGCGCCACGCCGTATTTCACGGCATGCGGCCCGGCTGCACAACTCGCCAGATTGCCGCCAATGCTGCAATATGCCGCGCTGGATGGGTCTGGTGGCCAAAAAAATCCTACCGGCTTAATCGTATCCTGCAACTCCTGATTAAGGACGCCCGGCTCGACAATCGCCATGCGGTTATCCGGGTCGATGCTGATGATGCTATTCATACGCTCCAGTGACAGTGCCACACCGCCAGCCTCCGGCACGCTGCCACCTACGGTACCGGTTCCACGGCCTCGCGGAACCACCGGCACTTTGTGCAGGTTGCATAGTTTGATAACGCTTTGTACTTCTTCAATATTAACCGGAAACACCACTGCAATCGGCGCATGATAATTACGTGAATTATCGTAAGCATAGGCATAGCAATCAACAGGGTCGGTATAAACCCTGTCTTTGGGAATAAGCTGCGTAAGCGCTGTGATGAAGTCAGGGGCTGACATTTGAGCCCGATTATTAGCGTTTTTTGATGTAAAGGTCAGTAATCGTGCCCTCTTTCATCTCGGCTGCAAAACACACAGTTTCAGATAAAGTAGGATGCGCATGGATCGTTAAACCTAAGTCGTGCGCGTCAGCACCCATCTCAATCGCCAATACGGCTTCAGCCAAGAGTTCACCTGCATTGACGCCAACGATACCGGCACCAATCACGCGATGGGTTTCTTTATCGAATATCAGTTTAGTTGAGCCTTCGGTACGTGCAATAGATAACGCACGTCCACTTGCCGCCCAAGGGAAGCTGGCTTTTTCAATGGCAATGCTTTTAGCTTTGGCTTCAGTTTCAGTCACACCTACCCAAGCCACCTCAGGATCGGTATAAGCGACGGATGGGATCACTGATGCAACAAATTCAACCTTTTCACCAGCGATGACTTCAGCCGCTACTTTAGCTTCATGCGTTGCTTTATGTGCGAGCATCGGTTGGCCGACAATATCGCCGATCGCAAATATATGCGGTACATTGGTACGCATTTGCTTATCTACAGCAATAAAGCCGTAATCATCAACTGCAACACCGGCATTCTCAGCACCGATATTTTTACCGTTAGGACGGCGGCCGATAGAAACCAGCACGCGGTCGTAAACTTGCACCTCTTTAGGTGCGTCTACGTTGCCGTTAACACCTTCAAATGTCACATGAATGCCATCTTTTTTCGGCTTCATGCTCGCCACTTTGGTATTGAGCATAATCGCTTCAAAACGTTTTTCCATGCGCTTTTGCAGTGGGCGCACCAAATCACGGTCACAGCCTTGAATCAAGCCATCAGTAAATTCAACCACGCTCACTTTTGTGCCGAGCGCATCGTAAACCGTACCCATTTCCAAGCCAATAATGCCACCGCCGATGACCAGCATGCGCTTAGGAATATCAGCCAAGGCCAAGGCACCGGTAGAATCCATAATGCGTTCATCCACAACTACACCCGGAAACTTGGTCGCTTGCGAGCCAGCTGCAATGATTGCGTTTTCAAAACCGATCGTAGTGACTTTGCCATCAGCCGCAGTTACCGCAATTTGATTAGGGCTGGTGAATTTACCTACGCCCTGCACTACGGTCACGTTACGCTGTTTTGCCATCGCTGCCAAACCGCCGGTCAACTTGCCAACCACATCATTGGCTTTCCAATTACGCAACTGGTCTAAATCGATTTTTGGTGCGCCAAAGCTTAAGCCGTGATGGCTGGATTCCTCTGCCTCGGTAATCACTTTTGCCGTGTGCAGCAATGCTTTTGATGGAATACAGCCTACGTTCAGACATACACCGCCCAAGGTTGAGTAGCGCTCAATCAGCACCACCTGCTTGCCCAAGTCAGCAGCGCGGAAAGCCGCTGTGTAACCACCAGGACCACTTCCGAGCACGACCACTTGCGTATTGATATCATTATTGCCAACAGGCGCAGCAGCTGGAATTGGAGCTACCGCAGCTTGTGCTACGGGTGCAGGAATAGCTGCCGGTGCTTCTGTTTTAGCTGGCGCAGTAGCAACAGTGGCTTCCACCTCTATCAATAAAATCAGCGTGCCTTTCGCGATCTTGTCGCCAACTTTAACTTTAACTTCCTTTACCGTACCGGCATGAGAGGATGGAATATCCATAGATGCTTTATCAGACTCAACCGTAATCAGGGAATCTTCTTTAGCAATCACATCACCTGCTTTAACCAGCACTTCAATCACATCAACGCTATCAAAGTTGCCGATATCAGGTACCAATACTTCAACTAAATTACTCATGCCTACCCCTTGCTTTAAACTTTGGTTATTTGCTGCAATTTTATCATCAAACCATACTGTTCAATGACATTGCGCCTGCAATCATGCGACTAAATGCATTAAAAATAATTATAAAATTCTAGTATCGCAAATTAAAAAGGGCGCGAAAATCGCACCCTTTTTTACTGCTCTTAAAAACTACAGTAACAGCCTGCGTACATCGCTCAACATCATACGCATATGGCTGGTGAAACGCGCGCCATCAGCACCGTCAATCACACGATGGTCATATGAAAGTGACATCGGCAAAATCAGACGTGGTTCAAACGTTTTGGTTTTTGCGTCATACACCGGCTGCATAGATGAACGTGATACACCCAGAATTGCCACTTCAGGGCAGTTAATGATCGGTGTAAACATCGTGCCACCAATACCGCCCAGACTTGAGATTGTGAAACAGCCGCCCTGCATCTCTTCAACCTTCAATTTACGCTCACGAGCTTTGGCTGACAGTTCACCAAGGTCACGCGCAATATCCAGCACATCCTTCTGATGTACATCACGCACTACCGGCACTACCAAACCATCAGGCGTGTCACAGGCAAAACCGATATTGAAATAGTTTTTCAATATCAGGCTATCGCCATCAGGTGACAATGAGGCATTAAAGTTAGGATAAGCTTTAAGCGCATTGACTGAAGCTTTGATCAGGAAAGCCAGCATCGTAAGTTTAACTCCACGCTTCTCTGCTTCACTCTGCATAGATTTGCGGAATTCTTCCAGATCTGTGATATCAGCATCATCAAACTGCGTTACATGTGGCGCAGTCACCCAGTTACGATGCAGGTTGGCACCTGACAGTTTCTTGATACGTGACAGCGGTTTAGTCTCGATTGTACCAAACTGACTGAAATCAATGACCGGCATTGGCAATGCAGCCAAACTGCTTACGCCTGCACCCATATTTTCAGTGCGGGGTTTAGCCAGCTCGCCTTTTACATAACCTTGAACATCGCTTTGAAGAATACGGTTTTTAGGACCGGTACCCTTAACCAATGCCAGGTTCACACCCAGCTCACGTGCAAACTTACGAATAGACGGACTCGCATGAGAAAGTTTACCGGGAGCCACAACGACACTCTCGCCTACCGGCACCGGCTGATGAGCAGGTGCGATCGGTTTAGGAGGTTCCGGAGCAGGTCTGGTTGGCTCAGGGATTACAGCTTTAGGCGCCTCTGCTACAGCTACCGACTTAGCCGGCACAACGGCCTCAGGAGCTGCAACTGCATCACTGACATCCATAGTCATAATCAAAGTGCCCTGCGCTGCTTTGTCGCCCACTTTAATCTTTACTTCTTTCACCACACCTGCAAACGGCGCTGGAATATCCATAGAAGCTTTATCAGACTCAACCGTCATCAATGAGTCATCTTTGGCAACCGCATCACCAGCTTTTATTAATACTTCAATCACATCCACGCTATCGAAATTACCGATATCAGGGACTAATACGTCTTGAACTGCCATCTGTGTCTATCCTTAAACTGTCGTTGGGTTTGGCTTGTTGGAATTTAAGTTGTATTTCTTAACCGCTTCCGCAACTGTAGCTGCCGGCAACTTGCCGTCATCACTTAAAGCTTTCAATGCAGCAACCACAACATAGTATTTATTCACTTCAAAGAAGTCGCGTAATGCTTCACGGCTGTCTGAACGACCGAAGCCATCTGTACCAAGTGCTACGAATCTATTTGGCACAAAGCGTTGAATCTGCTCGGCAAAGCTCTTCATATAGTCTGTTGATGCAATCACAGGACCTTTGGCATCTTTCAGACACTGTGCAACATAACTAATTCTTTGTGGTTTTTCCGGATTCAACATGTTCCAGCGATCGCAATCCAGACCTTCACGGCGCAATTCAGTGAAACTTGGCGCACTCCACACATCAGCAGCAATACCCCAATCTTTTTCCAGCAGTTCAGCTGCTGCAATCACTTCACGCAGAATCACACCGCTGCCCATCAACTGGACTTTCTCACCCTTGGCTTTAGATTTACTGAAGCTGTACATACCTTTAAGGATGCCTTCTTCAGAACCTTTCGGCATCTCAGGATGCGTGTAATTTTCATTCATCAAAGTGATGTAGAAATACACGTCCTCTTGATTTTGCACCATGCGGCGCAAACCGTCTTGAATAATTACGGCTAACTCGTAAGCAAAGGTCGGGTCGTAGGAAACACAGTTCGGGATCGTCGCAGACATCAGATGGCTATGACCATCTTCATGCTGTAAGCCTTCACCATTCAATGTAGTACGGCCTGCCGTAGCACCTAACAGGAAGCCACGGGCACGTGAGTCACCTGCCAACCATGCCAAGTCGCCGATACGCTGGAAACCGAACATTGAGTAATAAATATAGAACGGTATCATCTGCGTACCAGTGACGCTGTATGAAGTCGCCGCTGCCAGCCAGCTAGAGAACGCTCCAGCCTCGTTAATACCTTCTTCCAGAATCTGACCGTCTTTGGATTCTTTATAGTACATGACCTGATCAGAATCCTGTGGTTCATACAACTGGCCCTGGCTCGCATAAATGCCGAGCTGACGGAACATGCCTTCCATACCGAAAGTACGTGCTTCATCCGGCACGATCGGCACCACGAATTTACCCAGTTCTTTATCACGCACCAGTGTAGACAGGATACGCACAAATGCCATGGTGGTAGAAATCTCACGCTCACCGGTAGCACCAAGCATATTCTCAAAAGCGGATAGCTGTGGCACTTTGAGTTCGTTACCTTTACGGCGACGTTGTGGTACAAACCCCCCCATCGCTGCACGACGCTCTGCCATGTATTTCATTTCCGGTGAATCTTCAGCAGGCTTGTAGAAGCTCAGGCTTTCAACTTGTTCATCAGTGAGTGGTAAATCAAAGCGATCACGGAATTTCTTCAGCGACTCGATATCCATGCTCTTTTGCTGATGGGTTGTGTTCTGGCCTTCGCCCGCCTCGCCCATGCCGTAACCCTTAACGGTCTTGGCAAGAATCACAGTTGGCTGACCTTTGTGGTTAACCGCCGCATTGTAAGCCGCAAACACTTTATGCGGATCATGGCCACCACGGTTCAGGCGCCAGATATCCTGGTCACTCATGGCGGCAACCATTGCTTTCAGTTCAGGGTATTTGCCAAAGAAGTGCTCACGCGTGTATGCGCCACCTTTTTGCTTGAAGTTCTGATACTCACCATCAACGCACTCTTCCATGCGTTTTTTGAGCAAGCCATCTTTATCCATTGCCAACAGTGGATCCCAGTAAGAACCCCAGATCACTTTCAGCACGTTCCAACCGGAACCTCTGAAATCTGATTCCAGTTCCTGAATAATCTTGCCGTTACCGCGCACCGGGCCATCCAGACGCTGCAAGTTACAGTTGATCACAAAAATCAGGTTATCCAGCTTTTCACGAACCGCCAGTGAAATAGCACCCAATGACTCAGGCTCATCCATCTCACCATCACCGCAGAAAACCCATACTTTACGATCACTGGTATCAGCAATGCCGCGATCATGCAGGTATTTCAGAAAACGTGCCTGATAAATACCAGCTAATGGTCCCAAGCCCATAGAAACAGTTGGGAACTGCCAGAAATCAGGCATCAGCCAAGGGTGTGGATAGCTTGGCAAGCCATTGCCGCCGGTTTCCTGACGGAAATTATCCATTTGCTCTTCAGTAATGCGGCCTTCCAGAAAAGCACGTGCGTAAACGCCTGGTGAAGAATGCCCCTGGAAATAAACGCAATCGCCACCGAAATTTTCATTTGGAGCACGGAAAAAATAGTTAAAACCAGTGTCATAAAGCGTAGCAGCAGACTGGAAGCTGGCAATATGCCCGCCTACACCCGGTGACTTCTCGTTAGCACGCAACACCGTCATAATCGCATTCCAGCGCACTAGAGCACGAATGCGACGCTCCATTTCAGGATCGCCTGGCAACTTATCCTGCAGATGTGTAGGAATGGTATTCAAATAAGCGGTGGTAGCGTTATATGGCAGATTGGCACCGGTACGGCGCGCCTTATCGATCATCGATTCTATCAAGAAGTGCGCACGCTCCGGGCCTTCGTTTTCAATAACGGCCATCAGTGCATCAAGCCACTCTTGTGTTTCTTGATTATCAATATCTGGGCTGTTCAAATTTGTGTTCAATGACATTCAGTTAGGACTCCGTGTTGCAGTATTTGCAGAACATATTTAGTCATCATGACTCTATCCGGGTGGGTATAATTGTTGATAGACTAAAAGTAACAAATCAAATACAGCGTGTCTGAATACAACGCGTCATGTAAGCGCGATGCAAATAAAGTTTTTTATAAAACCGTAGTGTGTCTTTTTTAGGGGTTTTGGTCAAGTTTACTAGTATTTTCAAAGCAGATAGCCTAGGTTAGATTGCATCTGAAATTACAAAATTCATATATACAACAGGATATAAAATGTCGATAAAATTAATACAAAATGCTGCTAACACCGATGAAAATACACTTAAATCTCATAAACATGCACTTTTTATACTCCCTGAAAATGAAGACAAAAGCATACCTTTTTCGCACGCACTTTTTACAAAGCTAAATCGAATTAAAAAGGAATATAAATATCTGAGCAAAACACCTGTTACTGTTGATTTAGCTAATGGCGGCCTCGCGAGTTTTGTTATTTTAAGTGATAGCCTTTCGACATTTCAGCGTCACACACTGTTACAAAAAGCCACTAAACCAATCATTGAGGAACAGCCGGAAAAAATAGCGATATGTATATATGGTAACAGTGACGCGCGCGCGACAAATGCCTGTGCCGCCTATTATGTGCTTACAGTAAACACAGCAGACTTGCCAAACCGTAAAAAAGACAATCAAAAAAGTAATCTAAAAGGCATAGACCTATTTGGATATCAGGCAGACCATGATTATGGGTTCGTTAACGCGCGCGTTGCAGGTAACACCCTTTGCCGTCAACTGACCATCACGCCACCTAATGATTTAACGCCTTCTATCTACAGACAAAAAATAGATGCATTAGCAAAAGAGCATGGCTGGCAACATGAAGAGTTTGATATGCAAAAACTAAGAGAAATAGGCGCTGGTGCTTTTGTTGCAGTTGGGCAAGGTTCTGACCCGCAAGATGCAGCAATAGTCCACCTTACTTATGAGCCGAAGCAACCTAAAAAGCATATTGCAATCGTTGGCAAAGGCATCTGTTTTGACACGGGTGGTCATAATTTAAAACCTGCCAAATACATGCTTGGCATGCATGAAGATATGAACGGTTCAGCTGTAGCTTTGGGTATCTTGCTTGCAGCTAGCAAAATGGAATTACCGGTCAAAATTGACTGCTGGTTAGCAATTGCACAAAATCACATCAGTCCGACCGCATATAAACAGAATGATATTGTTACTGCTCTAAATGGCATGTCCATTGAGATAGTCCACACAGACGCTGAAGGCCGCATGGTATTAGCTGACACTCTGACACTGGCATCGCGCCAGAAACCAGATTACATCATCGACTTTGCTACATTAACTGGCAGTATGATAACCGCACTAGGTGATCGCATCAGTGGCGTCATTTCAAACCGCCCAGAGCTTGCCTGCAAGGCGATTGGTGCAGGTAATAAATCCGGAGAGAGAATTGTCGCATTTCCATATGAAGAGGACTTTGACAGTGATTTGGATAGTGATGTTGCTGATATCAAACAATGCACTCTGGAAGGTGGTGGTGATCACATACATGCAGCCAGATTTTTAGGAAAATTCATTGAGAATGATGTTGCTTGGATACATACGGACCTGTCTTCAGCTAACCGAAAAGGTGGCTTAGGTGCCATTGAAACCGATACAAATGGGTTCGGGGTTGGATTTGGTATCGAATTACTCAATGTACTGATAAATGAATAGCATAGCACTTATGCAAAAGTCACATCATCAGGTTCAATAAAGGAACTTTAATTGTTAACTTACTATATAGATGAACCATTATCTGTGCATGAACAAAAAATGGTAATCGAGCAGATCAATACAATCAGCATTAATAAAGTAGATCACCTGGATTTTATTCAACTTATTGATGAAATTCCCACAAATGATAGCAATCTGACACACGCAGAAATCATCAAGGCATTTGAAGATATACTAATTAAACTAGGTATAGCTGCTGGAGTACAAAGCACATTCATACTGCCTAAAGGTGGCTTATCATGGGGAATGTTATTGCAAATGGCATTTAAAAATGTCAGCCACTTTTATCCATTCGTAGTACAGCCTTGGGAAATGAACACAGACAGAAAACATACGCGTAGAGAACGAATTTTAGTAACTGACATCAACAGTGCTATGCCAGCTTAATACTTTTAATTAACCAATACTTACGATACAGCTAAATGCCATATCGATAAAAGCCCACTGCATGTGGGCTTTTTATTGGCAGAGGCATGGTGATCGTGTGTGTACAACGTACCAGAAAGCACGCATAGCGTAGCAACTAACGCACAACCAACCGTACCGCTTTAGGAGACGAGCAAGTTCAAGGGAATGC
>DATCVB010000021.1:0-7252 GCA_036567185.1 Methylotenera sp.
GCGACGCCGATTAGCGGTAAGACCATGGCGCAAACCATTGCTAACGATAGCGCGCCAGATTTAATTCACTCATTCCGCTTGTCACGTTTTGAAGATTACGAACTGACCGGGGAAAAAGGAGCAGCGTCTGTTGGCCATTAACCGCCACTAACGCCAGCTTAATAATCAGAGGAATATGCAATGAAACTTCTCACTTGTCCAATGAACGGCACGCGACCACTGAGCGAATTTATCTTCGGCGGTGAGTATCGCGAAGGCCCAGATCAAAATACCTGTACCGATGCGGAATGGGCAGCTTTTGTACATAACCGCAGCGGCGCGCCAGGTGATAAAAAAGAATGGTGGTATCACTCACCAAGCGGTACCTGGTTTATTGCTGAACGCAATACGCTGACAGACAAAGTGTCACGCACTTATTTACTGGGTGCAAATAACAATAATGCGAACCCTGCACAGGAGGCAAGTAAATGACTTTACGTACATCTAAGCAGGTTGGCGAATGGGTTAACCGTAATAAAAAAATCAGCTTCACATTTGAAGGTGAGCAATTTACCGCATTTGAAGGCGATACCATCAGCAGTGCATTATGGGCAGCTGACCAGAAAGTATTAGGCCGCAGCTTTAAATATCACCGCCCACGTGGTGTGCTGAGCCTGGCAAATCATGATGTGAACGTACTCATGACCGATGGTGTTGATACTAATATTCGTGCCGACGTGGTTGAAGTTAAAGACGGCATGGTGCTGACTGCTGTGAATACCACCGGCGGCGTTAAAAAAGATAAAAGCAGCTACATTGATTCTATTTCACCGTTGCTGCCGGTCGGCTTTTACTATAAGGCTTTCCATACGCCACGCCGGTTTTTCCCATTCTGGGAAAAAGTAATTCGTAACGCTGCAGGTTTGGGTATCGTCAACTTTGATTATCCACGTATCCTTAAACGTAAACAGCACTCACATTGCGATGTGCTGGTGATTGGCGCAGGCCCAACAGGTTTAACGGCAGCTTATGAAGCAGCGCAAGCCGGGCTGGAAGTCACACTTATTGATGAAAATCGCCAAGTTGGCGGTAGCCTGACTTATGACCGTGGTGGTGAAGCCGCCGCTACTAAGCAACTTAACGAGTTGCTGATTAAAGTAGCTAATCAGTCAAACATCAAGATGCTCACCGGCACTTATGCGGCTGGATATTATCCTGATCATCTGATTCCTGTAGTGTCTGAGGGTGGCATTAATAAAGTGCGCGCTAAAACAGTCATTGTCACTAGCGGTGCTTTTGAGCAGCCGCCAGTATTCAGATACAACGACTTGCCTGGTGTAATGCTGGGCTCAGCAGCACAGCGTTTAATTTATCGCTACGGTGTTAAGCCTTTCAATAACGGTATTGTGGTAACCGCTAACGATTACGGATATCGCGTAGCACTGGATTTGCTGGAAGCCGGTACCAAAGTAGTGGCAGTAGTTGATTTGCGTAAAGGTACAAATACCAGTGGGCCTGCAATTACACTAGCAAAACGCGGTATCAAGATTTACGCCGGCTATTGCGTATATGAAGCCTTGGCAGCATCAGATAAATCCAGCGTACGTGGTGCGGTGCTGTGCGAATACGACAATGTTGCAAACGTTGCATTAACTAAAAATAAAGTGACGCTAGAGTGTGACGGCATCGCGATGAGTGCTGGTTGGGCACCTGCTGGTGCGCTGTTGTATCAGGCAGGCACTGGCATGCAGTTTGATAACAGTGTGCAGCAGTTTGTACCAAGCCGTTTGCCTGATGGCATTTTTGCGGCAGGTAAAGTGAACGGTATTTTCGACCTTGAGCAACGCCTTCAAGATGGCAAACGTGCTGCAAATGAAGCATTGCGTTATTTAGGCCTCGAAGCACCGCAAATCACAGTTGCAAGACCAGTAGGTCAACCTACAGATTTATCTTGCCCAAGTCATCCATACCCAATGGTTCCGCACGAAAAAGGCAAAAACTTTGTAGATTTTGACGAAGATATCCAGATTAAAGACTTTGTAAATGCGGCAAAAGAAGGTTTCGATAATATCGAACTCATGAAACGCTTTACTACGGTGGGCATGGGTCCTAGCCAGGGTAAGCATTCCAATATGAATGCGATTCGTATACTGGCCAGAATCCGTGATTTACCGGTTGAAAAAATTGGTACGACGACATCTAGACCATTCTTTCATCCAACTCCTATCGGTCATTTAGGCGGACGTGGTTTCCATGCCCATCGGCTGACTTCATTGCACGATTGGCATCAAGCTAATGGCGCAGTGTTTACCGATATCGGCGCATGGAAAAGAGCCGCTTACTATCCGGCGAATGGTCAAACTAAAGAACAGGCGATTCAAGCTGAAGCGATGGCAGTGCGTAATGCTGCCGGCATCATTGATGGTAGCTCATTCGGTAAGATCGAGATTCATGGCCCGGATGCGGCTGAATTTCTTGAGCGTTTCTTTACCGGTAGTTACAAGACGCAAAAAGTTGGCCGCTGCCGTTATGTCATGTTACTGGATGATTCCGGCGTGATTGCAGATGATGGTATCGCCAGTCGTCTTGCCGATGATTTGTTCTACCTTTCTATCGGTACTTCAAATGCCGCAGCTGTATATCGTGAAATGCAGCGTTCGCAGCAAATGTGGCAGCTGGATATCGGTCTGGTTAATGTTACCGGTGCATTTGGTGCAATCAATATTGCCGGTCCATCTGCACGCGCCATCTTGTCTGCGCTGACTGAGCTTGATCTTTCTTATGAATCATTCCCGATCAGCAGCGTGCGTGAAAGTCATGTGGCCGGTGTTGAAGCCAGACTGATTCGCGTCGCGTTCGTGTCTGATGTTGGCTACGAAATGCATATCCCGATGGCACATGTGCCACATGTGTGGAATGCATTGTTAGAAGCAGGCAAGCAGCATGGTTTACGTCCGTTCGGCAGTGACACACAACGTTTGTTACGTCTGGAAATGGGACACCCAATGCCTGGTGTTGATACCGATGGCCTGACGAATCCTTTTGAGATCGGTGCGGACTGGGCGATTGAAATGAGCAAGCCTTATTTCATCGGTCAACGTAGCTTGCAGATTTTAGCCAAACGTCCATTAAGAAAACAGCTGGTACCTTTTGTGTTGGCTGAAAACTTTAAAGGCGAAATGCCGATGGATTGCAATCTGGTGGTGGATGGCCGTGCAATTTTAGGTCGAGTTACCAGTATTGCTTATAGCAAATTCATTGATCGCTGCATTGGCTTTGCCTACGTGTCACCGGCTAAAACAGCAGTGGGTTCAACATTTGAAATACGCACGGATAGCGGCACGCTGGTCAAGGCTACTGTAGCTGCAACGCCATTCATCCAGAATCAAAAAGGAGCTTGAGATGCAAGTATCTAATATGAAAACGATTTCTCAGACTTCACCGGTTGCGCATGCACAACTTAAAAGCAACGCAAAATGGGCTCTGGTCAATGGCATTAATACAGCAGTTGAATTTGCTAGCGCTGAAGTAGAGCAGGCAAGAAAGAAAATATTGGGTGTGACCGATGTTAGCTGTTTATCACGCTACGGAGTGAAAGGTGCGCAAGCTGCAAAATGGCTGGCTGACCGTCAGGTAACGACGCCAGCTAACCCTAACTCTTGGGGCGTGAGTGATCAAAACACGCTGGTGTTGAGATTGGGTGGTAGCGAGTTTGTGCTTGAAGATCAATTCGCTGGTTCAACTTGTGCAAGGCTGGCAAGTGATAGCACTCGTGTGCCGAATGTTTATAAAGTACCACGTGCAGATGCATCTTTTATTTTGAGCGGAAGTGAAGTGCTCAATATGTTATCTGAATTGTGTTCATTAGACCTGCGCGAAAAATCATTAGGTGCTGAAGAAGTAATCATGACGCAAATTGCCGGTATCTCGGCAATTGTGCTGCGCCAGGATTTAAGTGGCGAACAGGTTTACAGAATTTGGTGTGACGGAACATACGGCCCATATCTGTGGGATGTGATGGTAGAGATTGCGGTTGAATTAGGTGGCGGGGCAGTTGGACTTGCTTGTTATCAGAGTTAGTTACGTTCACTGATTATCTAAAAATGATACTTGGTGCTTATAAATCCAAGGCCGATAGATAGTAAATGTGACTTACACGGAATTCAGAAATATTTTTTATAAATGCGGATATTTTGAATTTTCAGGGAGAAGTAGATGAAAACGTTAGATGAAGCAAAGAAGTTTTTAAAAGACAACAATGTTAAATATGTATTAGCGCAGTTTGTTGATATTCACGGTGTTGCTAAAGTCAAGTCTGTCCCAGCTGAGCATCTTGGCAGCATTCTTAAGGGCGGCGCTGGTTTTGCAGGCGGTGCAATCTGGGGTATGGGCATTGCGCCTAATGGCCCGGATTACATGGCGGTCGGTGATTTATCAACATTGACTTTAATGCCGTGGCAGCCAGGTTATGCCCGCATCATTTGTGATGGTCACGTAGAAGGCAAGCCTTACGGCCATGATTCTCGCGTAGTGCTTAAAGCACAAACGGATCGACTGGCTAAACAAGGCTGGACACTTTACACAGGTTTAGAGCCAGAGTTTTCTTTACTGCAAAGAGATGCTGTAACAGGCGCGATTCGTCCATACGATGAAAGCGACACGCTGCAGAAGCCTTGCTATGACTACAAATCGATGTCTAAGCAATCAGAGTTTCTGGAGCGCTTGACTGATACTTTAATCGCAGCAGGTCTGGATATTTACCAAATCGACCATGAAGATGCCAATGGCCAGTTTGAAATCAACTACACCTATGCCGACTGTATGAAAAGTGCAGATGACTACCTGATGTTCAAGATGGCAGCGAGTCATATTGCTAACGAGTTGGGTATGATTTGTTCATTCATGCCTAAACCGTTCGGCAACCGTCCAGGCAATGGCATGCATATGCATATGTCAATTGGCGATGGTAATAAAAGCTTATTCCATGATGACAGTGATACCACCGGCCACGGTTTATCAAAACTGGCTTATCACTTCATGGGCGGTATTCTTGCGCATGCACCAGCCATTACGGCACTGGCATGCCCAACTGTTAACTCATATAAACGCCTCGTTGTCAGCCAGTCATTGACCGGTTCAACATGGGCGCCAGCTTATATTTCATACGGTAATAACAACCGCTCAACCATGGTGCGTATTCCGTACGGCCGCCTTGAGCTGCGTTTACCGGATGGCAGTTGCAACCCTTACCTGGCAACCGCTGCAGTAATCGCGGCAGGTCTGGATGGTGTTAAACGCGAATTGCATCCGGGCGGTGGCCATGCCAACAACCTGTATGACTTATCGCCGGCGCAGATGCGTGAGCAAGGTATCGGCATATTGCCGCAAAGTCTAGGTGACGCAATTGACCAGCTTGAAAGTAACAAAGTGATTCGTGACGCCCTGGGTGATTCTCTATCAGAAGAGTTCATTAAAATTAAGCGTGCCGAGTCGATGGAGTATCAACGTCACGTTTCTGATTGGGAAATTAACAGGTACGTGGACTTTTTCTAGATTTTATTTAAAGAGCAGGGTTTAACTAACTTCATTGGTTTAACTTTATTTGTAAGGAGAAAAGTATGTGTGGAATTGTAGGATTATTGGTTAGAAATCCAAAAATGCGTGACTCGATCGGCGAGCTTATGCTGCCAATGTTAATTGGTATGACTGAGCGCGGACCAGACTCTGCAGGCTTGGCAATATTTGGCGCACCGGTAGGGGCAGATGAAAGAAAGTTCAGCCTTTATTCAGGCGTTGCTGATTTCAACTGGACCAAGCTGGGTCATGACTTCGAAAAACACCTGAGCATTAAAGCCAAGGTTGAGCCAAAAGTTAACCACGCTGTTTTAACGACGAGTTTAGAGCCGGAAACAGTAAAAATCTGGTTGAAAGAACATTACCCACAATTGCACCTGCTGTCAGTAGGTCAGTTGATGGATATCTATAAAGACGTAGGCACACCAGCACAGGTTGCTGAGCGTTACGACTTTAAAAACTTTAAAGGTACGCACCTGGTTGGTCATACACGTATGGCAACTGAGTCAGCGATTACGCCAGCTCACGCACACCCTTTCACAGCAGGTGAAGACTGGTGTCTAGTACATAACGGTTCGCTTTCAAACGCTAACAGCCTGCGTCGTAAATTGCAGTATGAAGGCATCGAGTTTGAAACTGACAATGACACTGAAGCCGCTTGCCGTTTTCTGCAATGGCGTATGCGTGAAGGTGATGACCTCGAAACAGCTTTGAATCACGGCTTTGAAGAGCTTGATGGCTTTTATACCTTATTGATGGGTACAAGCAACCAGCTGGCTTTGGTACGTGATCCGTTTGGTTGTAAGCCAGCAATTATTGCTGAGCATGATGACTATGTAGCTATCGCTTCAGAGTTCCGCTCATTGGCACATTTGCCAGATATTAAAAACGCAAAGGTTTTTGAACCTTCACCTAAGGAGATGTATGTATGGAAACTTTAAAATTTGACTTAGATGCTAAGCCATTGCGTGAAGTGAATCAGTTCCTGCATGGTGATGCAAGCACACTCGATGGTAAATCAGTCGTCATCGAAAACCCTAATGGTGCGCATAACATCGCTGTAGGTTTGAAATCAGACGTTCACGTCACGATTAAAGGCCACGCAGGCTATTACGCTGCCGGTATGAATCAGTTGGCTAAAGTGACGATTGAAGGCAGTGCCGGTAGCGGTGTCGCTGAAAATATGATGTCAGGTGTTGTGCATGTAAAAGGCTTTGCATCCAATGCAGCCGCTGCGACAGCAAATGGCGGTCTGCTGATCATTGACGGTGATGCAGGCTTGCGTACTGCGATTGCCCTCAAAGGCGCTGATGTTGTTGTTGGCGGCTCTGTAGGCAGCTTCTCAGCCTTTATGGCACAAGCCGGTAACTTTGTGATTTTAGGTGACGCAGGTGAGGGCCTGGGAGACTCAATCTACGAAGCTAAAATTTTTGTACGCGGTAAGGTTAAAAGTCTTGGCGCTGATTGTGAAGAAAAAACAACCAGCCCTGAAGATAGAAAAATCCTTGCAGACTTGTTGGCTAAATCTGGTCATAAAGATGTGAACCCAGATAGCTTCAAACAATATGGTTCTGCACGCACGCTGTACCACTTCCATGTCGATAACGCAGGAGCTTATTAAAATGAGTGACGATAAATCAAAAGAAACAGTACATAAAACTCCGCAAACTACACCGCGTTACTCGGCTACGTTTGATGA
>DATCVB010000022.1:0-46448 GCA_036567185.1 Methylotenera sp.
AACTTAACGAAAGATTAGTGTTCTGATAAACTGCTAGCTTCGTTCAATTAAAGGCAAAATCATGGCAGTTGTAGCACTTACCAAAGCGAATTTTAAAGAAACTATTGAAAACAATCCTTTTGTGATTGTTGATTTCTGGGCAAAGTGGTGTGATCCATGCGTTGCATTTACACCAACTTTTGAAGCAGCAGCTGAAAAAAATCCTGATATCGTGTTTGGTATGGTGGATACAGAAATTGATCCTGAAATTGGTGAATATTTTGAAGTTACCCAGATTCCAGGTATTTTAATCATTCGTGAACAAGCGGGCATTCATGCACAGGTAGGCGAGATCGGGGCGCCAGCTTTCGATAAAATGATTGAATGGGCGCGTGAGTTTGATATGACACCGGTGCGTGAATATTACAAACAGCAGGCTAAGGCATCTAATTAATAGTGATTTAGCTAATAGTTTTGGTTTTAGAACAATAAAAAAGCGGCTTAAAGCCGCTTTTTTATTGTTCTAAAACCACGAATTAAAAGCCGCCGCTAGTAAATAATCTATATATGTAGAAGGCACCTACTGCCATCATGGCATACATCGGTATGTCTCCGGTTCTTTTAGTTTCAGATTTATTCGGGGTGCTAAGCCAGCGATTAAGCAGCCATAATCCGAGAAGGGCAACTGCAGCTAGCAGCATATTTGCTGTTGAATCAATAACGTCGCCCAATAGCTTGGATAACCAGCCATTCTCACGAAACAATTCAAAAGTAATGCCAAAAATACCTACAAGCATTAATCCCATGCGCAGTATCGCAAGTATGGAGCTCAGGTGGCTTTCGGGAGTGATGTTGGCATTTTTACTGTATTTATTTGTATCCTTCTTGGCCATAATTAGATTCCTTTTTTTGCTTAATTTGAAGCTAAAAACTTAGCAGGGTCTACAGATTTACCCTGCTGGCGGATTTCAAAATGTAATTTTACAGTATTGCTATCAGTATCGCCCATTTCGGCAATTTTTTGGCCTGCACTTACCTGCTGCCCCTCTTTAACTAATATATTGCTATTGTTGGCATACACAGATAGATAGGTATTATTATGCTTCACGATGACCAATTTGCCATAGCCGCGTAAATCTGAGCCGCTGTAGATTACTTTGCCAGGCGCAGCGGCCAGAATTGGCTGGCCTTTGCTTCCCGCAATATCGATACCTTTGTTACCGCCATCATTAAAACCTGCAATGACTTTGCCTTTGGTCGGCCAGATCCAGCTAATGCCTCCAACTGGTTCAGCAGCAGGCTTGGCTTCCGGTTTGGCTTCTGGATTAGATTCTGGTTTTGCTTCGGGTTTTGTTTGAAGTTTTTCATTCGCTTCAACTGCCGCTTTAGTATTCGACTCTACTTTAGCTGTGGTAGTGGGTGCTGCGGTCGGTTTTGTTGTTGGCAGTGCTGTTTTTAAGGCCGCCTCGCTGTAAGGCTCGCGAATAGCCTTAGGCTCATTGATTGCAATAGTTGCAGGTGCGGTAACTGCTGGAGATGTGGCCGTAATGTTAGTGGCATTTGTGGTGCTGTCAGTACTGATCGGGTAAGTAATCACACCATCTTCTTGTTGCGCAGGCTCTGGTTGCTTCACTTCCGCGCTGCCTGATTTATCTTTCAGGTCTGCCAGTTTAAGTGTCTGGCCAATCTTGATGACATAGGGCGCTTCAATATTATTGGCACGCGCGATGTCTTTATAATAGTAGCCGTATTCCAGGCCAATGCTGAACAGGGTGTCACCCTTTTTAACGGTATGCGTGTCTGGGCGCCAATCGCTGCCATTTTTGCCGTTAGCAGGTTTGGTTGATACTTTACTGGCAGGGATAGATTTGTTTGCGACGGTTGGCGTACGGTCTATGACCGGTGCCGGGGTGGTGCTGCAGCCAAAGGCTAGCAATGTTAGCAAAGCTATAAAAGCGTGACGCAAAGTTGACATTGTTAACTGGTGCCGCCCAGTAAGGGCACGAATTTTACCGGCTCCAATTTGGTCTGGCGGTATTCAGTTTGAGACAAACGTTCAACCAGATATAAAATCTGCTCATCGGTACCTACTGGGATTATCAGGCGCCCATCAATCGCAAGCTGGTCCAGCAGATCTTGTGGAATATGGCTTGCAGCTGCAGTGACTAAAATGCCGTTAAATGGGGCAATCTCGCTTAGGCCGATGTTGCCATCAGCATGCGCCAGTTTTACGTTAATGCATTTGAGTTCGCGCAGGTGGCCGCGCGCTTTCATCACCAGTGGGCGAATACGCTCCACAGAGTAGACTTCTTTTGCCAGCTTTGACAATACCGCTGTCTGGTAACCGCAGCCAGTGCCGATTTCGAGAACCTTTTGTAAGGGTTGGCCGTTACGTAGCAGCTCGGACATCCGCGCCACAATATAAGGCTGTGAAATGGTCTGACCAAAACCGATAGGCAATGAAACATCTTCATAAGCACGAATCGACAGTGCTTCATCTACAAATATATGGCGCGGTGTATTGCCGATTGCCGACAGCACGATTTCATCTTTGATACCCTGTTCACGCAATCGCGATAGCATACGATCGCGCGTGCGCTGAGAGGTCATGCCGATGCCAGTTTGTGATGATCTGATGAGTGCCACTTTTTAAATTACCTAGTCTTGCTAGCTTTTTAGCCAGTTTTTAATGTCATGCAGTTGTGAGTGATTGGTTAAATCTACCTGAATTGGTGAAATTGACACTTGATTGTTTGCTACTGCGTAGAAATCAGTACCTTCGCCGCCGTCATTAGGCTGTCCGGCTGCACCGACCCAGTAAACTGTTTCATTACGTGGTGTTTTTAACTGCACTACCGGTTCGGCTTTGTGACGTTTGCCGAGTCGCGTTACGGTGCGTCCCTGTAATTCGTCATATGGAATATCCGGTACATTTACATTCAGTAATGTAGGGGAGTCGAACCCATTTTTCTGATAGTGTAATATTAGCTCTACAGCAATGCGCGCTGCGGTTTCAAAGTGCGTGGAGTTATGCTGTGACATGGAAATGGCAATCGATGGGATGCCCAATAAGTAGCCTTCCATCGCAGCGGCAACGGTACCTGAGTAAATGGTGTCATCACCCATGTTGGCACCATCGTTGATACCGCTGATCACCATGTCCGGTAATGTGTCCATCAAGCCGGTGAGTGCGATATGTACGCAATCTGTGGGGGTGCCATTGACATAAAAGAAGCCGTTAGCAGCTTTTTTGATGCTTAGCGGCCGATCCAGCGTGAGTGAATTGCTGGCTCCACTACGGTTTCTTTCCGGCGCTACTACGGTAATATCAGCAAATTTACTAATGTGTTCCGCCAAAATGTTCAGACCCGGGGCGAAATACCCGTCGTCATTGGAAAGCAGTATTTTCATGCCAGACCTGCAAAGAGAGTTTTCAAAGTTAAATTATAGTAGAAGAAGGTAGGTTTGGCGCGGCACCGGCAATAAAAACTTGGGTGTCATAAATTTCACTAACAAATTTATTTGCGGGTAAGGCGTGCATAAAAAATAGCGCAGCTGAAAAAAGTGACTGACAATATTACTTCAATGACCGCAAGTTTTGCCGATAGCCCGCCGTCTGACCAGGCGCGTACTACGCCCTCGGTAAAGTAAATCAATATGAACATGCTCGACCATTGGTAGGTGTAGCGCTTGCCGCGCAGAATGCCAAATAGCGGCAGTAGCAGAGGTGCTGCTTTTAACATCAGTAATGAGCCGCCGGGTTTTAACGGTGCCAGCACGGTTTCCCATGCCAAAGCGAGCAGAATCAAACTGATCAGGCTAATGGATGCGCCGAGCTGCAGTTTTTCTTTCATGGTTTTGCCGCCTTTGCCATCGCCACTAACGCAGCGCGTGCTGACTGTGCGTCGTGAATCTGCTGTTCAAAATCAAAGCGCAATATTGTTGATGTGTCACCGACACGGGCGCTTACATCAAAGCCATCGCAGTCTATGCCCAGCATGTGTGCATGATCCGCATCAACATGATGGAAGTGCCTGCAGTAATTAAGCAGATTTTCGGCATGATCTGCATTCATGTGTTCGATGATTGCTGTTTCCTGGCTTGCCAGCACTGAGGACTCACTAGCAATGCCGCTGAATAGGTCGGCATCTGTAAGCCATGACATTTTGCCAAAACCGCCGATGTAACGAGCCTGATGGATATGAATGCGGTAAAAAGAAAAATCGTGCATGTCAAAATAACTGGCCGCTTGCGGCAGGTAGCGCAAATAACGGGCGCGCAGATCAGCATCGACATCTTTATAGATTCTTACAGCCTCACCTAATACGGTCAGTCTGGCATTGGCCTGTAAATCTTCACCACCAGCAAATACCAGTAATGAAACTTTCGGGTTGATTGTAATGTTCTTGGTGTGCTCGGCGATATTACTGATGAGTATGATCGGCTGGCAATTATGATCCAGAACAAACGGCGCCACCGAGCCAAACGGATAGCCTTCAAAGCGCGTGGAGTGCGTTGATAGTATGCCGCTACGCGTGCTGCGGAGAAATTTTCTTGCTTCTATACTTAGGTTCATAAGGGATTCATACCGCCAATTTTAACGCAGTTTCGGCCAGGCGCTTACCAAGTGCCAGACATAATTGCTTTTCATCTTCGCTAATCGGTCTGTCATCCATCGCGCCGCCGATATGGCTTGCGCCGTAGGGAGTGCCGCCAGATGTGGTGCCTGATAGCGCTGGTTCTGAATATGGCAAGCCGACCATCACCATGCCGTGATGCATTAATGGCAGCATCATGGTCAGCAGCGTGCTTTCATTGCCGCCGTGCATGGAGCCGGTTGAGGTGAATACCGCAGCAGGTTTGTTGATCAGTGCACCTTTCAGCCAGAGTGCGGTGGTGCCATCCAGAAAGTATTTCATTGGTGCTGCCATGTTGCCGAAACGGGTAGGGCTACCGAGCGCAACGCCTATGCACTCTTCAAGGTCTTGCAGTTCAACGTAAGGGTCGCCGCTGCTTGGAATGTCAGATTCTGTTGCTTCGCAATTTGCCGATACTTTAGGTACGGTGCGGATGCGTGCTTTAGCACCGGCTACGCTTTCAATACCGCGCGCGATGAGTTGCGCCATACTGCGTACGGCACCGCCTTGGGAGTAGTAGAGCACTAGTATTTCGTTCATTTCTTTCTTTTATCCTTAATGCGCTGTTTTTTAGCGTCTAGCTCGAACAGCCCTATGGTATCGATGAGGTCACTGAACTTTGCGTAACCATAATTACGTGAATCAAAAGCCGAATAATTTTTAACAATATGCTTTTTGATTTCACCGGTGTTCGCATATCCATCATCTTCAGAAAGTGATTCGATTGCCGACCGGATTAATGAAACTAGCTTAGTGTCACTTGCCAATTGTTTTGATGTTTTTTTAACGACGGGAGCCAGCAGGGTGGTTTCATCATTTGGAGTATTTGCAGCTTTTGTCTCTGGGGCAGGTTTAGGTTTGTCTAACTTGACACTCGGTTCCTCTATGGTAGCCAAGGCGGCATCCGATAGTTTGTTCTGAGATAGTATTTCTATATATATGAATTGATTGCAGGCTGCTCTTAACGACTCGGGAGTTTTTTGTTCTCCGAAACCATAAACCAGTTTGCCTGATTCACGGAAGCGTATCGCTAATCGCGTGAAATCACTATCGCTTGAAACAATACAGAATCCATCCAAGGGTGCTGTGTAGAGCAAATCCATTGCATCAATAATCAGCGCACTATCGGTCGCATTCTTGCCTTTAGTGTTGGCGTATTGCTGCATGGGCTGAATTGCATGCTTAGGAAGAATTTCTTTCCAGCGGCTTAATTGTTGTTGCGTCCAGTCGCCATAAATACGCCTGACACTGGCATCGCCGAATTTGGATATTTCTTCAAATAATTCATCAATGATTGGAATAACGTTGAACGTGTTATCCGCATCAATCAGTACAGCAAGTCTAGGATTGCTTTTATCAGCACTCATGTCGTTGCACCCCAATAGTATTTGAAGCGGGAAGTATATAACACATTAGCTGCTCTAATATTTCTTACGGGGAACACTTGTGTGGCAAGCTCTCCCCGTATGTTATTTTTAGATTCTGCCTACAAGCTCTGTTGCTTTACCGATATAGGTCGCCGGTGATAAAGCGAGCAGATATTGTTTTGCATCGTCTGGAATGTTCAGGCCGCTGATGAACGTGTGCAGCGAGGCCTTGTTGATGCCGCCTTTGCCGCGCGTGAGTTCTTTCAGTTGCTCGTATGGATTTTCAATGCCGTAGCGGCGCATTACGGTTTGAATCGGTTCAGCCAGTACTTCCCAGCTGTTATCGAGGTCTTCTGCCAGACGTGTTGGGTTCACTTCGAGCTTGTTCAGGCCGCGCAGGCATGAATCGTAGCCGAGCAAGGTGTAACCGAAAGCCACACCCATATTGCGTAACACGGTTGAGTCGGTTAGGTCGCGCTGCCAGCGTGAGATCGGCAGCTTTTCCGCCATGTGGCGTAATACAGCATTGGCTAGACCTAAGTTACCTTCAGAGTTTTCAAAGTCGATTGGGTTAACTTTGTGCGGCATGGTAGATGAACCGATTTCACCGGCTTTTACTTTCTGCTTGAAGTAGCCAACAGAAATATAACCCCAGATATCGCGGTTGATATCAATCAGAATTGTGTTGATGCGCGCCAGTGTGTCGTACAGTTCAGCCATATAATCGTGCGGTTCGATCTGAATCGTCATCGGGTTATAAGTCAGGCCTAATGACTCAACGAAACGTTTGGCGAAGCTTTCCCAGTCAAAGTGCGGGTAAGCAGACAGGTGCGCATTAAAGTTACCGACGGCGCCGTTAATCTTGCCGAGGATTTCGTTGCTGGCAAGCTGTTTTTGTTGGCGCTGCAGACGGTACACCACATTGGCAAGCTCTTTACCCATGGTAGTCGGTGAGGCTGTCTGGCCGTGAGTGCGTGACAGCATCGGTTGGTCCGCCAGCTGGTTTGACAGTTCAGTCAGACGTGCGATCAGATTGTTCAAAAACGGCAGCATGACGCCATCGCGTGCAGTTTTTAGCATTAAGCCATGTGACAGGTTATTGATGTCTTCAGAGGTACAGGCAAAGTGGATGAATTCACTGGCTTTTTTAATTTCCGGATTACCGTCGAATTTTTCTTTGAGCCAGTATTCAAGTGCTTTTACATCGTGGTTGGTACGGGCTTCAATGGCTTTAACCTGTGATGCATCTACTTCGCTGAAATTGGCAATCGCTGCATCCAGCTCATGAATTGTTTCTGCACTGAACGGTGCGATTTCTGTCAGTTCCAAGGCGCTGGAAAGTGCTTTCAGCCACTCAACCTCCACCCATGCACGGTGTTTAATCAGTGCATATTCACTAAAGTATGGACGTAAGGCGTCAAGTTTTGATTGGTAGCGGCCATCTAATGGAGATAGCGCGTTGAGCGTAGTAAGCGACATAGCGGGGTCTTTCAAACAGCAATAAATAATCCGCTATTTTACCTTAAATTTTAGTCGCTTACTCTTTGCACTTTTGATTGGATAGCAAAACACCAGGAAGGTAACGTTGATTTATTTATAGAGTTGTCATTGAACTGTCATTGCGAGCGAAGCGCGGCAATCCAGAATCTCTTTAAAAAAAACACTGGATTGCCGCGCTTCGCTCGCAATGACGATTAAATCAGCATCTTTCTAGACTGCCAGCATATCCACAAACTCATTCACCGGCATGGCTTCCAGCGTTTTTTGCTCTAAACATAGAGCCAGAATGTCAGCTTGTTTTTTAGCATCAAAACGGCGCGCCAGATTAATCTTGAACTTTTTCACCAACTCAGGAATGCCTTCACCGCGGCGGCGTCTATGGCCGATCGGATACTCCACGGCGATATTTTCAGAGCTGGTACCGTCTTTAAAGAAGACCTGAATCGCATTGGCAATCGAGCGTTTTTCCGGGTCGAGGTAGTCGCGTGTGTATTCAGCTTTTTCCACACAGACCATTTTGTCGCGGATTGCATCAATGCGTGGATCAGCAGCGGCTGCATCTTCATAATCCTGTGCGGTCAGATTGCCTTTTAATAAGCCAATGGCTGACATGTATTGAATACAATGGTCGCGATCTGCCGGGTTGTCGAGCGGGCCGGTTTTGTCGATGATGCGGATTGCCGATTCGTGCGTGGTGATCACGATTTTATCAATCGCGGCAATCTGCTCCATGGTTTGCAAGCGGTTGCCAATCTGTTGGTTGAGTTGCAGCGCACATTCCACTGCGGTTTGCGCGTGGAATTCTGCCGGGAATGAAATCTTGAACAGTACCTGCTCCATCACATAAGAACCATAAGCACGCTGGAACTTGAACGCATTGCCTTTAAACAGCACATCGTAAAAGCCCCAGGTTTTCGCCGTAAGCGCTGACGGGTAACCCATCTCGCCCTGCATCGTCATCCACGCCAGGCGCACTGCGCGCGAAGTTGCGTCGCCTGCTGCCCATGATTTACGTGACCCCGTATTCGGGCTATGACGATAAGTACGCAGGCTTTGTCCATCAACAAATGCGTTGGAAACCGCGTTGATGATGTCTTCCTTGTTGCCGCCCAGCAGTTTGGTGACGACTGCGGTTGAAGCGATTTTTACCAGAATTACGTGGTCAAGACCTACGCGGTTAAAGCTGTTTTCCAGCGCCAGCACACCTTGAATTTCATGCGCCTTGATCATGGCAGTCAGCACGTCTTTTACGGTCAGCGGCGCTTTGCCTTCAGCGACGTTTTTGCGTGAGATGTAGTCTGCCACGGCCAGAATGCCGCCTAGATTATCAGACGGATGACCCCACTCCGCAGCCAGCCAGGTATCGTTAAAGTCCAGCCAGCGTATCATGGCGCCAATGTTGAACGCAGCCAGAATCGGGTCGAGCTGGTACGAAGTGCCAGGTACTTTTGCGCCATTCGGCACCACTGTTCCGGCAATCACTGGTCCTAATAATTTGGTGCAGGCCGGGTAATCCAGCGCTTCAAAACCGCAGCCTAGGGTATCCATCAGGCAATTGCGCGCGGTATCAAAAGCTTCATCGCTTTTGATTTCATATTCGGCGACATAGTTGGCGATATCCACGATGACTTGATCGGGAGCGGGGCGAACGTTGGAAATGTGTGATGACATAGTTTAGCTCTTAAATAAAAAAAGTTTTAAATTAGCCGCATTACAAAACAAATAAATAATGAGCTAAGAGTTTGGTATTAATAAAAATATCGATTACTTCTTAACCGTCATTGCGAGCCGTAGGCACAACAATCCATGCTTATAATTTCTGGATTGCCACGGGCTTACGCCCTCGCAATGACCTAGCCGCGCTGATTTAACGGCACATATGGGCGATTTTCCGGCCCGGTATATTCTGCGTTCGGGCGAATGATTTTGTTATCAATGCGCTGCTCAATGACATGCGCTACCCAGCCAGTAGTGCGAGATATCACGAAAATCGGTGTGAACATACCGGTAGGAATACCTATCATGTGGTAGCTTGATGCACTGTACCAGTCCAGATTGGGGAACATTTTTTTCTCGCGCCACATCGTGGTTTCAATGCGGTCAGAAACATCAAACAAGGTCATGTTGCCGTTGTCTTCACACAGCTTGCGGCTTACCGCCTTGATGGATTCGTTTCTCGGGTCGGCAATCGTATAAACAGGATGACCGAAACCGATGATGATTTCCTTGCGTGCCATGCGTTGCATGATGTCGGCCTCGGCTTCGTCAGCATTTTTGTAGCGTTCGATAATTTCCATGGCAGCTTCATTTGCGCCGCCGTGTTTAGGGCCGCGCAGCGCGCCAATGGCACCGGTGATGCAGGAGTACATGTCAGATAATGTGCCTGCTACCACGCGTGCGGTAAAGGTTGACGCATTGAACTCATGCTCGGCATATAGCACCAGTGAGGTATTCATGGCGCTAATGTGCAGGTCAGATGGTTTTTTGCCATGCAGCAGATACAGGAAATGTGCGGCGATGGAGTCTTCGTCCGACTCTACAGCTATGCGTTTGTTGTTGTGACTGAAGTGGTACCAGTACAGCAGAATTGAACTGAAGCATGAAATCAGCCTGTCGCCCAAATCCTTTGCGGCTTCAATGTTGCGGTCAGCCGCTTCCGGTTCCAATGTGCCCAGCATGGAACAGCCGGTGCGCATTACATCCATCGGGTGAGCATTAGCCGGGATATGTTCCAGCACCTTTTTCAGTGCATCCGGCAGGCCACGCAGTTTTTTAAGTTTCTGGTGGTAGGCCGTGAGCTGTGCCTGTGTAGGTAATTCACCGTGAATGAGCAGGTAAGCGACTTCTTCAAACGTGGCGTGTTTTGCCAGCTCGATAATGTCATAGCCGCGGTAATGCAGGTCATTGCCGGTGTGGCCTACGGTACAGATGGCAGTAGTGCCAGCGGCAACGCCCGCTAGTGCTACACCTTTTTTCTTTTTAGGTGCATCAGTGTGAGATGGTGGCGTGGTAGTTGTCATGCTATTTCTCTCCCTTAAATAATGCATCTAGTTTCTGTTCGTAGCTGTGGTAATTCAGGTGCTCGTAAAGTTCGGCGCGTGTCTGCATCAGGTTTACTACATTGGCCTGCGTGCCATCATGGCGCACGGCTTCGTATACTTTAAGTGCGGCCTGGTTCATGGCGCGGAAAGCCGATAGCGGATACAGCACCATGCTTACATCGGCACCGCGCAACTCATCCACCGTGAATAAGGGTGTAGAGCCAAACTCAGTAATATTTGCCAAAACCGGCACTTTTACTGCGGCGGCAAACTGCTTATACATGCCGAGTTCGGTGATCGCTTCCGGGAATATCATGTCAGCACCTGCCTCAACACAGGCACAGGCGCGGTCAATCGCGGATTGCAGGCCTTCAACCGCCAGTGCGTCGGTGCGCGCCATGATCACAAAATCCGGGTCGGTTTTTGCATCTACGGCTGCCTTGATGCGGTCTACCATTTCTGCTTGGCTTACAATCGCCTTGTTCGGGCGGTGGCCGCAGCGCTTGGCCTGCACCTGATCTTCGATATGCACAGCTGCCGCACCGGCCTTGATCACGTTTCTGACGCTGCGCGCAATGTTGAAAGCGCCGCCGAAGCCGGTATCGATATCTACCAGCAATGGGGTTTCGGTCACTTCGGTGATCCTGCGCACGTCAATCAGCACATCTTCCAGTGTGGAAATGCCAAGATCTGGCATGCCCAATGAGCCGGCAGCAACGCCACCGCCAGACAGGTAAATCGCTTTGTAGCCGGTTTGTGTTGCCAGTAGCGCGTGGTAAGCGTTGATGGCACCGATGATTTGCAGCGGCTTTTCAGCATTTACTGCGGCACGGAAACGTGCGCCTGCGGAGGTCAGTTTAGTCATATGGGCTTAGTCAAAATAGTTAGCTAAAAAATGATAAATTGGCTTGTTCGGAAATCGCAACGCCGGTGACTTTGGCTTTCTGCAATATTTCCCAAAAATAACGATAGGTCGCACGGTCGTGCAGTTCGCCTGCATATTGAATCGGGCCCCAGTCTGCAGCTTGCGCAGCCAGCAGAATATTCGCTGCGTCGGCCACTTCATCAAAATTCGGTTTCATTGCATCAACAATGGCCTGAATCTGCGTCGGGTAGATGCTCCACATGCGTAAAAAGCCGAATTCATTGCGCGCACGGCTGGCATCGCTGAATGTGGTTTCCACGTTTTTAAGGTCCAGTGTCACATTGTGCGCAGGCACTACGCCGTTAGCCAATGCGGCTGCTGCAACTTCTGCTTTGGCGCGAGCTAATAATCGATGCTCAAACTGTCCCGGGCTGCGCATGGCACTGGCCAGAATCGCGCCGTTATGCGCACTTACAAAGTCCATTAGACCAAAGTCCAGCACCTGCAGCCAGGGCAAGGCGGCGATTTCGTGTACCTGTTTCAGCGCGCCGTGGGTCTCGATCAAAATATGTACCGGAATCTCGCGTTCTATGCCATGAAACACCGCCATTTTTTGAATGTAGGCGATCATCTCTTTAGCTTGGCTGATGTCAGTACATTTTGGAATGGTGATGTAGCTCAGTACTTTGCCCGCACCTCCGACTAGGATATCCACATCCTGTTTCCAGGCTGGATGCGTGTAGTCGTGAATACGTGCACCGGCCATGCGATGTTTGTTGGCTTCGGAATTCAACACACGCACGATCATCTCGGCGTGGTCACGTTCCTGGCCTGATGCAGCGCCGTCTTCGCAGTCACAGGTGATGTCAAATACCGGGCCTATGCTGTCTTGCAAAGACAATGCTTTCAGGATCAGCTTTTCGCTGCCGGCAAAGTGTTCACAAGCCGGAATCAGCGGGAATGGTTTTTCGCCTCCAAAGAGGGCTTCGTTTGGGTGCACTGCCATTTATACGTTTCCTTTACGTGGCATTAATACGGTGTAATCAAGGTCTAGTACAACATTCGGGTGGTAACTGTTTTGCGGTTTCAGTTCGCTGATTTCTGCCGGTGTGGCATTTTTAATGCCCACCATGCGCAGCCGCAATGCACCTGCGTCATTCCTGTTTGGCAACTCCCAGCGGTCGAGTACTTCGGTGTAGCTGTAAATGGTGTCACCGGCAAAGCATGGGTTGGCGTGGGCGCCTGCATTGATGGCAAGAATGGTTAACGCATTTTCTAAGCCCCCAAAACTTAATGCGCGGCAGGTGGAAATCACCACGCCGCCATACACTAAGCGTTTGCCGATTTTTTCAGCAACAGCATCCATGGTATTTACTTGAAGATTTGGGATGTATAGGTTCTCGAAGTGCAAACGCGCATTATTTTGATATAGACGAGTTGCTAGAGAGTGGTCGCTATCGTTAATTATCATCCCAGCGCTATGATTGATACGCTCGCCCGCCTGATAGTCTTCCCAGAAATATTTTCCGCCTGTAGCCGTTGCATTGAAGCTTTCGGCAGAAAAACTGTGCGGGATACTCAGGTTTGCGGCGCTGACAAATGCCGGTAGTTCCGGAATCACGGTTTCGGGTGCGGGTGCGTCGAGATCTTTTTTGTGCACCATGACCCAGCGTACCCAGCTTAGTACCGGCTGATTGTGTTGGTTAACCGAGGTCGAGCGCACGTAAACCACGCCGTTTTTGCCGCTGGAATTCTGTTTGAGTCCGATTACGGTGCTGGATGTGCTTAAAGTATCGCCGACAAAAACCGGCTGCATAAAACGCACGTCGGCGTAACCCAGATTTGCGACTGCATTCACTGAGATATCCGGCACGGTTTTGCCGAAGGCAATATGAAAGGCCAGCAAGTCATCAATTGGCGCGGTTGCATATCCTAGCGATTGTGCAAATGGTTCGCTGCAATGCAGCGGGTTTCGCGCACCGGTGAGTGCTATGTTCAGCGCGGCATCACCGGCGCTAATTGTGCGCGGCGTGGCGTGCTGAATCACTTCATTCAGCGTGAAATTCTCAAAAAAACGGCCAGCGTTAATTTTATTAGGATTTTTTTGAGAAGGCTCTGTTCTGTCTGTATTTGGCATTTAGATGAATTCTTCTTCAAGTTCGGCAATGGCTTCATGCAGTTTAATGAGGCGCTGCGCAGCTTTAATATGATGGTGCTCAACCAGTTTGTCATTGACCACTACCGTGCCGTGGCCAGTTTCGTTAGCTTCTTTCAGGGCTTTGATAATCAGCCTTGCATTGGCTACCTCAGTGGCTTTGGGAGTATAAGCATCGTTACAGTAGGCAATCTGTGCCGGGTGCACCAGTGATTTGCCATCCAGCCCCATGTCGCGCCCAAGGCGACAGGCGTACTCAAAAGAATGCATGTTTTTGAAATCGCTGGTGATGCCGTCAATCACGCTGCGGCCATAGGCGCGTGCAGCCAGTATTACCAGCGACAATGAAGTCAGAATAGCGGAGCGCTCATGTGTGACATGGGCATGCAGCTGCGAAATCAGGTCAGATGTCGCCATCACGATACAGATGATACGGTCTGATGCGGCCGCAATCTCTTTTGCATTGAGCACCGCGAGCGGGCTCTCTATCATCACCATGATCGGCATATGAGCGCCGCCGGCTTCATCCAGGCAAGCCTGTGCTTTCAGTACATCTTCACGTGACTCTATATTAGGGAAAAGAATGGCATCGGCGCCGATGTTGGCAACCGCTTTGATGTCATCTTGCCCCCAAGCTGAATCGAGGTTATTAACGCGTACGACAACTTCGCGGTTGCCATAACCACCTTTCTTGATGGCTTCAACAACATTGGCTCTCGAATGCTCTTTGGCATCGACCAGAATCGGGTCGCCCAGATCAAGGATGACAGAGTCTGCTGCCAAAGTGCGTGCACGATCCAGATAGTGTGGGTTGCAGCCCGGCACATAAAGCATGGAGCGTCTTGGACGTATGTAGTGTTCCATATCAGTATGACTTCAGTAGTGATGTTGAATTTATTATATAGATTAAATTATTTCTGTGTCAACATATATCTTATGTCTTATATAAGATATAAAACACTAGACTTAATTTTTTTGTCGTGTTATAAATTCGTAAAGTGAAATTCGAAACGGCAATGGATGTTTCTGATTAAGTAAGTAGAGTTAACTGAATGGGTATAGGTAAAAATGGACAAGCAACTGATTTCACCAAACTATCGACCTTTATATGAACAGATCAAGGTGCTGATTACACAGAGCCTGATAGGCGGCGAATGGCGCCCGGGGGAGATTATTCCTAGTGAAATAGAGCTGGCTGCGCGCTACAAGGTGAGCCAGGGCACAGTGCGCAAGGCGATTGATAGCCTATCGGCTGAGAATATTCTGATACGTCGCCAAGGCAAAGGTACTTTTGTAGCGACACATAATGCTGATGTGATCAAGTTGCGATTTTTGCGTCTGACCTCAATCAGTGGTAATAAAGAATTACTGCAGAATGAGTTTATCTCGTGCGTAAAAACCAAGGCCGATGCCTACATTTCAAAAATATTAGGAATCAAGGCTGGTGCAGCAACAATTGAAGTAAAGCGATTGCTGACATTTTCAGGTCGTCCTTTGATTTATGACCACATTATTGTGCCGGCAGTACCTTTTAAAGGTTTGAACGGTGCAAAAGTTGAAGAATGTAACGGCTCAATGTACAGCATGTACGAATCCCAGTTCGGGGTGCGCATGATTCGTGCGGAAGAGCGTTTAAAGGCTGTGGGTGCAACGTCAGAAGTTGCAATTGCACTGGGTCTGCAAGAAGGCTATCCGCTGTTAAGTATTGAACGTGTTTCATTTACTTACGGTGATAAGCCTATGGAATGGCGCTTGGGTCTGTGCCTGACGGATGACCATCATTACCTCAGCGAACTTGAGTAAAAGTGAACTTGAATAATAACTTTTGATAACGACTTTATGCAGGTATAGAAAGATAGCCGATGGATGACTTAAAAAAACGCGCACTTGATTACCATCAGTTTCCGGTTCCGGGCAAACTGAGTGTGGAATCATCCAAACCATGTGCCACGCAAGATGATCTTTCTCTGGCTTATACACCGGGTGTGGCAGAGCCAGTGCGCGAGATTAATGCAGACCCGGCCAACGCTTATAAATACACCAATAAAGGTAATTTGGTAGCTGTAATTACTGATGGCACTGCAGTGTTGGGGTTGGGCAATATGGGTGCGCTGGCCAGTAAGCCAGTGATGGAAGGTAAGGCGGTTTTGTTCAAGCGTTTTGCCGGTATTGATGTATTTGATATCGAGATCAATGCCAAAACGCCAGATGAGTTTATTGAAACCGTAGTCAATATATCACCGACTTTCGGTGGCATTAATCTTGAAGACATTGCTGCGCCACACTGTTTTTATATTGAAAATGAGCTCAAAAAGCGTCTGGATATTCCGGTTTTTCATGATGACCAGCACGGTACCGCTGTGATCGTAGCGGCCTCACTGCTGAATGCTCTGGAACTACAGGGTAAAACACTGCCAACGGCAAAAATCGTATTTCTAGGCGCAGGCGCGGCTGGCTGTTCATGCGCAAAACTATTGAAGCTGATGGGCGCGACCAATGTCACCATGGTGGATAGATCCGGTGTGCTGGATACGACGCGTGCTGACCTGCACGACAACAACCGCGAGTTGGCGATTGCGCGCGGTGGCGTAACAACACTGGCAGAGGCTATGTTGGGTGCAGATGTGTTTATCGGCGTTTCAGCCAAAAATGCGCTCGATGCGAGCCTGATCAAGGGTATGGCAAAGAACCCGGTAATTTTCGCGCTGGCGAATCCTGACCCTGAAGTGCTGCCCAGCGTCGCGCATGCCATTCGTGACGATATTCTGATGGCAACCGGCCGCAGTGATTTCCCGAACCAGGTGAATAATGCGCTGTGCTTCCCATATTTATTCAGAGGCGCGCTGGATGCTAAAGCCAGGCAGATCACCGACAAAATGAAAATTGCCGCAGCGCATGCGCTGAGCGAACTGGCACGCGAGCCGGTGCCACAAGAAGTGCTCGAAGCCTACAACTTGAAAGAACTCAAGTTCGGTCGAGAGTACATTATTCCTAAACCGTTTGATCCGCGCCTGCTGGCACGTGTATCAAAAGCTGTGGCTGAGGCGGCCTGATCATGCCAGATATGCAGCAACGCAAACGCCCTAAAAACCTGAATCTGTTCACGATTCGGCTGCCGGTGAATGCAATCATATCGATCTTGCACCGCATGAGCGGTATGGCGCTGTTTCTGGTGTTGCCAGCACTGCTGTGGGCGTTGAGCCAGTCTGTGCAAAGCGAAGCTAGCTATTTAGCGCTGGCGGGCATGTTGCAGCATTGGCTGGCGAAATTGTTTGTAATTGGATTGTCCTGCGCGTTTTTTCATCATTTTTATGCAGGCTTGCGCCATCTGGCAATGGATGTGCACTGGATGACAAGTTTGCAGAAAGCCCGTTTTTCCAGCCGGTTGGTGCTATGTCTGGATGTATTGTCAGTAATCGCGTTTGCGTATGTGATCTGGTAAGGGCATAGACTCAATTATGTTAATAGAACTACTTACAAAAAAATATCCTGGCATGCGCTTATGGCTGGCACAGCGTTTGTCTGCTGTAGTGATGGCGGTTTATCTGATCATATTTGCATTGCTGCTGCTGATGAAACAGCCTGTGGGTTATGAAGGCTGGCTGGAATTAATGTCACCCTGGTGGTGGCGCTTGTTCACACTGCTGTTTTTTATCAGCCTGGTCATGCACGCGTGGCTAGGTGTGCGGGATGTGTTCAAGGATTACATATTTAATCTTAAGTTGCGCGCTGTGATGCAGATTCTGGTAGATGTGCTGTTAATCGTTTACCTGTTCTGGAGCGGTGTTATTTTATGGGGCATCCAATTTTCATGAGTATACAAAAACACCAATTTGATGCAGTGATCGTAGGTGGCGGCGGTGCCGGTCTGCGTGCTTCATTGCAGCTGGCAGAGGCCGGCGTCAAGGTTGCCGTGCTGTCCAAGGTTTTTCCTACGCGCTCACATACCGTGGCAGCGCAGGGCGGCATTGCAGCTGCGCTGGGTAATGTGGCCGGTGACAACTGGCTGTGGCACATGTACGACACCATCAAGGGTTCAGATTATCTGGGCGACCAGGATGCGATTGAATTCATGTGTAAAAATGCTGCCAAAGCTATTATTGAGCTTGAGCATTTCGGCATGCCGTTTGACCGCCTGGAAAACGGCAAGATATTTCAACGCCCTTTCGGCGGTATGACGCAGAATTATGGTGAAAAGCCGATTTCACGTACCTGTGCAGTAGCTGACAGAACCGGGCATGCCATGCTACATACCTTGTATCAGCGCAACATCCGTGCGAATACCAAGTTCTTTGTGGAGTGGTTCGCACTGGATTTGATCCGCGATGCGGACGGCGATGTGCTAGGTGCAATCGCACTGGAGATTGAAACCGGTGATATTCATATTCTTGAGGCGAAAACCACCTTACTTGCTACTGGTGGCGGCGGCCGTATCTTTCAGGCCAGCACTAATGCCTTCATTAACACTGGCGACGGCCTGGGCATGGCGGTACGCGCAGGTTTACCGTTGCAGGATATGGAATTCTGGCAGTTTCACCCAACCGGCGTACTGCATGCTGGCGTGCTGGTAACTGAAGGTGTCCGCGGTGAGGGTGGTTATCTGGTGAATGCCAATGGCGAACGCTTCATGGAGCGCTATGCACCAAATGCCAAAGATCTGGCAAGCCGCGATGTGGTGTCACGTGCCATTGCCACTGAAATCAAGGAAGGCCGCGGCGTTGGCAAAAACAAGGATGCGGTTTACCTGAAACTGGATCACCTGGGCGAAGAGCTGATCAGCAAGCGCTTGCCGGGTATCCGCGAGATTGCAAAAACCTTTGCCAATGTAGACCCTGTTGAGAAGCCGATTCCGGTAGTGCCTACCGCGCATTACATGATGGGCGGCATTCCGACTAATCTGGATGGGCAGGTGGTCGAATACAGTGATGGCGCCGAGAAGAAAGTGAAAGGTTTATATGCGGTAGGCGAGTGCGCCTGTGTTTCTGTGCATGGTGCAAACCGCCTAGGCTCAAATTCACTGCTCGATTTGGTGGTATTCGGCAAAGCCGCGGGTGACAAAATGGTCAGCGAAATCAAGGCAAATGCTGTGCACAAACCTTTGCCTGCCGATGCAACAGATATGACGCTGGCACGTATTGCGCGGCTGGAAGGCCAGCAAGCTGGAGAGCGTGTAGCCGATGTGGGTGCCGACATGCGTAAAACCATGCAGACGCATTGCGGCGTATTCCGCTTCCCTGATCTGCTGGAACAGGGCGTGTCTGCGATTGATGCAGTGGCGGAACGTGCAAAACGTATTGAAATTAATGATAAGAGCAAAGTATTCAACACCGCGCGGGTTGAAGCGCTGGAGCTTGATAATTTAATAGAGGTGGCGGTAGCAACCATGCACGCAGCCAATAATCGCAAAGAAAGCCGCGGCGCTCATGCACGCGAAGACTTTGCCGGTCGAGATGATGAGAACTGGCTGACGCACTCGCTTTATTACAAAGACGGCCACAAGCTGGTTTACAAACCTGTACGTTTAAAACCATTAACGGTAGAGCCGTTTGTACCTAAGGCAAGGACATACTAATGTTTACGACTATCTCGAAAAAATCAAAATTCAGGCGTGAAGTGCTAGGCGCACGGCGCGCAGGAACCGAGATAGTACGAGTTGTACAGCGAGGTTGCGAGCACCGCGCAACGACGCAATTTACCCTGAATTTTGATTTTTTGAGGTAGACCATGAAGATATCTATTTATCGTTACAACCCTGACGTAGATAAAAAACCCTACATGCAGGATTACGAGGTTGAACTGCAGGAAGGTGACCAGATGCTTCTGGATGCGCTGATCCGTATCAAGCAGCAGGATGATACGCTGTCATTGCGCAAATCATGCCGCGAGGGTGTGTGCGGTAGTGATGCCATGAACATTAATGGTAAAAACGGCTTGGCTTGCACCACCAAATTGCTGGATCTTGAACAGCCGGTTGTGTTAAGACCCATGCCCGGACTGCCGGTGATTCGTGATCTGGTCGTGGATATGACGCAGTTCTTTGAACACTACAACTCAGTAAAGCCTTATCTGGTGAACGACGATCCACTGCCGGAAACTGAGCGCCTGCAAAGTCCTGAAGACCGTGCCAAGCTCGATGGTCTGTACGAGTGCATCATGTGCGGTGCTTGTACCACAGCCTGCCCGAGCTTCTGGTGGAATCCGGATAAATTCGTCGGGCCATCCGGCCTGATGGCGGCTTACCGTTTTATTGTCGATTCACGCGATCAGGCCGAGGCCGAGCGTCTGGAGAATCTGGAAGACCCTTATCGTTTATATCGTTGCCATAACATTATGAACTGTGTCGATGTGTGTCCGAAAAAGCTCAACCCGAATGCGGCAATTGCCAAGATCAAGGATCTGAAAATAGAGCGGGCAAAAGAACACAAAGCTAAAAAAACCATTTCAATTACAGCCGTGTAGAGGTGAGCCATGTTAAATGCTGAAAATTTACGTGATGCAGAACAGAGGCGCTTCGCCTGGCGTTGCAGACGAGGTTTGCTGGAGCTGGATATCGTGCTGCAGGATTTTGTCTCCAAGCAGTTTGATTCGCTCAATATGCATGAACTGCAGGCGTTTGATGACTTGCTGGCATTGCCGGATAATGAGTTCTGGGATTTGATCAACTCATCAAAAAAACTTAAAAAAGTTGAGCTTTTAGACACAGCGGTAGCTAATGAAATGCTGGAGAAATTAAGGTCGGTAAGACTCAATCAGAACCAGGAGGCTGATTAATATGATGATGCATATAGGTGAAGAGCCTCTCTCTTTAGACGCAACTGCGCTCGGCGATTACTGGCCCGGCATTCAACTGTATTACCCGCCGGTGAAATACGCGCCAAGTTTGGGTATTTATGAAGATATGGCACAGGCTTCGGCGCGTATGCAGAAACATGCGCACTATACGCATGCCCATACCCTGATTTTTGACCTTGAGGATGGCTGCCGACAGAAAGAAATGAGTCGCGACCTGCTGCGTCAGGAGTTGCCTGCGCTGCGCAAGGTGAATCAGCGCGTGACAATCGCGATTCGCGCTAACTCATTCCGTACCGATGAATACGAGCTCGATATGGAGCTTGTGCGCGATATGGGTGAATACATCGACGTGGTTATGCTGGCAAAGGCGGGCGAGGCCTACGGTGCGGCAGAAGTACGCGATCTTTCCAGCTTTTTGTTGAGCGTTAATCCACACATCACGATACAGCCAATTATTGAGCACCCGAAATCACTCAAAATCGCACCGGATTTAATGCAGTACAACACGGTGAAACACGTGGTGTTCGGTATTCATGACTTTTCAAAAGCGATGGGTATCCACATCACGCCGGAAAACTGGATAGATGAATTGCAGTTCTATATGAACCAGCTCATGTTCGAGGCCCGTATCGCCGGTAAAGGCGTGATCGGCGGCGTTGAAACGCTGATCGGTGCCAGCGCCATGCCGGAGAAATTTCTGGAGCCGCATGATGTGCGCCGCTGGCTGGACTTGCATGGCGATAATGAATCACGCGTGGTTTACAAACACGCCTGTAAAGAAGCTGCGATGGGTTTAACCGGTAAGCAGGTGATTCACCCGGGACATATCCATTTATGTAAAACCGCTTACACCCCATCGCCGACCGAAGTGACACAAAAAGTAAGCATTCTGAAAGCGGCGATTGAAGCTGATGCTTTGCTGGGTGGAGCCATCAAGTTTGAGGGCGAGATGCTGGATCCACCTATGTTCGGTAAAGCGCTGCAAACTTTGCTCAGGGCGCATGCACTGCGTGCACTGAAACCGAGTGATATGGAATTTGCCCTGCATGTGCTGCAACTGTTGCCGGCACAGGTGGTTCGTCAAAACTGGCCTTATGGAGTGCTTTTATAATGTTTACAGACTTTCCGCAGTGGGAATGGGATGTTCCCGAACACTTCAACATCGGCGTGGCATGTACCGATAAACACCTCGGTACTGCGCAGCAGAATCATATTGCCATGATTGTGGAGGATGATGCGCTTGGCACTGCCACCATCACCTTTGCCGAACTGGCGAAAAAGACCGACCAGTTTGCGCAGGTACTGCGTAACCTTGGAGTAAAACCGGGCGACCGCGTGCTGATTCGCCTGCCCAACAGTCTTGATTACCCGATTGCGTTCTTAGGTGCGATGAAAATGGGCGCGATTTCAGTGCCGACCTCAACCCTGCTCACCGCTGAAGAAGTGGCTTATCTGGCAAAAGATTCTGGCGCTGTGGTACTGGTGACTGATGCTACGGCCTGGTACGGTATGGCGGATGCGCTGGTTGAAACGCCAAATCTAAAACATATCCTGCTGTCGCAGGCGGCAGAGGTGAACGCGCATGCAACATTCAATGTGCAGAGCCTTGCGGCGTGCCTGAATGCAGTCGAGCAGTTTGATGCACCGTACCAAACCCGGGCGGATGATCCGGCTTATCTGGTATACACGTCAGGCACGACCGGCTACCCCAAAGGTGTTCTGCATGCGCACCGTGCACTGATTGGCCGCCAGCCAGCCGCGCAATACTGGTTTAATTACAGCGACAAGGTGCAGGAACGCATCATGCATTCCGGCAAGTTCAACTGGACTTATGTGCTGGGTACTGGCCTCATGGACCCGTTGTATCTGGGCAAGACCGTGATAGTGCATGAAGGCAAAAACGACGCGCAGAAATGGCTGGACCTAATTCAGAAACATGCTGCGACTATTTTTATCGGCGTGCCTACTATTTACCGGCAGATTCTGCAAAAGACTACAACCAGCGGCGCCGAACTGCCGAGCATGCGTCACTTCATGAGTGCAGGCGAGCATTTGTCGGATGAAGTGCTAACGCAATGGCATGAACGCTTTGGCCTCAATATTTACGAGGCAGTGGGCATGAGCGAGTTCTCATACTATCTGTCGCAAAGTATTTTCCGTCCGATACGTCCGGGTTCTGCCGGTTTCCCGCAGCCGGGGCATAATATTCGCTTGCTAAACCCTGAAACCATGGAACCCGTGGCAACCGGTGAAGAGGGCATGATCTGCGTGCCAGATACCGACCCTGGCCTGTTCCTGCGCTATTGGAACCTGGATGAAGAAACCAGAAAATACAAACACGATGGTTATTTCTTTACCGGTGACTATGCAAAATACGATGCCGACGGCTACATCTGGTTCCTGGGGCGTAAAGATGACATTATCAAGAGCTTCGGTTACCGCGTTTCACCGTACGAGATTGAGCGTGTATACAAAGGTCACCCCGATGTTGCAGATTGTGCATCAGTCGGCGAAGAGATTGAAAAAGACAAGCTGCTGGTTGTCGTCTACGTGATTCTGAAACCGGATGCAAAAGTGACGGCAGATGAATTGGTACAGTTCGGCAAGCAGCATCTGGCAGCATATAAAGCGCCTAAAACCGTATATCTGGCGCATGATTTTCCACGTACCAAGAATGGTAAAATACTGCGTAAAGACATTAACTCGAGTATTGCGACAGCAAAATCAACACGATGACCACTATTAAACAGGAAGATTTTATTGCGAGCGTGGCAGACGCCCTGCAATACATTTCATACTACCACCCGGCAGATTTCATTCATGCGCTGGCAGAAGCACACAGGCTGGAGCAGTCGCCTGCCGCTAAAGATGCCATTGCGCAGATACTCACCAATTCGCGCATGTGTGCAGAGGGTAAACGCCCGCTATGTCAGGATACCGGCATCGTGGTGGCCTTTGTTAAAGTAGGCATGCAGGTACGTTTTGAAGGGGATCTGACGCTGGAGCAAATGGTGAACGAAGGCGTGCGCCGAGCTTATCTGCTACCGGACAACAAGCTGCGTGCATCAATTGTGAGCGATCCGGCAGGCAAGCGCCCCAATACCAAAGACAACACGCCGGCAGTGGTGCATGTGTCGCTGGTGCAGGGTGATAAGGTTGAAGTCAGTATCGCCGCCAAGGGTGGCGGCAGTGAGAATAAAGCCAAGCTTGCTATGCTCAACCCGAATGAAAGCATCGTGGACTGGATACTGGAAGTGGTACCGACCATGGGTGCCGGCTGGTGTCCGCCCGGCATGCTCGGTATTGGCATCGGCGGCACTGCGGAAAAAGCCGTGTTGCTGGCGAAAGAGTCACTGATGGCGCCGATTGATATGCACGAACTCAAAGCACGCGGTGCGCAGAATCGTCTGGAAGAACTGCGCCTGGAGATATTCGAGAAGGTGAATAATCTCGGCATTGGCGCACAGGGGCTGGGCGGTCTGGCAACGGTGCTGGACGTAAAAATACTGGATTACCCGACGCATGCGGCGAGTCTGCCGGTGGCGATTATCCCTAACTGCGCTGCGACGCGCCATGTGCATTTTGAGCTGGATGGCAGCGGCGCTGCTGTACTCGAAGCGCCAAGTTTAAGTGATTGGCCGGATGTCAGCTGGGCACCAAGCGCGGAATCTTTACGCGTGAATTTAGATGTATTAACGAAAACGGATATCCAGAGCTGGAAGCCAGGGCAGACGCTGCTATTAAGCGGCAAACTACTCACCGGGCGTGATGCCGCGCACAAGCGCATGGCGACCATGCTGCAAAAAGGTGAAAAACTGCCGATTGATTTTACCAACCGCTTTATTTACTACGTGGGGCCAGTGGATGCTGTGCGTGATGAAGCTGTTGGCCCGGCCGGACCAACTACGGCAACGCGTATGGATGATTACACCGAGATGATGCTGGGTGAGTTAGGCCTGCTCGGCATGGTGGGTAAGGCCGAGCGAGGTGAGGAAACCATTGCCGATATCGCAAAACATCAGTCTGTGTATTTAACGGCGGTAGGCGGTGCAGCTTATCTGGTAAGCAAGGCGATTAAAAAGGCCGAGGTGCTTGCATTTGCAGATTTGGGCATGGAAGCGATTTATGAATTTACAGTACAGGATATGCCGGTGACAGTGGCGGTGGATACGCACGGCCAGTCTGTGCATACCAGCGGACCGGATGAGTGGAAACAAAGAATAGCCCAAGGAAAGACCATAGCAATACAAGCTGTAAGTTAAAGCAATACACATGGCCAGCTAAAGCATGAATTTAGACAGCATAGTTGCACCTTTTGGTATAAGATAAGTCATATCACTTTAGGGTATAACTTAATGAATACATTTGGATTGTTCGCGATGAAAAGTTTACGCAACCTTGTTTTATTACCAGCTTTCTTGTTGATGTCTAATGTGGCGTGCGCAGAAGATTTGCTGGGCTATCTGGTCGATAGTGCAGGTAAATATAGCGGTCCTAGCCTGGAAGACAACGTAGTGCTGATGGATACCGACAAAAACGGCTTTGCCGATGTATTTGAAGTGCGCGCCTTTTTGGAGCTAAAGCACGGCAAGGGCTATGAAAAAGAGTTGCTGGATAAATGGGAGTCATCCGCCAGCGGTAAAAGTTGCAGTACGCCATTTGCTAAAGACCTGTATGGCGACCAGACAACTTCTGTACGCACCAATTAAAACCCGCTTCGTATGTTAATAAAACGCTTAGTTCGCATTAATGGCGCTATATTGCGATTGTAGATACGCAGCACTTTATCACCAGCTTATTAGTCAATTTTATTGAGCTGGCTTGGTATAATGTAAAAAAATTATTTAACCTAGAGATATACATAACCATGTTAAAGACTTACGCCTCTCACGTTGCAGAACGTGCAGCCCAAAACCTCCCGCCATTGCCACTATCTGCCGAGCAGGTTGCTCAACTGGTGGAATTAATCAAGAACCCGCCTGCAGGTGAAGAAAAAACGCTGATGGATTTGCTTGAAAACCGTACTCCAGCTGGTGTCGATCAGGCGGCTTATGTTAAAGCGGCGTTTTTGTCTGATATTGCAAACGGTACCGTAACTTCACCTTTGCTCAGTGCAGAAAAAGCTGTGCAATTATTGGGCACTATGCTGGGTGGCTACAACGTGCAGGCACTGGTGGCATTGCTAGACACATCTATGGCTGCTGCTGCGGTTAAAGCGCTGTCACATACGACGCTGATGTTTGATGCATTCCATGATGTTGATGAAAAAATGAAGGCAGGTAATACACACGCCAGAACACTGATTGAATCATGGGCAAATGCCGAGTGGTTCACCAATGCGCCGGTGCTGGCAGATGAAATCAAAGTCGTAGTGTTTAAAGTGGATGGTGAAACCAACACTGATGACCTGAGCCCGGCACAGGAAGCTTGGAGCCGCCCGGACATTCCTTTGCATGCTAAAGCCATGCTGGTGAATAAAATGCCTGAAGGCCTCAACACTATTGAGACTCTGAAACAAAAAGGTTTGCCATTGGCTTATGTGGGCGACGTGGTTGGTACCGGTTCATCACGTAAATCTGCGATCAACTCAGTGCAGTGGTTCATGGGCAATGACATTCCTAATATTCCGAACAAACGTACCGGTGGTGTGATTCTGGGTACGAAAATCGCTCCGATTTTCTTTAACACGGCAGAAGATTCAGGCGCTTTGCCGATTCAATGTGATGTTTCAAAAATGCAGATGGGTGATGTAATCACCATCAAACCTTATGCCGGTCAGGTATTGAATGAAAAGGGTGAGATTATCTCCACCTTTGAGCTGGCACCAACCACGATGCCAGATGAAGTGCGTGCCGGTGGACGTATTCCGCTTATTATCGGCCGAGGTTTAACGACCAATGCGCGTCATGCATTAGGTTTACCAGCTTCAGATATGTTTATTCAGGCTATCGCGCCAAAAGATACCGGCAAGGGTTATACGCTGGCACAAAAAATGGTGGGTAAAGCTTGTGGTGTTACCGGCGTGCGTCCGGGCGCTTACTGTGAGCCCAAGGCGACAACTGTGGGGTCGCAGGATACCACCGGTGGTATGACGCGTGATGAATTGAAAGAATTGGCTTGTCTGGGTTTCAGCGCAGATTTAGTGATGCAAAGTTTCTGCCACACTGCGGCTTATCCAAAACCGGTTGATATTAAACTGCAGCATAGTTTGCCTGAATTTATGAGCAGCCGCGGCGGTGTAAGTTTGCGTCCGGGTGACGGTGTGATTCACTCATGGCTTAACCGCATGGTACTGCCTGATACTGTGGGTACCGGCGGTGACTCGCATACGCGTTTCCCTATAGGCATTTCATTCCCGGCGGGTTCCGGTCTGGTAGCGTTTGCTGCCGCGATGGGTGTAATGCCTCTGGATATGCCGGAATCAGTATTGGTGCGCTTTAAAGGCCAAATGCAGCCTGGTATCACGCTGCGCGACCTTGTGAATGCGATTCCTTACGCAGCGATTCAGGAAGGCACTTTAACGGTAGGCAAGCAAGGTAAGAAGAACGTTTTCAACGGCCGTATCCTTGAAATTGAAGGCCTACCAGATTTAAAAGTAGAGCAGGCATTTGAGTTTGCTGATGCTTCAGCCGAGCGTTCAGCCAACGGCTGTACCGTGAAGCTGAATAAAGAGCCAGTCATTGAGTTCTTAACGTCTAATATCGTATTACTGCAAAATATGATTGATAACGGTTACGAGGATGCTCGCACTTTGCAGCGTCGTATTGATAGCATGCAGGCATGGTTGGCAAAACCGGAACTGCTGGAAGCCGATGCGGATGCAGAGTATGCACATGTGATCGAGATTGACTTAAATGAAATCAAAGAGCCACTGGTTGCTTGCCCGAATGATCCGGATGATATCAAGCCATTGACAGCTGTAGTCGGTGACAAGATTGATGAAGTATTTATCGGCAGCTGCATGACCAATATCGGCCATTACCGTGCAGCAGCTAAAGTGCTGGAAGGCGCCGGTGCTATCCCGACACGTTTATGGATTGCACCGCCAACTCGTATGGATGAGGCGCAACTGCGTGACGAAGGCGTGTATTCAGTATTTGGTGTTGCGGGTGCACGTACCGAAGTGCCAGGCTGTTCATTGTGCATGGGCAATCAGGCGCGCGTAGCTGATAAAGCAACCGTGTTCTCAACCAGCACCCGTAACTTTGATAACCGCATGGGTAAAGATGCCCGCGTTTATCTGGGTTCTGCCGAACTGGCTGCCGTATGTGCCAAGCTAGGCCGTATGCCTACGCATGCCGAGTATATGGACACAGTAGGTAATAAGTTAGCCAATACTGCCGAAATCTACAAGTATTTGAATTTCAACCAGATGACAGAGTACAAGGCTGCGCTGGATACATTAAGTAACGGTAAGAAAGTAATCCCAATCGTAGAACACGCTTAATTCTCTATTAAGCAGAGGCCAGCCCATATTGTTATGATATGGGCTGGCTTTTTTTAGCGTGTAATGTGAGCATACAATGACCCTGCACCTCCCAGAAGTACCCGAAATTTTTGACCCGGAAACGGTAACCAAGCCACCCAAGCGCGGTGCCTGGAAACTGATGCTGCCTTTAAGTATCCTGCTGTTGGCGGCTGTATATCTGGCGTGGCATTTTGGTTGGCATGCAAATGCTGTAACCGCAGGGGCGTTGTTTTTAGCTGCTGCTTCACATGCGCTGGTATGGGTGCTGGGTTTGATTGCGATGGTGCCTTTTATCGGGCCTATTATCGTCAAAGTGCTGAGTCTGTCTTTTATCTGGCTGCTTAATGCAATCGGTTATCTTGTTTCGTATATTGCTATAAAACGCGGTTACTCCAAGGATGTGCTGACTTACCGTGCAGTGACGATTGCACTGATTACGGGGATTGTGATTGGGTACGTAGTTGGCCATTTTATTTAATGGGCAGAACCTTAAATAAATGATTTCACAATTGACACAAACATCCCGACTGCAAATCATAAAGCAGCATGCGCGCAAGCTTGCTGATTATTTCCCGGTTATTTTCTTTTTCGCTGGATTCGTGTGGGATGCGATTACCATCGGCCGCAATGTCATGCCTTCAGATCTGGCGATTTTTAGCGGATATTTGTTCAGTGCGGCAGCTATCCTGTATATCATCGGCAGGCCGGTTGATGAAACGGCAGAGGCTTCATCAGAACCGCAGGCCAGAATTTTATCGCTGTTTAAAAAACTGCATACCCCCAGGTTGCCATATTTCCTGCTGCAATTTTTATTTGGCAGTTTGTTCAGTGCTTTATTTATTCTGTATTTTAAAAGCTCCAGTCATTGGCTGGCATGGTTTACTTCGCTGGTGCTGGGCATTCTGCTGGTGGCCAACGAGTTTCTTGAGAGTGAGTACAAGCGCTTTACATTAAGCTGGGCCATGTTTGGCTTGTGTGCAATGTTGCTGTTCAACTTTGCCTTGCCATTTATGCTGGGCAGCATTCACGCTATATGGTTTTATCTGAGTACATTATTGGGCGCTGCACTGGCATGTTGGCTCTATATGAAAACGCCGCAGCACTACGGTAGCATCAAACCTGTTGGTATTATTGCCGCGCTGCTGATGTTTGCTTATGCCGCGGATATGATTCCCCCCGTTCCTTTAGTGAAACGCGATGTAGCTGTGGCTTATGATTTAAGCAAAGTAAATGGCAATTACCTGCTTAAACAACAGGCGTCATCATGGTGGGTATTCTGGCGTAAAGCCAGTAATGATCTGGAGTTGGTGCCCGGCCAACGTGTCTACTGTTTTTCATCTATTTTTGCACCACCGGGATTACAAACCAAGTTGTACCATCGCTGGCAGCATTACAATAAGAACTCAGGTTGGACGACACAGTCCAGGGCTGGGTTTAGCATCTCTGGCGGCCGTTATGACGGCTTCAGGGGGTATACCTATAAGAGCAATCTTGCGGAAGGTGACTGGCGGGTGAGTGTTGAAACCGAGAATGAAAAGACCATTGCGGTCTATCCATTCTCAGTGAAACATGTAGAGGCTGCACCGGATTCAATAATGCAGCCTTATTAGCTTTTAGTGCTGATCGTTGTTATGTGACATCAGCTTGTCAATATAGGCAATTGCTACTGCTGACAACACAAATGTCATATGGATAATTGTTTGCCAGATCAGTACTTTATCGGACAGGTTTTCTGCATTAATAAAGGTTTTCAGCAGGTGGATGGATGAAATACCGATGATTGCCGTCGCCAGTTTTACCTTGAGCAGATTGGCATTTACGTGTGAGAGCCAATCGGGTTCATCAGGGTGGCCTGCGAGATTAAGGCGGGAAACGAATGTTTCATAACCGCCCACAATCACCATAATGAGCAGGTTCGAAATCATCACAACGTCAATCAGGCCCAGCACAATCAGCATAATATCGGCTTCTACCAGCTGGTTTGCTTTTGCAACCAGGTGCACTAACTCAACACCAAAGAAAAATACATAGACTGCCTGTGCAACGATCAGGCCTAAATAAAGCGGCAATTGTAGCCAGCGACTGCCGAACAGAATGTTGCTCATAACGCTGCTTTGTTTGTAAGCGGTTGGAGATGGTGTTTTCTTATCTTGCATATTAATCAAAATCCTTAAAATTGTTTTTAAATCAGTGTTTATTGTATCAGTTCATCATGAAATTATTATTTCAGGAAACGCTGATTTATTCATAACGCCGTCATTGCGAGCGAAGGGCGGCAATCCAGAGCCTCTTTTTAAAATAAGGCACTGGATGCCACTTGCTGCTTAAAGGCTAAATCACTCGCAATAACCTTGTAATCAGCGTTTCCTTAACTGATATGACTATCCAGTGTGTAGTGTGCAGTTTCATCCAGCGCCAGCAAATCCGTCAGCACCGGCATGGTTTCAGCCAGTGTATTAGGCAATGTCCATGGCGGGTTGATGATAAACAGGCCGCTGCCATGCATGCCGAAACCCTCAGCAGAAGGCGCATGTATGGACATGGTGACATGCAGCCAGTCTGGCACATCCAGCGCAATAAGACTGTCTATCATTTCATCTGGTTCCTCACGCTGTAGTATAGGGTACCACACGATATAAGTACCGGTTGGAAAACGTTTCAGGCTGTCTTTAATCGTGTCGACCACATATTCATAATCCTGTTTGTCTTCATAAGGCGGGTCAATCAGCACTACCGCGCGTCGGGGTGGCGGTGGCAGACAGGCCTTGATGCCGGCAAAGCCATTCTGCATTTCTATTTTTACCTGCTTGCCAAAGCTGTGGAAGTTTTCGTCGAGAATTTTGTAATCATTAGGATGCAGCTCGAACAGGCGCATTCGGTCATCAGCTCGTAAATATAATTCCGCTATGGATGGAGAGCCAGGGTAAAGCGCCATAGTGCCGGTATTGAAAGACTGAATCTGCGCTACATAGTCGGCAAGCGGTTTTGGCAGATTTTTAGCGGCGATCAGCTTGCTGATACCTTCTTCAAACTCAGCATTCTGGGTGGCATAGCCCTCACGTAGGCTGTACATGCCTGCACCTGCATGGGTATCAATATACCAGTATGGTTTTGGTTTCTGTACGGTATAAGCAAGCACTAATCCGAGTACATAGTGTTTGAGTACATCGGCATGGTTGCCTGCGTGGAAGGCGTGGCGGTAACTGAGCATGGGAAGCTATGAATAATAAAGTTTCAGTATTATAGCTTTTAATGATTTTTAGATTTTGTCTTATCGAGACCTTTGTGCGAAGTATTTTTATCTTAGAAGTCTATCGATTTCGTCATTCCGGCGTAGGCCGGAATCCAGACAGACTTCATGGTTAAATAAAAAGGTACAAGTAAGGATGAATATTTATTTTAATTTTAAACAATAGGTTGCATTTAAATGCTTAGATTGTCTTCACTAAAATGACTACTTTAAATACCACGTCGCCTGCATCCCGGCCTCCGCCGGAATGACGATTTTTTGATGTTTTTATTAACAATTTAACCAATCATTTGTTTCGTGCAAAGCTCCCTTATCAATCATTTGATTGAAGAAATAGTCCTGAAAAATAAACCTAAACACCCTAAAGCGCTGTGTTTTCAGTTAGCATTTCGTCTGTAAATTTTTCTTTAAAATATTCGGCATATGTCAAAACACAGCCACGATCACGACGACCATGTTCATGAACATCCACATGATGATCATAATCATTACTTTATTCCATTTGCCCTGATCTTTATCTTCGCGGTTGTGGAGGCCGTGGGGAGTTGGTACACCGGCTCATTGGCTTTGCTCAGTGATGCCGGTCACATGTTCTCGGATGTTGTCGCATTGGGCCTGGCTTGGCTGGCAAGTGTAATGGCCAAAAGGCCGAATGTAGCGCGACACCGCTCCGGTGTCAGTTATGCAGAGCTGACGGTTTCTATCATTAATGCAATCACCATGCTGCTGGTTATCGTTTATGTGGTGATTGAGGCGGTAGATCGCTTTCACAATCCGCATCAGGTACAGGGCCTGGGCCTTACGATAATCGCGACGCTGGGTTTGATCGTTAATTTGATCGTTGCTAAACAGTTGCACCATCAGGCTGCGCATCACGGAGAGAGTTTGAATAATCGAGCGGCTTATCTACATGTAATCAGTGATCTGTTGGGTTCATTAGCTGCTGTTGCTGCAGGGGTGGTGATTTATTTCACAGGCTGGATGCCGATTGACCCGATACTGACACTCTTTATCTCGCTATTGCTGTTAGCGTTTACATTAAATCTGGTGCGCGATATTGTGCATACCCTGCGCAGTGATGGCCAGGTAAAGAAAGCCGGTTCGTTCATCCATGAGCACTGATCCTACATTTGATGTCAATTGCAGGCAGTGCGAACGACTGGCGCATTTTCTGGACGAGGTGAAAGCAAAACACCCAAGCTACTTTTGTAAGCCGGTGCCAGCTTTTGGTGATGTGAATGCCAAGTTGGTAATAGTTGGCCTAGCGCCTGGTATGCACGGTGCCAACCAGACCGGGCGTCCTTTTACCGGTGATTATGCTGGCGTGCTGTTGTATGAAACGCTTTATAAATATGGCTTTGCAACAAAACCGGTATCTGTGTCAGCCGATGATGATCTGCAACTGATCAACTGTCGCATCAGCAATGCGGTGAAATGCCTGCCGCCGGATAACAAGCCGCTGCCTATTGAAATTACAACCTGCAATCAATATATATCGGCCGAACTGAAACTTTTACCACCGGGCAGTATCATTCTTGCATTAGGCAATGTAGCGCATGCCGCTGTGTTAAAAGCCTTTGCGGCAAAAGTCAAAGACTACAAGTTTGGCCATGCTGCACGTCACATACTGCCGAATGGGCTGGTGTTATATGACAGCTATCATTGCAGTCGTTACAACACCCAAACACGCCGGCTTACAGAGGTCATGTTTCATGATGTGTTTGCGGCGATTGCGGATGAGATGCAGAGATTATCTGTTTAGTTGATAGTGTAGGGCGCACTTGTTTGCGGTGCGTCGAATGAATGTTTGAATCTTGGTTTGTTCCAGATGGGTCTCTAAAAATAAGCCGAGCCTGCTCTTAATTGATTCGACTCTATTTTATTTAATAAACTACTTCTGAAATATATATTTTCTGTCTCGGTCTTTTAGGCTTATGTTGCTCTCCAAATCAAAACCAAGATTGATTGAAACTGTATCGGAATAGCCATTTTCTGTACTGTAAGCGATACCTAGTGAGGGTTGTGTGTGAAATATCATTGCATTGTCGAAGCTATACACAGCAAAGTAATTTGAAGAGTTACGCGAGCCCTCTGTCAGAATGTAGTTCGCCCCGATTCTCAAAGCCTTACTCAAAAACTTGGGGCGAGATTCAAAACCCAAAGAATAGATACTAGCGTTTTTGTTGACGATGTCTGACGATTCAGATGACTTGTTTTGGCGGGCGGCGCTGATGTTGATGACAGTATCATCACTCCAGTATATTTTACTGTCAGCTTTATACATATTGCTGTTCATCAATGGCTGATGATCGTGGTTGTAACTTAAGGCAGCAGTTATATTATTGAAGTAATATTCACCACGTATTGTAAGATTGCTCATATTGTCAATATTAGAGTTACTGCCGGAAGAGTTGCCAAATATTGGGTCTGTATATATGTAGTCTGAATTATGACTTGTACGAACAAAGTTATATCCGACTAATACACCGCCGATATTGCTGTCTCTCAAGAATAAGTCGGTGTCAATATTCGCAGTTTTATTTACACCATCGATTTTTACTCTAGAAGTGCCATTCCGGACGGTATTGGCAAAGTTGCCATTTTGATATGATAGTCCAAAATTAATACCGAGATATTTCGTGCCTTTAATGGGGGTGGTTACATGGGCTGCTACAATCGCCGTATTGTTTGTGCCTTGGATATTATTTGCATGATCCCTAAATTGAATATCATTTTTAGAATACTGGATAAAGCCTTGTGCTGAAGTATCTTCCACAGCTTCATTAGCATGAACTGCTTGAGTGAAAAATGCCAAAGCTAAGGCGACAAGTGTTTTTTTCATAGTTATTGTCTTTTTTTGGAATCATTGCTTGATTTTTAGCTTCTTAATTTATCACAATTTGGGAATTTTTACCATTTTTAGGTTTCTGGTTTAATGTATTTTGACCTCTGTAAATAAATTCATATATAACAATTTCTCATGGATTTTTGTAATATAGATATTGGTTAACTAACGGGAGAATTGAACATGCCATACGTCAACATTAAACTCGCGGGTGAAGTAACTCGTGAACAAAAAGCGCAGATTGCGAAAGAGATTACCGAAACGCTGGAGCGTGTAGCGCACAAGCCAAAATCTTATACTTATATTACGTTTGAAGAAGTCGCTTATGAAGATTGGGCAATTGCAGGGGAGTTATTGGATTCCTGATAATTTTCATACAAATTTGTTTAACAAACCTGTATATTCTTAAGGGCACCTCTATTAATTCAAGTTGCTAAGCGAGACAAGGCGCGAGTAAAAAATTGTGACGCAGCATATGTATGATATGTAAGGAATAATTTTTTATAAGCAACGCAGTATCGCGACGGAAATTGAATTCATAGTGGTGCCCTTAATGCGCTTATGAATTAATAGGCGCTACTTTTTTATTCAATATTTAATTCATTGTTGAGGGTTTTATGAGTAAGTTTTTTTCAGCGTTGCTAGTTTCTTTGATTACATTTACTAACAGCGCTTCCGCTGCTATTGACGAGACTATTCGTTATAAAGATTCTATTGAAATAAATGCGCCTGCAGATAAGGTGTGGGCAAAAATCGGTAGTTTTGGCGATATGAGCTGGCATCCGGCGATTGCTAAAACTGAAATTACCTCAGGTAAGGCAGATGAAGTCGGCGCTACACGGGTACTGACCACGCAAGACGGCGGCAATATCAACGAAGTGCTGACTAGTTATGATGCTGCTGGGATGACGGTTAAATATGAAATCACGGAAAGTGTTTTGCCTGTTCGTGAGTACGGTGCAACGCTGAAAGTGGAAGCTACTGCTGATGGTAAAACGATTGTGACATGGCGTGCTATGTTTAAGCGTAAAGATCCAGCGAATCCAGGTGCAGCAGGTCAGGATGATGCAGCAGCCAAAGCTGCTATCAGCGGTATCTTCAGATCAGGTCTGGAAAACATCAAGAAAATTTCAGAGTAAGTTCTAAATTTCAAAATATCAGGGGCAGCAAATATTATTCTTAAATATTTGTTGCCCCTGATGCAATCCATTAAAGTCATGGGCTGTTAAAATATGCTCATGTTTGATCCTAAACCTATCTTAAAAAATCTGCCTAACCTGCCTGGCGTGTATCGCATGTTCAATGCTACGGACGAGGTTATTTATGTAGGTAAAGCCAAAGACCTTAAAAAACGCGTTTCATCGTATTTCAATAAAAACTTGCCTAGCCCGCGTACGCGCATGATGGTGAGTAATGTTGTCAAAATTGAAACCACGGTTACCCGTAGCGAGGCGGAGGCACTGCTGCTGGAAAACAACCTGATTAAAGGGTTGATGCCGCGTTACAACGTGCTGTTTCGTGATGATAAATCCTACCCTTACATTACATTAACCGGTGATGAGTTCTCGCGACTGGCATTTCATCGCGGCGCACAGCGCAAAGGTAATCAGTATTTCGGCCCTTTCCCAAATTCTGTTGCGGTGCGCGAGAGCATTCAGTTATTGCAGAAAGTATTCAAGCTGCGTACCTGTGAAAATAGCGTGTTTGCGAATCGTAGCCGACCATGCCTGCAGCATCAGATCGAGCGCTGTACCGCACCTTGTGTGGGTCTGATTTCAGATGAAGATTACCGTAATGATGTGCATCAGGCCGCTATGTTCCTGCAAGGCAAGACGAATGAGGTGATGGATGCGCTGGGCGAACAGATGAATACAGCAGCAGCTAATCAGGAATATGAATTGGCGGTGGTATTTCGTGACCGCATTCAGGCGTTACGTCAGGTGCAGGCAAAACAATTTGTGAGCGACTTTAATGTGTCAGACGCCGATGTGATTGCGTGTGCTGAGTTGCAGGGTCAGCATTGTATTAATCTGGTCATGATTCGTGGCGGTCGTCACTTGGGTGATAGAAGTTACATGCCTAAAAATACGGATGGTGAAACGCTGGAAAATAGTATGGAGGCATTTATCGCGCAGCATTATGTGGCGCAGAACACGCCGCCCCTGATAGTGACCGGTATAAAAATTGAAACGGCTGTGCTGGAGGAAGTGCTGAGCGAGCAGGCTGGACGTAAAGTAAAGATCAACACCAATGCTATTGGCGATAAGCGAGTGTGGCTCAAGATGGCACAAACCAATGCAGAGTTGGCATTGGGGCAGCGAGCGGCCACTTCAGCGAATCAGGCGGCTAAGCTGGTGGCACTGCGCGAAGCATTGCGCTTGCCTGACAGTACCGAGCGAATTGAGTGTTTCGATATCAGCCACACCATGGGTGAAGCAACGGTGGCAAGTTGCGTCGTATTTGATCGCGGCGACATGCAGAACAGCGAGTACCGCCGCTATAACATTACCGGCATTACGCCCGGTGATGACTATGCCGCAATGCGCGACGTGCTGACGCGGCGCTATAAAAAAGTAGCCGCAGGCGAGGGTGTACGCCCGGATCTGGTATTTATTGATGGGGGTAAAGGTCAGCTCGGTGTGGCGATGGAGGTCATGGCGGAAGTTGGTCTGGATGACATTTTACTGGTGGGTATTGCTAAAGGTGAAGAGCGTAGGCCAGGTCTTGAGACGATGATTTTTTCTGATACCGGTGAAATGATTAATCTGGAAAAAGATAATAAAGGCTTACATCTGCTACAGCAGATACGTGATGAGTCGCATCGCTTTGCCATTACCGGACACCGCGCGAAGCGCGGCAAGGCTAGATTACATTCCAGTCTGGAAGATATTGAAGGTATTGGCGCTAAACGGCGCAAAGCATTGTTAACACGCTTTGGCGGGCTAGATGGCGTAAAAAGTGCTAGTATTGACGAAATTGCCAATGTTGAAGGTATTAGCCAGGCGTTGGCAGAAAAGATATACGGAGAGCTGCATTAAGCGGCTGCAAGTAGTTTTATTAACAAGGGGAGCTGTGCTAAATGATTTGTAATGTCCCAACCATGCTGACATGGCTGCGTATTCTGCTGATCCCTGTGTTTGTGATTGTATTTTATTTACCAACCGACCCGCAAAAATTCGGCGCGATTCCAGCGCACTGGGTAAATGTCACTGCTACTATTATTTTTGCGATTGCTGCGGTTACTGATTGGCTAGATGGCTATCTGGCCCGCAGATGGCACCAGACTTCTTCATTTGGTGCTTTTTTAGACCCGGTTGCAGATAAGTTAATGGTAGCGGCAGCACTAATTGTATTGGTTGAATTCGAACGAGTAGGTGCAGTCATTGCGTTGATTATAATCGGCCGTGAAATTGCAATTAGCGCCCTGCGCGAATGGATGGCAGGTGCAGGACAGCGTAGCAGTGTAGGTGTTGCGATGATAGGTAAAGTAAAAACAGCAGCGCAAATGATAGCGATTTTATTTTTATTGTATTGGGATCCAATACACCTAGGAAGCTTTGGTCAATTTCCAACAAAATTTTTCGGTCAGGTTTTGATCGCGATAGCTGCATTTTTAACATTGCTATCAATGGCTTATTATTTGCGTGCAGCGATGCCGAAAATAAAGCAGAAATAAACTGGTGAAAATTACGCAACTTGTACTTGACGAGAGGCGCAAAATCTCTATAATGGCGCCTGTCTTAACGATGACACAACGTAATGACAACGCGGGAATAGCTCAGCTGGTAGAGCGCAACCTTGCCAAGGTTGAGGTCGCGAGTTCGAACCTCGTTTCCCGCTCCAAATATTAAGAACGGCGATTGCATTTATGCTTTCGCCGTTTTAGTTTTAATTAGTATGCTGGCACATACTAAACATTTATTTTAGCTTACAATGCTGAAATACAATGGCGCGATAGCAAAGCGGTTATGCCGCGGCCTGCAAAGCCGTTTAGGCCGGTTCGACTCCGGCTCGCGCCTCCAAATTCTTCAGCTAATCAATAGCTTACTTACCCTCAAAAAATTAATCACTAGTTCGTTGAGCCTTCTTTATTTATCCATTGATAGCCATCCCAAGCTTAGACACGCTATTGCCTTTACTTAATATAGCCGTTCTGGATAGATCATGGATTATTTTAGAAATTTCGCCTCAATTTACTTTCATTTTTATTAAAAAATGCAGATAAAATGAGGCGAAAAATTGTAGCATGCATGCAGATGAGACGCTGCCAGCGTCGGCAGCGTAACCATTTAGCTATATTTCAAGTTTTTTAGATAACCAGGTTTTCGTTGATTATCATGGTTTGCAAGAACAGCAAAGGGTCAGCAGAAGCCGCCGCGTAAGAAATGCCTTGTAATGTAATGCTCACATCTGTTCCCGATGCATTTCCATTAGCGTCAATGTTGAGTTGTGTGTTTACGCCGTTACTAGATAAAGTAATAAAGTTATCTATCGTTGCCTGTGTAGCGCCATCAAGCAGGTAGTGAATGTCCAGAATGTCGCCGCCAACCACGTTGCTGAAGTCGGTAATCACGTCATTACCTTCATTAGTATGACGATAGCTGAAAGTATCAGCGCCTGCCTTGCCGGTAAGGGAATCATTACCAGCTCCACCGACCAGCATGTCGTTATAGACTGAGCCAGTTATAGTGTCATTGCCGCCCAGTCCATGCACTGTCTGCGCGGTAGTCGCCGCCGAAACATTGAGCACATCGCCAATAAAATTGCTTCCCACCTTGACGCCTACTACAAAACCACCATCGGTAAATGACCAGCCATAATTATCAATCAGATATTGTTGGTCTGTTGCGTTGGTATATTGAACACCCTTGGCGCCAAAAGCCACACCAGAATTCAATCCAACCTCACCTGATGATGCGTTAACATCAGCCCAGCCTGCCAGAAGGCTATCGTAGTTGACAGAAGACATCCCTGAGTCATTGAACATTTGGTCCGCAGTCATCAGTGATGAAACATCCCACTCGCCAAGATTCTGATTAAAAACGGTAGCTTCTTTGAACATTAAGCTCATATCAGTCACTGCGCTAGTATCACAGCCACTGATGTCTTGGTTAAAGGCCGTATCCTTATAAAACATGGCTCGCAAGTTCGTCACAGCACTGTTAATCGTGGCATTAACATTGGGGCTGGTATGTGCCTCATAGGCCCCCATATCCGGGGCGCTATCTCTGATGGTATTAAAATAATCATCCGTGACTTTTGGTAAAACTACACCTTTATCAATCACAGGAGAGCCAGGCAATAACTTGAAATAATCTGCCGTTAAATTCCCCGCCGTTGTTAGCCCGGTTTTTGCCAAGAGTGGGTTGCCAACTACATCTGTACTTGATTTTGCTGCCGCAGGTATATTACCCCAGTTATTATTTGAGAATAGAATGCCACTGTTGCTGGGAACGCTATTACTTGTGCCCGAGAAAATGTTATTTATAATTTGTGAGTTTGTATTCACCACACCATCGCTTGCATCACCTGTATAAAAACTACCACCAACCACAGTATTGTTTGCGATTAAAACATTCCTTAATCCGGAATTGTTTACCTCCGAATACGCAAATGCAGAAAAACTTGCGTTGTATACTAAATTATCAATAATGACATTATTTGAAGAGCGTGGAACAGAACTCACTTCGTCTCCAAGCACGATGCCCAGTTTAATGTTATTGCGAATTGGGATAGCTGGATTATCGGAATAATAAACAAGATTGCCTTTAACAAGACTATTGGTAGCATCTGACAAATAAAGATTGATCGTCCAGTTATCATAACTAACGTTACCCTCCATTACGGAATGGTCAGCTTCGAAAAGTGAAATACCTTCACCCCAGTTGTTATAAAGCAAGTTATAACGGAAAGTGGCATAAGAAGTAATGCCAGGGATTAACGCTGTGCTGCTTTCATTTCTGTCCGCGCTCATACCACCGCCCCAGCCTGACGTGGCATTGCTATTCATATTTTCTCTTGATGCCTGCCAAATTGTGGAATATTTTCGTCTAAAAACCTTAAAGGTCCTCTAAAATACAAGTTATCTTTACACTTCGGTAAGTCATTTATAATCTACCCAATGAGTGCATTTCAAGCTTGTGCTTGCGGTATTTTTTGTTGCTGATTCCAGTTGCTCAGCAGTTAGTGCCACTTAAGCAATCTTTGAGGTTCTGCTTTACGTTGACATTAAATATGGAAAATATTCCCATATTTTTATTATACATCTAAAGAAGATGTTGTCAAAAAATTAGGCATTTAATTTAAGGGCAAGGGGATTATTAGAGGCTAAGAAAATTTTCTATTTACTCTGACAATTCGCACTGTTCTGCAATATAAAGGTTATTGGCTTATTTATCTTGGGTATTAAGGTAGAAAGCACTAATGATATTTTTTATAGAATTTGATAAGGAATTTATAAAAAGTCATCGATCATTTACCTTGAATTATGATATTATCGCTTTTCTCAAATTTTGAGGTGATTGATAAGTAAGTTTCGGGCGCGAATTTCTGCTCTGAAAACATGGTTAGCAGGTAAAGAATCTGCAAATCTTGAATCTTATTAGCATGAAAAAAGTTATATGTCTGTAAAGCTGTTTAGACAGATTATCTTCAACTTGCACCAAAAGAATTTGCAGTAACGCGGGAATAGCTCAGCTGGTAGAGCGCAACCTTGCCAAGGTTGAGGTCGCGAGTTCGAACCTCGTTTCCCGCTCCAAATATAAAAAGCCGAAAGCAATCATGCTCTCGGCTTTTTGTTTTATGGGCATCATATACACCGCATTGCGCTTGAATATGTGATGTCCATGAGTGTGAGATCTAAGTTAAGCCAAGTAATACATTACGCAGTCTTTTGCCTGCGGCGAATCATTAAATTACGCCATTGCGTTTTGAGTTCTTGTATTGGATGTTTAGGTGTGTAGGCCAAAATAAACAGGATGCCGGCAAGGCTAGCCAATAACCAGCGAATCTCAAAGCCTGCTTTGTCTTTACGCACCGGCTTCTGTTTTTTCATGGCACTTAATACATCATGTACATCATTGCCACGCACATATAAGCCATTCACCTCTTTTGCCAGATCTTTCAGGTATTCTTCATCCAGCTTGGATAAATAGCGGTCGCTGGTGCCTCCAGCAACGTTATCATCACGGACACCCAGATTAGACTCGGAAATCTGTGCAATACCCGGCTGCATTGCAAAGCTGTCGCCTGACCAGTAGCCGATTAACTGGTTACGCTCATCAAATTTAGGAATCGGAGTGCCAACGTCAGAGCCAATGCCTACAAACAGCCAATCTTCACTACCTTGGAATGCAGTTAAGTCTGCGCGATTAAATACGTGCAGCTTAGGCGCTTCTTCACCATCGGTAAAAAATACGACCTGTGCAGGTTCTGGAAATGAGCGTATGGTCTTCGCCAGTGTAATCATACTTGCACGCACACGGCTGTTACCAGACCATGCAGTACGCCAATCCAGATGATCGATGGTGTCATTAATCGCATCAAAGTTCTCGCACACTTCAATTGGCGTATACAGTGCAGCTACGCTTACACCGGCAAACACGCTCATGCTGACGTTGGTGCCGCACGGCAGTTCGCCTATCATTCTATGCATCATATCTTGCATAAACACCATGCGCGATACCGGTTTTCCATTAAGACTTTTATCTACCGTATTCATGCTTTGTGAAATGTCGGCTACCAGCATGTAACTGTAAATGTCGCGCTTGATAGGGATTTTTGGGTTAAACAATGCGATGATCAGCAGCAGTAGCGCTGCCGCTAGTAGCGTCACGTCGCGGCGGTGGCGAAAGTAGTTATATAAGTTATGCATGACTGGCTATCCTTTAAGGCAATCCAACCGGAATGTTGCCCATGATCAAGCCCGGGGTATCGCTTTCGCCTACGCCAGGTGTCGGTGTCGCTGGCAGCATCGTGAGCAGGCGGTCCAGATTGTGGCGCGCTCCCCAGTTTGAATTATCAAATCTTAATGATTGCAGATAAGCAGTTTTTGCCTGGCGTAACAAGTACTCAGCTTCATCGCGCACGGTCATGCTGGTGCCATTGATGATGAGGCCGCGTAAGAAGAAAATATTGCCTAGATTGTAATGAATGGCCGCTTTCTGTTCTGTAGTGGCGCCATTGAGCGCTTTGTTGAAAAGCAGCGTTGCTTCTTTGTAACGCTCATTTTTTGCCAGCCAGAATGCTGTAGCAAACTTTGCTTCAAAGCTTTGCAGATCTGACTTGGGTGGTTTGCCCTCACCGATTGCCGCATTAAACGCTGCTATCTGCTGCATGCGGCTGAAATTGTATATCGCAGAAGCTGTGGCGATAATTGCAACGAGTGCAAATAGCCATGTAAGCTTTTTCACTGTAAAGAAACGTGAAATTTTAAGCGCTGCCAATGTGTTTAAATTTAGTGCCATGTTCTAACCTCTAAGTGTTTCACGCCCAGTAATAAAGCAATCATCAGTGCTGCGATAATAAAGCAGACATTTGAATAGTCATGACCTGGTATTTTTTCAAAATATTTAATCGGTTTTTTCTCGCGATTATTAATATCATTCATCGCCAGCTGTAAAGATTTAGGGTCTTCGGCTTCATAAGCTTTAAACGGTGTTTTCAACGTTTTGAAGAACTCGTTAAGCTCAATTTCCGGCGGCAGCGGCTGATCTTCAACTGGTTTGAAATTTGTATCAAAGATACTCAAGCCACCTGGTTGACGCAGCACGATCCAATACAGGCTGATATGCAGACGGTCAAACCAGTCTTTGATTTTCTGCTGCGTATCAGCGTCTACGCGGCCGGCACCATCTGATAGCAGAATGACCGCGCGTGAGCCTGAGTCAGGAATTTTGTCGAATAGAGCAGCACTGCTGGTCAGGCCGCTGCCGATATTGGTCTGGAACAGCGCATTGCCACCGGTAGCCTGCACTGCGGCAATCACAGCTTTTTTGTTTTCACTAAGCGGTAACACATACATGGCTGAGTTACTAAAAGTAATCATGCCGAACATGTCCTGCTGGCGTGATTTTACAAACTCGGTAATGAGCCTTGCTGCGGCGACAGATTTTGTTTCGCCGACGGTCGTGTTGCCAGTTGCTACGGTGGTGCCGGAGAATGGATCATCCATACTGGCACTACGGTCCAGAACCAACGCGATCTGTGCGCCGACGCCGATACGCTCAACTTTAGTTTCTGTAGTATGCGGTGCAGCCAAACCTAAAATAATAAATACCAGAGTCAGTACCGCCAGTATTTTTAGTAAAAGCCCGATCAGATCGGACAACGGATCTTTTGGCAGCATATCGACCCAGGAATAATGCTTGGCGTGGGCGCGTTGCAGCAGCAAGGGAAGTATGGCCAGAGGCAGCAGCCATAGCAGCCATGGGTGAGAAAAAACCATGCCTTATGCTCCTGCTTTCATAGGTTCAGGAATCAGACCGCGTTCGCAATCGCGGCAGTGGCGCGTAAACTTAGCCAGCCATTGGTGAGGATTGCTATCAAGACCGAATTTGCTATCCGGTTTAAAAGATGGTTCGAAATAGATCCTGCGTGATAAGCCAAAGAATTGTTCTATTTCAGGTCTGATCGGATAAAAATCAGGGTGATTATGCAGGAAAGCCGATAAGTTATCGTTAAACACACTCATGCCTGCGGTAGTGTTGAAAGCCAGATGTATTGCTGAAATTGCCTGTTTTAAGCCTTCTTCAGTATTATCGGTTCTGCGCACAGCGCGGTAGGCTTTAGCAAAGGCGCCGCCCATGCGTGGCAGCCATGCACTCTTACCTAAAATGTATAGCAAGCCTAGCAAGCTCAAGACAATCGCAGCCAGTGAGATTTTCAGGGATTGTTGTTCTTTATCCTCTTTCATCAATAATGGCCCAAGCAGCGGACTCATGTTGTTTTCGACTTTTACCTGACCGAAGATAGCGATCGGTGAAATCGCGATGGTCAGGCTAGGCACGCGGTATTTCACCAGCTCTTTTTTGTCTGTGGTGTTGATCAGATTCAGGTACTCAGGCCCTAATGCAGCGTTTTTTGCGACAACATTATTGGTAAACACCTGATATGCAAGTTTAATATGGTGGACAGACTGCTTTTTGGATTCTTTTTTTACATGATCGATGCTTTTTAGCTCAATGCCGATTAACTGGCCTCTGTAACGTTTTTCGTAACCGGGAATCGGCAGTGAGGTGTCAATCAATTTGTATGGCGCTTTAATTGTCAGCGTCACTTCGCGTTCAATTACATCACCTACAGTATAACCAACCAGCTTTTCAGGGTCTTTGGTTTCAAGTGTGACGATACCTTCTTTAATATCTGGCAGGTCTTGGCTATCCAGAGCAAATGCCGCGATTGGTGCCATGCATATGAATAGCATCAGTGCATATTTACGAATTGATTTTGTCATGGTGATTTTTACTTATATTTAAGCCGCTACAAATTGGTGAAAGTATTCTGTGAGTGAGTCTGCATCGAACTCGCCTTCAACATAAAAAGGCGGCATATCAAAGCGCATAAATAGCTCATATATTTCATTGCGCCTGTTTTCAAAAGATTGCACGATCTTTTCACGTAATTCCTTGCGAATGAATAGGGTGCGCCTTTCGCCGGTTTCTGCGTCCGTCACATTGGCCAGACCAAATTCCGGCAGGTTTCTGTATTCAGCCGCATCCCACAGCACGACAGGTACAATGTGGTGGCGCAGCAGGTTAGATAATCCTTCTTCCAGCACTTCGTTCGGCATGTGGAAGTCAGAGATTAAAAACACCAGTGAGCGCTCACGCGGCAAATAACGGTAGACTTCAGTGATACCCTTACAATCAACAGGCGCCGGGTGAAAGTCTTTCAGTGACTCTGCCATTGTAATCGCGTGATGTGATTTGAATGACGTGGTGCTGATCCAGTCTTCGCGTACTTTTTCGTCAAAACCAATAAAGCCGAACGGGTCATGATGCTCGCTGGCAGATTGCGCTACAGATTCTGCAATTTCTGCAGCAAGTTTGATTTTGCGTTTTTTGGCACCGAAATTCATACTGCCTGACAAGTCGCAGATTACAAATACAGGCGTAGCACTTTTCTGATTAAACAGGCGTACATAGACTTGCTCCATCGGATCGCGGATGGTCTGCCGAATATCAATACGGCGTGGGTCTGGGTATGAAAGTAGGGTGGTATGCCCGCGAAATTCCATACCCATGCCGCGTTGCGTACTGGCATGACGGCCGGGATTGCGGCCACGCGAGCGCCAGCCTATGTGGTAATCAAAAGATTTGATAGGTTCAATCATAAAAAATCCATTTTATGGACAAGCTGCGTTGTCGTGTACTCGCTCATTCCTTGCCTATACAAACGATATGTCTGCGTCATTCGCTCCGTGCCTCCTAGCACTTTGTTCCATAAAAATGAATTTTTGAGCGAACTCATTGGCATCGAGAATTGATTAACTAAGGTGCAGAAACTGCATTAATAATGCCTGATAGCATCTCACGTGCAATTTCAGTGCGGCGCATTTCATAAACCGGGCTGAACACAAGTCTGTGCGCAATCGTTGAATGGAATACTGCGTGGATGTCATCCGGCAGCACAGCAGTGCGGTTGTTCAGCCATGCGTTCACACGTGCGGCGCGTAACATCATGCTCATACCACGTGGGCTTGCGCCTGAAAGTACCAGGCGATTCATATCGACGCCGGATACTTTTACACCGTAGTCCAGCGGCGCCTTGGTTGCTTTCCATAGATTCAGTGCGTATTTTTTCAGTGTGTCGCTAGCTTCAATGCTGCCTTGCAGAATGCCGGAGAATGCGTTCAGTTCATCAAATTGGAGCACATCAGGCTTAACTGTATCTACCAGCGCATCTACGTTATGGAACTTGGTATCGAATACCAGTGCTTCCATAATGTCATCGTCATTTGGCACCACAATAGGAATTTCCATCATGAAACGGTCACGTGCTGCCGATGGGATTTCGAAAGTTTCTTCTTTTTCAACCTGATTACGGTCGGCAAACACGATCATGTGCGGGAAGTAATGTTCGGCATTAAATGCAGAAAGGCTGCGTTCAGCCATTACACGCAGTAGCAGTGAGTGTACTTGCGGGCGCGCACGGTTGATTTCATTGAAGAAGAATACAGACAGGTTCTCGCCTGACATGAGCAATGGGCCCGCACTAACGTGAGGTTTGCCGTCTTCACCAAGGTAAGTGTGGTAAACCAGGTCGTTTGGCATCAAGTCAATGGTGCCTTCAATACGCTGGTAGCCGCCGCCAATGCCGCGTGTAAATGCACGTAACAAAGTTGTTTTACCAACGCCAACGTCACCTTCAAGTAACACGTGGCCACGTGCAAAAATTGAAGTGGTAATTAAGCGCACGGGCGTTTGCTGACCCACCACTACTTTATTAACTTCTGTTTCTAAGGTTAGCGCTAGATTGCGCCAATCGGCAAGTTGTGCGTCACTCATTGAAATTTCCCGTGTCTTTATGAAATGGTTAAAATTAAGCAAA